>JAZDKG010000058.1:0-26203 GCA_043803205.1 Planctomycetota bacterium
AACGTGGTGGCGCACGAGGACAGCGCTTTGTCGCGGGCGCTTACGAAGGCGGCGTTAGCGACGGGGCGGGGATTCATCGTGCACAGCGCACAAGACGAGGCGAACCTTCGGCGGATGTTCCCCGGGCGGGCGATCCGACACGCGATCCACCCCAGCTTCGAGTTTTTCCGGGCGGCGGGACTTACGCGGGAGGAGGCGCGCGGGCGCTTGGGGGTCGAGGGGAACGTGGTCCTCTTTTTCGGGATCGTGCGCCCGTACAAGGGGCTGGAGTACCTGCTCCGAGCGATGCCGCGGGTGCTGGAGAGCACGGAGGTGACGGCGCTGGTGGTGGGGGAGTTCTGGGAGCCGCGGGAGAAGTATGAGAAGCTGATCGAGCAGCTTGGGATCGGGGGGCGGGTGCGAATCGTTGGGGAGTACGTGCCGAACGAGGACGTGGAGCTGTATTTCGCCGCGGCTGACCTGGTGGCGTTGCCCTACCGCAGCGCCACGGGCAGCGGGGTGGTGCAGGTGGCGTACGCGTTCGAGAGGCCCGTGGTGGCGACATCGGTCGGCTGCTTCACGGAGGTGGTGCGGGACGGGCGCACGGGGTACCTGGTGCCGCAGTGCGACTCGGAAGCGCTAGCGCTGGCGATCGCGCGCTTCTTTAGCAAGGCGGACCGCGAAGCGATGTCGCGGGCGATCCGAGCGGAGCGGGAGAAGTTTTCGTGGAATCACTTGGTGGAGACGATCGAGGGCTTAGCGCAGGAGATCGCACGGCGAAGAGCGGCTTCGAGAGGAAGGGCCGATTGACAGCCCGAGCGCGGGTTCATAGAATGCCGGATGACGCACGGGCCTCGCGTCTTGAGCGTTCGGACGGAGGCGGATTCGCATGAAGCTCGTTATCCAGATCCCCTGCTACAACGAAGAGAAGACGCTTCGAGGAACGTTGGATGCGCTCCCGAAGCGGATCCCCGGCGTGGGCGAGATCGAGTACCTCGTAATCGACGACGGCTCGACGGATCGCACGGCGCAGGTCGCCCGGGAGTGGGGGGTGCAGCATATCGTACGGTTTCCCCAGAACCGGGGGCTGGCGCGGGCGTTCGAGGCGGGGCTGGACGCGGCGCTGCGGGTCGGGGCCGACATTATCGTGAACACGGATGCGGACAACCAGTACTGCGCGGCCGACATCCAGCGCCTCGTGGGACCGATCTTGGACGGGGCGGCCGACATCGTCGTCGGGGAGCGGCCGATCGATAAGCACGAGGAGTTCTCGTGGCTCAAGAAGCGGCTCCAATGGATCGGGAGCTGGGTGGTGCGGCGCGCGTCCGGGACCGACATCCCCGACGCGCCGAGCGGATTCCGGGCGCATTCGCGCGACGCGGCGCTGCGGCTGACGGTGCTGTCGAATTACACCTACACGCTCGAAACGATCATCCAGGCGGGACGGAAGAACTTGGCGATCACATCCGTTCCCGTGCGGACGAACCCGTCGACGCGGCCGTCGCGCTTAGTCAAGAGCCTGTGGTCGTACGTGACGCAGTCGGCGGGGACGATCCTGCGGATCTTCGTGGTGTATGAGCCGCTCAAGTTTTTCTTCACCCTCGGTGCGATCGTGTTCGGCTTGGGGTTCCTGATCGGGGTTCGGTTCGTGTACTTCTACATCGCCGGGACGGGCTCAGGACACGTGCAGTCGCTCATCCTTGCGGCGGTGCTCCTCATGATGGGTTTCCAACTCGGCGTGCTGGGGCTGGTGGCGGAGCTCATCGCCAGCAATCGCAAGCTGATCGACGAGACTTTGTATCGTGTGCGTAGGATCGAGGCCTCGGGCGGCGCGGAAAGGAACGGGAGGCGGGATGGGTGAAGGCGAGGAAACCGCGGCGAGCCCGCGCATGCCTGACGCTTCATTCGGGCCGCCAAGAGGCACGGGGCGCCGGAGCTTCGTCGCGCAGCTTCTCCTCCTTGCGCTCTCGATGTCCTCTTCGATCGTCTACTATGCGATTCGTTCGACGGACCTCGCGGGCCGGATTATGAGGGCGCTTGGACATAGGGCGCACCGTCAGGAGCGTGCGCCCTGGCCCCCCGAGGTCTTCGTGCTGTGGGCGCTTCTCTTCTGCGTCATACCGATCATCTGCGCGCTCATCGTCCGAGGGCGGCCCGCTTCTGCGCCGGCGCGCAGGCCGAGGTGGATCCTCTTCTTCGCCGCGGCGGCGTTTCTCGCCGGGTTCGTGTACGTCACGGAGACGATGTACCTCACGTTCCCGGCCGCCCAGAACGGGATGTACCTCATCTGGTCGAACCATTTCGCGGAGATGCGGGAAGCACCCGCACTCCACGTCGACGGCAAGAAGATCATCAACGGCGACGAGGACGAGGTGCGGAACCTCGTCGTGACGGATATCATCGCGCGGCACGGGCTGGGCGGCTTTGTTGACGCCTGGAAGGACGTTCCGACGACCTCCAGCGTGCGCTCGTATCTATTGTGGGGAACATCACAGCATCCGCCTCTCTATTTCCTGGCGCTTGCGCCGGGGGCGCAACTAGCGGGGGTGCGGGCGGCGCGATGGACGCAACTTGTGGTGGCGTGCATTTTCCTTGCGGCGGTGGCGGGGGCCATCCGGGCCTACAAGCTATCGGCGCCGATGCCCTCGGCGCTACTGCTCCTCGCTATGCCCGGGCTCGTTGTCTATGAGCTCTCGAAGGCGTCGAGCGACGCGTTTGTGGCGATCTGGGTCACGCTTGCGGTGTGGTGTTTAGCGGATCTGAGGGGTGCGAAAGGGTTGGCACGGGCGGCGCTGGCGGGGGCGTTCCTCGGCGCAGGGCTCTGGTCCAAGTATACCGCGCTCATTTCGGTAGGGGCGGCTACACTCCTTGTGCTATTCGGGCTTCGGGGCCTTCGCGCTCGGAACCGCGTGGCGGCGGCGGCGATCATGCTTGCGTGCGCGGCGGCGGTCGCGGCGCCTCTCGTGCTTTGGCTTTGGGATACGCCGACTGGGGTGGCGCAGTGGAAGCACACGCTCGAGCCGATTTTCCAAAGGGCGTTCTCGCGGATGACGCACACGGGACGGGTCTACGCCGCACGCTCGTCGGTGGGCGTATCTCTCCGGAACCTCGGTCCCATGCTCCTAGTCGAGTGGGGGGTGCCGTTCTCGCTAGCGGCGGCCGCGGGGGTGTTTTCGGTCCTGCGGGATATCGCGCGGTCGCCGGAGCGGCGGAGGTGTCTCGCGGGGCCGGTGATCTTCCTATCGGCGACATGGGCGGCAACGCTCATTCAGAACCCGCTTTGGCGCTACACGATGCCCGCGATGTGGGCACTGGTCGCGGTTGTCTCCATCGGAATCACGGACGTGTTCCGCCATCGGGCGCTGCGGGCCGCCTTCGTCGCGCACCTCGTCCTCTTCGCGCTGACGAAGGTCGCGGCGTACGTCGTGGAGTACGTCCCCACGGCCTGAGCAGGCGAGCGTCTTGCAGGAAAGGGGAGCCCGGTGCCTTCGGACGAATCGTTCATCCCTCTTCAGAAACCTTGGCTGGGCGCGGAAGAGGAGCGGGCGGCGGTCGAGAGCCTGCGCAGTGGGCGGATCGGAGGAGGGGGGCCGGCGGGGGCCGCGCTGGCGCGACTCGTGGAGGAGACACTGGGGGTCAAGCGGGCCTTGGCGATGACGAGCTGCACACACGCGCTCGAGGCGGCGATGCTGGCGCTCGAGGTCGGGCCCGGGGACGAGGTGGTGTGTCCGAGCTTCGCGTTCGTTTCGGCCGCGAACGCCATCGTCCTACGCGGAGCCAAGGTGATCTTCGCGGACATCGAGGAGGAGACGCTGGGACTGGACCCGGCGGACGTCGAGACGCGGATCACGGAGCGCACGCGGGGGATCGTCCTTGTGCACTATGGCGGATTCCCGTGCCGAATCGATGAGATCATCGACCTTGCGCGCAGGCGGGGGCTGTTTGTCGTGGAGGACGCGGCGCAGGTCTTCGGCGCGACATGGGACGGGAAGCCGTTGGGCACGTTCGGAGACATCGGCTGCTTCAGCCTGCACGAGACCAAGAACCTGACGTGCGGAGAGGGGGGAATCTTTGTCACGAATGACGAGGCGCTCTTCTTGCGCGCTGAAGTGATCCGCGAGAAGGGGACGGATCGGTCGCGTTTCCTTCGCGGGGAAGCGCAGAAGTACCTGTGGCAGAGCCCCGGGAGCTCGTTCGTTCTTGCGGACCCCCTCTGCGCGATTGCGATCGAACAGATCCGGAAGTCTCCGGAGATCAAGAGGAGGCGGGGGGAGATCTACGGGAGGTACCTGCGGGAGCTGGCGCCGCTTGAGAAGGCTGGGAAGCTCCGCCTGCCGCGCGTGCTCCCGCGGGCATCGCCCAACTGGCACGTCTTCTACGTGCTCCTGGACGACCCGGGGATGCGGAGCGAGCTCATCGCGCATTTAGCGGCGCGGCGGATCTCGGCGGCGTTCCACTTTGTGCCGCTGCACACGTCGCCCTTTGGAAAGAAACTGTGCGGTGCGCCGCCTGAGCTTCCGCTCACGGACCGGATCGCGTCGGCGCTCCTGCGACTGCCCATCTATCCCGGGTTGCTTCCGAAGGAGCAGGACCGGGTGATCGGGGCGGTCTTCGACTTTCTGGGATAGGTGAGGGGGAGAGGAACCACTGAGGCGAGGAGTCGCAGAGGAAGAGGGGGAGAGGGAGGGGGCGCAGTCGAAAAGCTAGCGGAGGCCCATCGAGGCGAGGTCGGAGAGGAATTGGTCCGCGGCGCGACCGATATCGAAGAGGGAGGCGACGGCTTCCACTCCCGCGCGGAAGGTTTGGGGGTCGGTGCGCAGGAGGAGGCGCATGGCGTCGGCGAGGGCCTGAGGGTCCTCGGGGGGACAGGTGAGGCCGCAGCGGTGGCGGTCGACGAGGTCGCCCATGTCGCCGACCCGAGTCGCGATCACGATCTTACCAAGGGAGACGGCGTCGCTCAGGATGACGGGGATGCTGTCGATCCTCGAGGGGATGATAACACAGTCGCAGGCGGAGATCGCCTTGGCGGCGTCAGCGGGTCCGACATAGCCGTGGAGGGCTACGGCGGAGGGGGGTAAGCCGCGCGTCCGAATTATCTCTCGAAGCGCTCCCTCGGAGGGCCCGCCGCCATAGACGTCGAGGCGAGCTTCGACGTTCTCGCGGAGGAGAATCGCCATCGCCTCGAGGAGCACGTCGATTCCCTTGTTCGGGTGCCAGCGTCCGATGCAGAGGAACCTGGTCGGGGCGTGTGGGCTGGACGGCGCAACTTGAGCGACAGGGAGGCGGCGGCTGGAGGGGAGAAAGGCGCAAGGCGCGCCGGAAATCTTTCGGACTTCCTCCGCAAGGCGGAAGCCGTCGGCGTAGTTGCGGAGACTTCCTCTCAGAATCGCGCGGAGGAGCGGCCGGTAGACGGGACGGCGGCCGTAGTCCCAGATGTCGGACCCGAGGGCCCACACGCAGTAAGGGAGGCGAAGCGCGATGCGGGCGGACAGCGTCCAGAGCCCTGCAGGCACGGCCCACATCGCCAGGGCGCAGTCGAATCGCTGGCGAGCCAAGAGCGTCAGGAGTTGGGTCGCGCCGCCCGTGACGAGCGTGGTGATAGAGGCTATGTCGCGGGGGTCGCTGACGGTCAGCCCCGACGGGCGCTTAAGGGAGGTCCACCACGGGAAGCGCGTGACACGGATGCTTGGAGGGTCTTCGATGCGTGTCAGCCCCGTCCTCTGGGTGAGGACGTGAACTGCGCAACCCCGCTCGGCGAGGGCGAGGGCGAAATCGCGTACAAAGAAGCCGGCCGAAGCGCCTCCATCCTCCGGATGGCTGGGAAAGGTGCTCGTAGCGATGCAGATCTTCATCCGTCGCTTCCCCGATGGCTCCCGTAGTCCTTTCGCGGATGTTAGGTTACCCGAGAGCATGCGCTAAGGCAAAGGCGCATCGCGGGGGGGGATGCTCCGTTCTTTCGCTGCTTCGTCTTCCGGGTATGATGGCGGGTGAGCGCAGGCCGCGCGGAGACGGGGAATCCCATGATCGAGCCGTCATCAGCTTCGACGCCGCCGAGTGAGCCCGACCCGGGTGGGATGCGCCCGCAGCCGGCGGCGAAAGGGGTCTTGTTTCTCTCCGTGGCGCAGGGCGCGATCGTCGCATTCGGATACCTCGTCCACTTCGTAGCGGCGCGCAAGCTCCCGCAGGAATCCTACGGGCAGTTCGTGGTGGTGCTCTCCGTCCTGGGGTGGCTGCGGGTGCTCCAAGGGATGCTCCTCGTGACGGGTTTCCGGAAGGTCGTGTCGGAGGACCATCGGCGGCTGGGGGCGGCCCTCACCGTTGGCGCCCGGTACTACGCGGTCGTGTCCGCAGCTCTTTTCATCGTGTATCTCGCGGATATCCCGCTGATCGCATATGTCTTCGGCGAGCGTGCGCCGGCGCGACTGCTTCTGATCGCGGGGCTGGAGATCCCGTTTGCGGCGGTGCTGATCCTTTCGCGGCTGTTGTTGGGGGCGGTGCGACAGTACGTGGCGGTCGCGGCGAGCCTGATGCTCTACGCGGGGGTGCGCGCGGGGGCGGCGGTGGCGCTGCTCATTCTGGGTCTGGGGCCGGCAGGACCGATCCTGGGAGAGGTGATCGCGTCGGCTGTGGCCGGCGCACTGGCGCTGACGCTGTGTCTGCGGGCGAATGCGGCGATCCCGGCGGTTGCGTATCCGCCGCTTATGCGACGGGCGGTCATGTGGACGGCGCTGGAGCTCCCCGGGAACCTGGGACTGCGGACGCTGGCTAGCGTCGACCTGTGGATGCTCGCCGCGCTTGTCCAAGACTCATCCCTCGTCGGGCTGTACGGGACCGCGTATGCGTTCTCACGTCTGCCGCAGTTCCTCTTCACGGGGATGGTGACGGCGGTGTTTCCGCGCGTATCTGGGGCGCTCGCCGAAGGGAAGAGGGAGCTTGCGCGTTCCGTGAGCCGTCAGGCGGTCCGGTTGCTGATGCTCGTCCTGGTTCCGGCGTGTTTCATTGTCGCGAGCTCGTCGTCGGAGATCCTGACGCTGCTTTTCTCGTCGCGGTACGCGAGCGGGGGGAGCACGCTGGCGATCCTCATGGCGGCGATGTCGTGCTCGGGGTGTCTGCTGCTCTTGTGCGAGCTGCTGGCCGCCGCCGACCGGCTCGGGAAGCGTTTGTCGCTCGTGGTCGTTCTTCTGCCGCTGTCGCTTGCGCTCAATGCGCTGCTCATCCCTCGGTGGGGCCTCACGGGGGCGGCGACAGCGTCGCTCGCGACGTTTGCTGTGGGCGTGGCGGCAGGGGCCGCACTTGCGCAGCGTCATCTCGATATCCTGCCGTCCCCGTGGACGCTTCTGCGCTGCTTGGGGGCGAGCGGGCTCTCTTACGGGATCGGTTTGCTTTGGCCGGCAGAGGGGATGATGCTCGTTGTGAAGCTGGCGGCATTGGGGGCGCTGTACGTAGCGGCGCTTCTCCTCATGGGGGAGGTTACGAGAGAGGACTGGAAGCATCTTGCGGGGGTCGTCGCACGAGACGCGGGGAGACAGGCTGCCGAGGCCGGGGGGGCGGAGGCGAGGGGTCTTTCCCGAGAAGAGGCGGACGATCTCGGAGAGGAATAGCCGTCCGTGAAAGGGTTGTCCGAGCTCGCTTCCGGGCGGTATGATTGCCGGGAGCGGTGCTCCAAAGGAAAGGTCCGCGGGATTGGCTGAGTCCTCGAAGGTTTCGGTGAAAACGAGCGCGGGGGCGGAGATAGCGTCACGGGGGGTTGTGTATCTTGCGGGCTCGCAGGCGACAATGGTCGTCTTCGGGTACGTGATTCACATCGCGGCGGCACGGCTGCTTGCGCCAGCAGACTATGGGCGGTTCGTCGTCGTCCTCTCGGTCATGACTTTCATCAAGATTCTCCAAGCGCACGTGCTCGTCTCGGGGCTGCGCAAGGTCGTGTCCGAGGACCACCGCCGAATCCACGCGGCGCTGGGCGTCGGGGCGAAGTGGTACTCCGCGATGATTGCGGTGCTGCTTCTGTCGTACCTAGCGATGGGCCCGGTTCTCGCGAAGGCGTTCAAGGACGACGCGCTCACGACGCTTCTCGCTCTCTCGGCGATCGAGATCCCTTTCTTCGCGATCCTCTCGTTGAGCGGGAATCTTCTGAGCGGGGTGCGACGGTACAGCGCGTCGGGGATCCCGCTGGCGTTCTACGGGGCGGTGCGGGCGGCGGCGGCATGCACCCTCCTTTTCCTGGGATTCGGCGCAGCGGGGGCGGTGCTGGGACAGGTGCTGGGCTCCGTTGCCGCCGCGGCGTTGTCGCTTGCGTTCTGTCTGCGTGTGCGATCGGAGATCCCGTCCGTGCCCTATCCGGCAATGCTTGGGGAGGCGGTGTCGTGGACGGCGCTGGCGCTGCCGGCCGGGCTGGGGCTCATCGCACTGGCGAATCTTGACATCTGGTTCGTGAAGCCCTTCGTCAAGGATGCGTCCCTGGTGGGGTTATACGGGACGGCGTACGCCCTGTCGAGGCTCCCTCAGTTCCTGGTCATCGGGATGGCGGGCGCGGTCTTCCCACGCGTCTCGGGGGCGATGGCGGAGGGAAAAGGGGAACTCGCTCGAAAGGTGTCGGCGCAGTCCGTGCGGCTGCTCCTGGTGATCTTTGTCCCGCTCGTCGTGATTACGGCTGGCTCGTCGGCGGGGATCTGCCGGCTACTTTTCTCGCGGACGTATGAGGCGGCGGCGCTGCCACTAGCGATCCTCATGGCAGCGATGTCGCTGTACGCCGTCGTGACGCTCTTATGCACGCTCATCGCGGCAGCGAACCGGCCTGGGGTACGCATGTGGCTCGTGCTATCGCTTCTGCCGGTGGGTTTCGCGCTCAACTGGGCGCTCATCCCGCGGTGGGGACTCGTGGGGGCGGCGTCAGCGTCGCTTGTCACGTTCGCGGCGGGGACGATCGCCAGTGTAGTGTTGGTGCGCCGCTGCCTCGGGCCGATCCCGTTTCTATGGACGCTCGTGCGGTGCCTTGCGGCGGGCGGGATCGTCTACGTCGCGGGACTGTTGTGGCCGGCGTCGGGCGCGATGGTCGCCTCGAAAGTGGTCCTTTTGGGCGTGCTGTACCTTGTGCTGCTTTTCGCCCTTCGGGAGATCCGGGGGGAGGACCTGCGGGAGGCGAGGCGCATCATATCTCGTCCTGGGCCGGGGCCGCGCAATGAGGTGTCCGCGCCGTGATCCCGCCGCGGGGTATGGAGGCCAAGGGAAACCTTGCACGCGGGCGTCTCGCCGCTACCATGCGCGAAATCCGCCTTTTCCGGGGATGGCCCGGAAGCGCGGACGACTTGGCATCCGGCGACGGTGGAGAGGAGAGAGTCGTGGAACTGGATGAGCTTCAGGAACTCTCGCGCAGGCGGTGCTGGCACGAGACGTTTCCGCTTGCCGAGACAGGATCGCGCTTCACGCTGCGGGAGCGGTTCCGGAGGACGATGTCGTTCGAGAAGACGGACAAGATCCCACACTTCGAGTTCGGCTACTGGAACGAAACGCTGCCGGAGTGGCACAAGCAGGGCCTGCCGCCTGAGATCGACGATGAGCGCAAGGCATACGAGTATTTCGGGATCGAGGACTCATCGATCGCGCCGGTGGACGTGGGGATCTATCCGGGGTTCCCGGAAGAGACGATCGAGGAGACGGAGGAGCGGCGGATCTTCCGGGACGGGCAGGGGGTGCTGCGGGAGATCAACAAGAGCGGGTTCAAGTCGATCCCACACTTCATCGACTTTCCGGTGAAAAGCCGGGCGGACTTCGAAGCTTACCGCGCACAGCTCGATCCCGACGCCCCGGGGCGGTACGGGGAGGATTGGGATGAGCTCGTGGCGGCCTACCGCGACCGCGATTTCCCCCTGGGGATCAACCGCGGGAGCATGATCGGGGTGCCGAGGGGGCTCACCGGGTTCGAGGGGATCGCGCTTCTTACGTACGATGATCCCGATTTCGTGGAGGAGATGGCGGAGACGTTCTGCCGGTGCGTGGAGGGGTCGATCCAACGCGCGTTGCAGGAGGTCGATTTCGATTTCGCCATGGGGTGGGAGGACATTTGCTTTAACAGCGGGCCGATCGTGAACCCGGCGTTTTTCGACCGGGTGATCCGACCGCGGTACGAGCGCGTGAGCGATCTTCTGCGGTCGCATGGGGTCTTCGTAAGCGCGATCGACTGCGACGGGAACGTCATGCCTATCGCGGAGAGCTTCCTCGCGGGGGGCGTAAACTGCATGTTCCCGGTGGAGGTCCGAGGCGGGACAGACGCGCGGGCGCTGCGGGACCGGTTTGGGAAGAAGGTGCTCTTTATGGGGGGGGTGGACAAGCACGCGGTGGCGAAGGGGCCGCGGGCGATCGACGCGGAGCTGGAGCGCCTGGCGCCGCTGGTGGAGGAGGGCGGGTTCATCCCGCACATCGACCACCGGTGTCCGGCGGACGTGTCCTTGGCCAACTACAGGTACTACCTGAAGCGGAAACGCGAGATCCTGAACGTCGGCGGAAGAGAAGCCGCCGAATGATTCCTCATTCCTATCGTAGAAAGGTCCCCACATGGCCACGCGGACGGGGAAGAGCACGGAAGTGATTCGGAAAGTCGTCGTTGAGAAGGGGGCGTTCGAGGCGGTCCGCGAGGATGGGGTTCACGTCCGGGTGGAGGCGGTGGCGCCGTCGATCCTGCGGGTGCGGATCGCGCCGGGGGGGAAGTACTTCGTGAGCGGGCTGGAACGGTACGGGTTCCTGAAGGTCGACACTGGAGCGGTCGCGGCGAAGACGGTGCGGAGCCGGGATTCTGTTACGCTCTCCGCGGGACGGGTTTGTGCGCGGCTGGATCGCAGGAGCGGGCGTTTGAGCTTTGCGGGGCCGTCGGGGAAGACGGTGCTCGCCGAAGCGCGTCGGGCGGAGGTCGGGGCGGAGGGGGGGTTCCGGACGTCGTTCGCGCTTGGGGCGGGGGAGGAGTTCGTCGGGCTGGGGGACCAGACGCGGGAGCGGCTCCGGCAGCGGGGGCACACGGCGACGATGTGGGTGACGAACGTCACGGCGTACGTGCCGGTCCCGCTCGTCATGAGCACGCGGAAGTACGGAGTGTTTCTCAACACGACGTTCCTGCATTGGTGGGACATGGGGGAGAAGGATGGACGGCGGTGGGGCTTCCACGGACACGGGGGCGGGCTTGACTACTTTGTGATCGCCGGGGAGAACTTCGGCGAGTTGCTCGACCATTACACGGAGATCACGGGGAAGCCGCAGATGCCGCCGCGATGGTCGTTCGGCCTGTGGTTTATCGCGAACCAGTGGGACAACGCGCGGGGTGTGCTGGACGACTGCAACCGGTTTCGCTCGCTGGGGATCCCGTGCGACGTTTTTGGCCTCGAGCCGGGTTGGATGAGCAAGTATTACGACTACTCGACGGAGAAGGGGTGGGACCCGAAGCGTTTTGAGATTCCACCGTGGGCGCCGAACGGGCCGCACACGTTCGCGTCGGCCATGAAGCGCATGGGGTTCAAGCTGATGCTGTGGCTGTGCCAGAACTACGACCTGAGCGAGCATGAGGAGGCGAAGCTGGCGGGAGGGAGCGCGGGGAAGGAAGGGGGCGGGCAGACGTCCGGGGCGCGGTTAGAGGGGGACGACGTGCTCAACCAAGAGGCGACGCGCATCGATCCCCTGACGAAGCCCGGGGAGCCGTGGTTTGAGCACCTCAAGAAGTTCATCGACCAGGGGGCGGAGCTTTTCAAGCAGGACGGGTCGGTGCAGGTGCTGCCGCATCCCGACCGCAAGTGGGCGAACGGGATGGACGACGAGGAGATGCACAACCTGTATCCGCTCCTATACAGCCGGCAGATGTACGAAGGGTTCCGGGAGCACACGGGGAGGCGGGCGACGGGGTTCACGGTCGACGGCTGGGCGGGATTTCAGAGATGGACGGGCACGTGGGCGGGGGACACCGGAGGGGGGCCGAAGCCGCTCGTGTCGATGTTGCAGAACAGTCTGGTGGGACATGGCCTCGTCACCTGCGACATGGAGGTGACGACCCCGGAGGGGATCCACTTCGGGTTCCTGCAGCCGTGGGCGCAGATCAACTCGTGGGGATACTGGCGTCACCCGTGGTACCAGGGGAAGAGGCTTGAGGGAGTCATCCGGGAGTACGCGAAGCTGCGATACAGGATGCTCCCGTACCTCTACTCGTGCGCCCACGAGGCGAGGCTGACGGGGATGCCGATGCTGAGGGCGCTGCCCTTAGTGTTCGGAGACGAGACGAAGTCGTTCGATTGCCTGCACGAGTATATGCTGGGGCCGGCTCTCCTCGTGGCCGCGTTTGAGAAGCGGCTGTACCTCCCGGCGGGCGGATGGATCGACTACTGGACGGGCGACTCGCACAAAGGTCCGCGTGAGTCCGTCTATGCGCCTCCGGAAGGGCGGGGCGGGGCGCTCATGCTGCGCGCCGGGGGAATCGTTCCCCTCGGCCCCTCGATGGAATATGTGGGGGACCGGACGGAAAACGAGCTCGTCATCGAGGTCGCGTCAGGCGCGGATGGGGCGTTCACGCTTTACGAGGACGACGGGGTCAGCTACGAGTATGAGAAGGGGGCGGTCGCCACCATGCGGATCAAGCTCAGCGACAGCGGGGGACGCAGCGTAATCCGCGTTGGGAGGCGTGAGGGCTCGTTTGCGGGGATGGGGGAGCCGCCGGTGATCCGGCTCAAGGTCCGCTCGACGCGCGGGCTGGCGCGCGTGCGGCTCGACGGGGAAGCGCTCCAGGCGGTTTCCGAGGCGTCGGCCCTTGGGGCGGGGGGAACGGGCTACGCCTACGACCCTTCGGACCAGTCGCTCTGGATCGGCTGCGCGACGGCGCCCTTCATTTGCGAGATCAACTGGAAGGGGTGACGTGGGAGAGAAAGGCTCCCCAGTCCATGGAGAGCCATTCGGATCTTACGGCCTCGAGCTCCGTGATGAGGGCTTTGCGGCTGTCTTCGTCCGCGATGGTGGTGGCGCGACGGGTGTAAGTCAGCAGCGCATCGAGGCGTTTCAGGCACTCACGCTTGGCACGGTCCTGTGATGTGCGGTCACGGCGGCGAAGCCATCTTGGGAGGGGACGTCTGGTCCGGAGGAGTTCCTCCATGGCCCGATGGCGCTCCTCAATGGTCTTGGTTAGGACGTGGAACGCTAGCCGGCACGAGGCCGCCGCAATGAGCCCGAGCACGACGGCGCTGGAGAGGATAAGCACCCACATCGGTTAGACCACGCCAGCCAAGTTGAGCTGCTCCGCGAAGTGGCAGCTTACGCTTCGAGCGTCGGAGAGGTTCCTCAGGGGCGGGCGCTGTGTCCGGCAGACATCCTGCGCGTAGCGGCAGCGCGGATGGAAAGCGCAGCCGGGGGGGACGTCGGCCGGGTCGGGGACTTCGCCGGTGAGGAGAATGCGCTTCATCTTGGTGCGCGGGTCGGGCTTGGGTGCGGCCGAGAGGAGCGCCTCGGCGTAGGGATGGAGGGGCTTGGCAAAAAGCGCCTTCGTGTCGGCGACTTCAACGAGCCGTCCGGCGTACATGACGGCGACGCGGGTGCAGAAGTGCCGGATAACGCTGAGGTCGTGGGCGATAAAGAGGTAGGTGAGATGGAATTCTCTTTTGAGGTCTTCGAGGAGGTTGAGGATCTGGGCCTGCATGGAGACGTCCAGGGCCGAGACGGATTCGTCGGCGACGACAAGCTGGGGGTGAAGGGCGAGAGCGCGGGCGATACCGATTCGCTGACGCTGGCCGCCGCTGAAGGCATGGGGGTAGCGGTTGAGATATCTCTCATCCAGGCCGACCTGACGCATGAGCTGCCGGACGCGCTGCTTCAGGGCGTTTCCACGGGCGATGCCGTGCACGAGAAGGGGCTCACCGATGATCTCCGTGACGGTCATGCGCGGATTAAGGGAAGAGTAGGGGTCCTGGAAGATCATCTGCATGTGCCTGCGGAAGCGACGAAGCTCCTTCCGATCGAGGGCGAGGAGGTCGACGGCACCGTCGGCGTCATTCCAGAGCAGCTCGCCGGCCGTGGGCTCGATGGCGCGGAGGATGCAGCGGCCCGTCGTGGTTTTCCCGGAGCCGCTTTCGCCGACGAGGCCGAGGCACTCGCCGCGGCGGATGTCGAACGACACGTCATCGACGGCCTTGACGGTGCCGGTCACGCGGCGGGTCAGGGCCTTATGGACATGGAAATGCTTGGAGAGGCCTGTGACGGCGAGGAGGACGTCGCTAGGCAGCGTGGCGGCGGGCTGGATCATGGCATCCTAGCCTCCGTGGACTGTTCGTAGAGGAGACAGGCGGCGCGGTGGCCGGGGCGCACCTCGAAGAGGGAGGGCGGGCCTCCAACGTCGCACTTGCCGGACATGGCGAAATCGCAACGGGGGAAGAAGGGACAGCCCGGAAGCTTGGCGAAGGGGTCGGGGACGGAGCCGCGGATCACCTTGAGCTTGCCGACCCTCTGCGAGATCTTGGGGATCGAATCCATGAGGGCCTTGGTGTAGGGATGGAGGGGGTTTTCAAAGAGGGGGCCGACCTCGGCGGTCTCCACGATTCGGCCGAGGTACATGACAGCGACGTGGCGACAGACCTCGGCGACGACGCCGAGGTTGTGGGTGATGAGGAGGATGGCCATCCCGAACTCAGCCTGGAGGGCCTTCATCAGCTCGAGGATCTGGGCTTGGATGGTGACGTCGAGGGCAGTGGTGGGCTCGTCGGCGATGAGGAGCCTTGGGCGGGTGGAGAGGGCCATGGCGATCATGGCGCGCTGGCGCATTCCGCCGCTGAGCTGGAAGGGGTAGGCGTCGAAGCGCTGGGCCGCCTTGGGGATGCCCACCCGAGCGAGCATCTCGATGGTGAGATCGCGGGCGTGGGGCTTGTCCATGTCGCGGTGGAGGCGGATGGCCTCGGTGATTTGGTTTCCGACGGTGTGCACGGGGCTGAAGGAGGTCATGGGCTCCTGGAAAATCATGCTGATCTCGCCGCCCCGTATGCGGCGGACCTCTTCGCCGTGTCCGGAGAGCGTCGCGATGTCCACGGATTCCCTTTCCGCGCCGTCGCGGTAGAGCCGGATAGAGCCTGACGCGATCCTTCCCGGGCTGGGGACGATGCGCATGACGGCCTGGGCGGTGACGGTCTTGCCGCAGCCGCTCTCGCCGATGAGGCCGACGATCTCGCCTTGGAGAACGGAGAAGGTCACGCCGTCGACGGCGCGGACGGTGCCCTGGTCGAGCTCGAAGTGGACCCGTAGGTCTTCGACTGTGAGGATCGTTCTCTTGTCCGACTGAGCGGTTTCCACGGTCACCTCGTGTAGGGGTCGGCGGCGTCGCGCATGCCGTCCCCGACGAAGTTAAACGAGAGCACGACGGCGATGACGAAAAACGCCGGCGTGAGCATCCAGGGGTACTTGGAAAGCGTCTGGACGTCCTGGGCCTGCTGGAGTAAGACGCCCCAGCTAATGACGGGGGGCCGCAAGCCCAGGCCGAGATAGCTCAGGGTGGTTTCGGCGAGGATCATGCCGGGTACGGAGAGGGTGAGGGAGACGATGAGGTAGCTGTAGAAGGAGGGGAGGAGGTGCTTGCGGATGATGCGCATCTCGGAGGCGCCGGCGAGGCGCGCGGCCATGGCGAAGTCCTCCTCGCGGAGGGAGAGGATCTTGCCGCGGACGACGCGGGCGAGCCCGGTCCACCCGATGACGCTCAAGATCAGGATCATGCCGAAGTAGATCTGGAGGGGGGACCAGGTGGGGGGGAGGGCGGCACCCAGACCCATCCAGAGAGGGAGTGTGGGGAGGCTCATGAGAGTTTCGATGATGCGCTGGATGACGGTGTCGACGCGTCCGCCGAAGTAGCCGGAGATCCCACCCATGATGCAGCCGAAGACGAGGCTCAGGAGGACGCCGATTAGGCCGACTGAGAGCGAGACGCGCGCGCCGTAGATCACGCGACTGAGGAGGTCCCTGCCGAGATGGTCCGCCCCGAGGAGGAAGAGGCGCTCATCGCCGGCGAGGCCGAAGAGATGTCGTTTCATGGGAATGAGGTTGAAGAGCTTGTAGGGATCGCCCTTGACGAAGAGGGTCAGGGAGAGAGGCTCGGAGGTGTCGGTCTCGTAGACACGGGTCCAGTTCTCGTCGAGGACGCCGCCTTTCCATCTGTACACGAAGGGCCTCAGATGAAAGCCGTCCTTTGCGAAGAAATGAACGCGCTGAGCGGGCACATAGATGTATTGGGAGTTTCGCTTTCGGGGATCGCTGGGGCTGACGAACTCGCAGAAGACCGCCATCAGGTAGAAGAGGATGAGGACCACGGAACAGACGACGGCGGGCTTGTGCTTGCGGAACTTCCACCACATGAGGCGCCACTGGGAGGCGATGAGGAACGCCTCGCCCTTCTCGTCGCGCAGCGGGGCCGGGCTTTCCGTCGGTTCGTCGGTCATTCGACCTTCCTAGTCATATCGAATCCGCGGATCGGACCACGCCAGGAGGATGTCGGAGATAAGGGTTCCGATCACGGTGAGGGTACTCAAGAGCATGATGAAGCTGCCGGCGAGGTACATGTCCTGCATGCGGAGGGCATCGAGGAGCATGGGGCCGCTGGTGGGGAGGTTGAGGACAATGGAGACGATGGTTTCGCCGGAGATGAGGCCGGGGAGGAGCCAGCCGATGGTGGAGATCATGGGGTTGATGGCGAGGCGGACGGGATACTTGAAGATGAGCCTGCGCTCGCTCAAGCCCTTGGCGCGGGCGGTGATGACGTATTGCTTGCGGAGCTCATCGAGGAGCTGGCCGCGCAGAACGCGGATGAGGCCCGCGGTGCCGGAGACGCCGACGATGACGGCGGGGAGCCAGACGTGTCTGAGGAGGTCGAGGACCTTGCCGAGGGACCAGGGTGCGACGGCGTATTCGGTGGAGAAGAGGCCCGTGATCATGACGCCGGAGACCCGATAGATGCTGAACATGAGGAGGAGGGCGAGGAGGAACGCGGGCACGGATATCCCGATGAAGCCGAGGAAGGTCCAGAGGTAGTCGAAGAAGGAGTATTGGTGGGTGGCGGAGTAGATGCCGACGGGGAAGGCGATGAGCCAGTGCAGGATGACCGCGAACAGGGATATCGTGACGGTGAGGGCGAGGCGTTCGCCGATGAGGGAGTTGACGGGGCGGTTGTAGTGGAAGGACCTGCCTAAGTCGCCTCGGATGAGGCCCCACATCCACTTGAGGTAACGTTCGTGGAGCGGGAGGTCGAGGCCGTACTGTCGGCGGAGGGAGGCGATCTCGGCCTCGATGGCATCGGTACCCATCTGGAGCTTGAGCTCGGCGATCTTGGTGGTGAGGTAGTCTCCCGGGGGGAGCTGGATGATGACGAAGGAGAGGATGGAGACGGCGAGGAGGACGGGGATCATGTAGAGGACGCGCCTGAGTATGTACTTGCCCAAGGCTTCAGTCCTCCAGGTAGAACTGCTCGGCATGATGGAGGAAGGTGGCCAGCCACGGCCAGCCCCAGAGGGCCAACTGGCCTTTGAGGATGTTGCCGTCGAGGTCTTTCATGTATCTAGGGACGTTGTGCAGGCGGTGGGAGACGATGATGGGGCAGAGGGTATCCCCCACGGTGCCGATGCCCCAGAGGTTTTCAGCCTGGCTGTGGATGAGGACTTTGCCGAGACGGACGCGCTCGGCCTCGTCGGGGGTGCGACGCATCTCCTCCCACACGGCATAGAGCTGCTTGATCTGCGGGGGGGGCTCCTCGCCGACTTGGCCCTGGGTTCTAAACCATCTTGACCAGAGGGGGGCCCAGTAGCTCACGCCGTAGAGAGGGTCGTTGAGGACCATCACGTCGTTTGAGTTATCATTGGGGTAACCGACGACGTCGAATTCATTTCCGGAAACGCGGAGATTGGCGAAACCGCTGTCGACGACGCGCCAGCTCAGGAGCACGCCCACCGCCTCCCAATATGCCGCCACGAGCTCCGCGGTCTTCATATAGGGTTCCACGAAGAACGCGTCGAGGGTGATGACGAGGATCCTGCCGCTCGGGAGGGTGCGCCAGCCGTTCTTCCCCTTGCGTCTTAGTCCCATCTCGTCGAGGAGGGCCTCCGCCTTCGCCGGGTTGTATTCGACGTAGGCCGTCTCGAACTCCGACTCCCAGTAGCTGCACTGGCGGTTGACCGTGTCCTGCTTGGGGACGCACTTCCCGTAGTAAACGATCCTGTTGATCTCCTCCCGGTTAATAGCGTGTGAGAGCGCGATCCTGAAGCGGAGGTCCTGAAAGACCTTTCTCTTCTCAAGATCCTTGTTGGTAAGGTTGAAGTAATAGGCGACCCTTGTTCCCTGGTTTTCTTGCCAGAAATACACCGAATAGTGCCCCTTCTCCTGGTTGCTTAGGAAAAGCGGCGAATTGTCGAACCTCGCGTACGACCCGCCGAAATCGATATTTCCCGTGATGAACTCCAGGTTTCTCGCCTCCGGGTTCCCGACGTACTTCTCGTGTATGCGGTCGATGTAAGGGAGCTGGTTCCTCTCGGGGTCGACCTTCCAGTAGTACGGGTTGCGCTCCATGATGGTGTGGCCGATCGACGGCACGTCCACCACGTGCCAGGGGCTCAAGGTAGGATAGTCGGGCGGCATCTGGGGGTTGATCGCCCTTTGGGTGTGATTGACGTCGTCGAAGAGATTGAACCAGTGCTGGAAACCTCTTTCCTTGGCGATCTTCATGATGTCGGCGAGGGGGGTGTATTTGGGGTGATAGCGTTTGAGGTAGTGTTTGGGCTGGATGAGGCTGAGCCAGGTGGTGGACCTTGTGAGGAAATAGGGGATGGCGCCGTAGGGCTCGGTGAAGACGAGGCGGAAGGTGTGATCGTCGATGATCTCCACCTTCATGGGCTCTCCCGCGGTCATGTATGCGCTCGGGGGCAGAGGTGAGAGCTCCTTGTTCATGAAGACGTCCTCCCAGGCGAAGAGGACGTCGTCCATAGTAACGGGGACGCCATCGGACCACTTCATGCCTTTGCGCAGGTAGAGGGTGATGGACTTGGCGTCGTGGGACATCTCCCAACGGGTCGCCAAGTTGGGCACGATGGTCTTGCCATCGGGTGCGAAGCGCAGGAGGGGCTCGTAGCACATGTACTGGGTTTCGTTGCAGACGTCGGCTTGTCCGCTGATGGTGTTCATGGGCTTGTCGTAGCCGCCGTAGACTCCGATCTTCTCGTACGGCACGACGACCGCCGGCTCTTGGGGGAGCCTTTCTTCGACCGGCGGGAGTTTTCCCTCGGCGACGAGCTTGCTCAGCATGGGGGACTCGTGGTACCGGCCGGCCTCGCAGATTCCCACGAGAACGGCCGCGGCAAAGACGAGCGCCCATCCCGCCGAGAAGGCGAGCGCAAGCAAGCCTCTCGCCGGAGGTCGCGCGTTCATCTCCTGTCGTCTCACGCTGGAGGTCTCCTGCGTCTGCGTTCGCCCGTCCCCGGGGGAACCCACCCCTTCTTGTAATCTTAGCGGCGGGGCGGTTGCGAAGTCAAGGCAAGAGGCGCGCGAGAAGGGGGGACGGGGGACGGAGGGAGAAACCTCTTGTGTGCAGGCGCCGCCGAGGTACCTTGCGAAACCCGCCCCCTGGTCTTACGGGAAAGGAGAGGCCATGGCTCGAACGCGTCGCGTCAAGGGGTATCTGGACGGTCCGCAGAGGCGGGAGAAGCTCGAGTTCGAGACGTACCAGTACCGGCTGCCGTTCAACTATCATAACATCACGGTGTTCCGGAAGTTCTATCACGGGGGGGAATTTCACGGGATGGAGCTGGAGCCGATGACTGCGGTCTCGCCGAGGATCATGGTGGAGGAGTGCCGGGCGGGGGAGTGGTTTCGCGCGGCGAAGGTGTTCGAAGTGCCTCCGACGGCGGTGAGGGCGCGGTTTGAGATCGAGATTGCGCAGCAGCGGCGAGGAGAGACGCTGCTCTTGGACGATGCGTCGAGCATTGTGGTGCCGGCGGGGTTCCGGAAGACGGACCGGGCACCCCGGGGCGCGAGGAACCAACTTGCCAATGCGAGGTTCGAACAGGTGAACCGGAAGACGGGGTTCGCGCGGGGGTGGGGGATGGTGACGGCGGGGACGGGGTCGATCGGGCTAACGGAAGGGGACGCGCACACGGGGAGACGGGCGGTGGCGATCCAGGGAGTAGGGGGGATCGCGATGTGGCAGGACATCAAGGTCGAGGAGGGGCAGACGCTCTGCTGGTCGGCATGGCTGAAGTCCTCGACTTCAGATCCGAGGGTGATCTGGATTTTTCCGAAGTTCTACGACGCACGGGGAGGAATGGTGAGCGATACGGCGGGGGACTGCATCGTGGTGCGGGAGAAGAAGCCGATCGTGCGGGTGGTGGTGATCGGGAGCGCGTGCACGCCTCCGGGCTACGTGCAGGTGGAGTGTGAGGAGCTTGCGTCCTGGCGGCGCAAGGACGAACTGGTGGACGTGATGCCGGTGCGGTTCCGGATCAACAACTTGTGGGGGATGCACCTCAGGGCGGACCAGTGGATGACGCACGGCAAGGGGGCGGGTCGGCCGGAAGGGGAGAAGGCGTATGAGAGAATACCGGCGGCCCTGATCGAGGTGTATCCGGGTCTAGCGAGCAACGGTTTGAAGAGCGACTACTACGAATTCCCTCAGGCGGGAATGAGCAGCGCGATTTTCGAGATCCCGCCGACGAGGAAGGTGCTGATCCGGGGCGGGAGCGAGATGCCGGGATGGTCGAGCGACCAGGCGCCCAACGACGGGCATTACTCCTTCCGGATCATCCGAACGACCGTGGTGAAGTGAAGGAAAACGAGAAGAGGCCGTGAGGAGAGGGGACTACAAGAGGACCTTGACCATCGTCACCTTGCCGTCACCGGGGGCGTAGAAGTCGGGTTGCACGCACTCGACGCGGTAACCGCACGCCTGGTAGAAGCGTCTTGCGGGCTCGTAGGAGGGCTTGGCGGAGGTCTCGACGTAGGCGCGGACCCCGCCGATTTGGTGGATGCGCGCCTCCGTTTCGGCGAGGAGCTTGCGCCCTACGCCGGCGCGTCGCTTCCGGGGGTCGACGGCGATCCAGTAAACGTCAAAGCTGTGCAGAGTGCAGGCGATCTTGCCGTAGCAGCAGTAGCCGATCATCTTGCCGTCGGCGCTGGCTACGAGGAAGCGGTACTCGCTCTGGTCCCCCTTGGAGAGCGCGTCCGCGATGAGCTCCATCGCGACGTCGACTTCGTCCTCTCGGAAGACGCTGCACGCGCGAAGCATGTCTTCGAGGCCGGAGGCATCAGAAGGCCTGAGCCCGTCGCGAAGGTCGATGTCGTGCGTGCGTTGGGGGGGCATCAGGCGTCTCCGAGGATGCAATCGGCCATCTCGGCCGGGGACATGCTGGCTTTTGCCACGGCCGCCGCGAATCCTGCGTCGGGGGACAGGCACGGGTTCGCGTTGACCTCGAGTACCCAGGGGAGACCCTGTTCGTCGACGCGCGCGTCCACGCGCGCGTACCCGCGCAGCGCGAAGAGCCTCCAGCAGCAACGGGCGGTTTCGCGCAGGCGGTCGAGGAGTTCGGCGTCCTCTGTGGGGAAGTCGAAGCGCTGGACGGTGTGGCGGTATTCGAAGGACCTCGCTTTCCATTTTGCGCGATAGCCGACGACTCGCTCCTTTCCGGGGGGATAGTCGGCGAAAACGATCTCCTCGGGGGGGAGTACCCGGACGCCCGCCGGCGAGGCGAGGATGGACACGTTGAACTCCCGCCCCTCGACATAATGCTCGACGAGGGCGCGGTTGCCGCCGAGGCGCTCGGCGAGAGCGCGGGCTTTTCGGCAAAGGGACTCGGGGTCGCGGGCGACGGAACTCTCGTCGATGCCGATGGAGCCGTCCTCGCAGATGGGCTTGACGATCCACGGGCCGGGGACAGAGCGCCAGGCTTCCTCGGCCTCGTCGCACATCGCCCAGGGGGGCGTAGAGATGCCTCCTCCGCGCAGGACCAGCTTCGTAAGGACTTTGTCCGTGGTGGTGGCCAGCGCCGAGGCAGGAGAGCCCGTGTATCGAATCCCGAGGATCTCCCAGAACCCGGCGGCCCACGGGTGCGCCGCCGAGTTGCCGCCGACCGATTCGACGAGGTTGAAAATGCGCTCGGTGTGGAAGGCGTCGAGCTCCTGGACGACTTTCGTCGGGTCGGCGCCGAATGAGAATCTCCGCCACTCGTGTCCCGCGGCCGAGAGGGCCTTCCCGACGTATTCAGCCTGGGCGAGCACGTCGAGGGTCGCGGGGTCGCGCTCCCCATCCGCGATCTCATTGTGGACGACTGCAACTCTCACGCGCGTCCCCGTCCGTTTCCCTGGACGCGCTCGCTCGCGGATGTGACGATGTCGGCGATAAGCGCTCTGTACGTTCGACCAACAAGCCGGTTGAGGATCGGCAGGTCCGAATGCTCGGGGTGAAGGCCAGCGAGGGGGTTCACCTCCAGGAAGTGCAGTCTTCCGTCGGCGTCGGCGCGCAGGTCCACTCGACCCGCGTCGCGGCAGCCCAGTACTCGGTACGAGGCCAGTGCGATCCGCTCCGCCTCGTCCCAGAGTGCCCCGTTCTCGGTGAGCCGGTAGTGGACCCGCTCTTCGCAAAGCTCCTTGTTCCTGAAGCTATAGACCTCGCGCTCGGCGTCTTCCCGGAGCACGATCTCCATGACGCCGAGGGCGCGCGTGTGACGTCCCGTCCCCACGACCCCGACCGTGACCTCCCTCCCCGGGAGGAAGACCTCTACCAGCAGCCCTTCAGGAAACCGCGCGAGCATCTCGTCGCAGGCTCGCACGAGAGCGGGGGCGTCCCGCACGACGGATTTCGCGTCGATCCCTTTGCCGGTGCCTTCCGCACGGGGCTTGACGAAGAGCGGGAAGGGGAGGTTGATGCGTCGGGCGTCCTCGGGAGATTCGACGAAGACAAAGTCGGGGGTGGGGAGCCCTGCGTCGCGCACGACGCGCTTGGCGAGGGCCTTGTCGAGCGTGAGGGCGGCGGTCAGCGGATCACAGAAGGTATAGGGTACGTCGAAACACTCGAGCAACGCCGGGACCTGCGCTTCGCGGCTGCGTCCGCGGGCGCCTTCGGCGATGTTGAAGACGAGATCCCACTTGTCGCCCTGGACGAGTCGTTTGGCCAGTTCTTGGCAGCGGCCGACGCGTTCGACCCCGTGGCCGAGCTGGGAGAGCGTCTCTTCGATTGCGACGATAGTGGAATCGCTGTCGAACTCGGCGGCTTCCTCTTCGGTCCAGCCCAGCGCCAGGTATTCCGAGCGGAGGTCATAGGTCAGAGCGATCCGCATCTGTCTCCTCTTCGAGGGGACGGCTCGAGGTTGAGCGGCCGTCGCCGCCCGTGAAGAACGCGCCGTATCCCTTTGTGCGCCTATCCTTGCACGTCGCACGCTCCGAAGGACATTGGCGGGCGACCCGTCATCCGTCGCCGATGGCGAAGCGTGCGTGCAGGCACGATGCTCGACGCCTTCCCCGCCGCGAGCTCCCAAACACCGGGTGCCGAATCGGTTTCAGCCCTATCGGCGACCGCCGCGTACGGCTCCGGGTAATTGACCAGCATGCCCTCGTAGTTGCGCAGCACGACGTGTGTCGGACTCATCGAGACCACGTAGGTGGGAAGAACGGGGATCTTCCCGCCGCCGTGGGGGGCATCCACGACGAACATCGGGATCGCGATGCCGCTCAGCCGTCCCCTGAGGTGCTCCATGATCTCGATGCCCTTGCTCAAGCGCGTACGAAAGTGCTCGACGCCCCGGACGAGGTCGCACTGGAAGAGGTAGTAGGGACGGACGCGCGTCCGGACGAGGCCGCGGCAAAGCTTCGCGAACACCTCGGGGTCGTCGTTGATGCCGCGCAGGAGGACGGACTGGTTTCCGAGAGGGATGCCGGCATCGGCGAGTCGCGCGCAGGCTTGGACGGACTCGGGGGTGAGCTCATGGGGGTGGTTGAAGTGCGTGTTGACCCACACCGGATGGTACTTGCGCAGCATGTGGACGAGGTCCTCGGTGATTCTCTGAGGGAGGACGACGGGGGTGCGGGTACCGATGCGTATGACTTGGACGGTGGGTATGCGTCTGAGGCGGGCGAGGATTTCTTCGAGGGCGTCCGTGGCCATGGTGAAGGGGTCGCCGCCGGAGATGACGATGTCGGCGATCTCGGCGTGGGCCTCGATGTACGCGGCGGCCTGTTCGAGCCTGCGCTTGCCGACGGTGCACTCCCGTGACCCCGCCACCCGCTTCCTGGTGCAGTGGCGACAGTATGAGGCGCACGTCGTCGTCACGATGAAGAGGGCGCGGTCGGGGTAGCGATGCACGAGCCCGGGCACGGGCATGTCGGCGTTCTCTTCCAGCGGATCGTCCATCAGGGCCGGAGACTCAAAGAGTTCGTCGGCGCTCGGGACGCACTGGGCGAACACGGGGTCGCTCCAGTCGGGTCGACGGATGAGCGAGGCGTAATAGGGGGTAACCGCCATTGGGAAGGTGAGCGCAACGCGGCCCACGTTGGTGACGTCGGCAATCGAGGGGATGAGCTTGCGGAGTTGGTCGACGCTCGCGATGCGGTTGCGCATCTGCCAGCGCCAGTCGTTCCATTGGGTGAGCGAAACCCCGAAAGCTTTCGGGGCGATGACCGCTCCGGCCCGAGCGGTCGCCTTGGCGGAAGGGGATGTCTCCTCCTCGAGAACCGCTACGGCGCTTCCAGCATCGCCGGTGGGTTCTGGAGGTTCTAAAGGTTCCTCCTGGGCCTGGGTCTCGGGTGTCGCAGTCGTCGTGCTCACGTCGAATCTCCTCTCCTATCGTTTAGCGGTCCCGGGGGCGGGAACCTCTCCCTCCCCGGAAGACGCCTTCCCTTGCTCTTGGCTTTCTATCAGGCTCACCACGGCGTTGATCATCGCTTCGCGGACCTGTTCGTAGGCGAGGACCATTTTTCTTGCGTCGATATCGAAGGCCTCGAAGGACAGATAGCCGCTGGAGACGCTGGCGAGCAGGATGGCGATCCTGCGCCGTTGAGCGCTTTCGATGGGACGCCCAACGCGTCGCTGAATCGCCTGCTCGACCACGCGGAAGTAGTGCTCGAAGATATCCGCACACTCGGGGAGGCTCACCTCCCGGAGTTGCAGGAGATTGCGCGCGAAGGCGAGGAGACGGAATCCCTTGGGATCCTGCTGGCAGTACTGGAGCTCGGCCTCTACGACGGCGCTCACGGCGTCGCGGAGGTTGCCCGCCTCCTTCTCGGCGGCGCGGATGCGGGCAAGCAATCTCTTCATGGCCCCGGAGACGAGGCTTTCGAAGATGGCGGTCTTGGAGGAGTAGTAGATGTAGAAGGTGCCTTTGCCGATGTCGGCGCGTTCGGTGATTTCTTCGATGGTGGCGGCGCCGAGACCCCTTTCGAGGAAGACATCCTGTGCCGCGGAGAGGAGACTCTTGAGAGTGCGCGCCGCGCGCTTTTCCGTTCGCGTGAGAACGGGCTGTTCTTCTTCGTAACTCTCGGGTTCCAAGTTTCCGATCGCTCAAGCCACAGTTGAACGCACAGTCCGCTATGACGTAATTCTCATATCTGACTGGCACGTCATTTTAGCGGCTCTTGACACCTTGTCAAAAAGAATTTCGGAAGAGTTTGGGGAATTTTTGCCTTCGTTGCCCCATCTGTCGTATGCGGGCCTCTGTTCTCTATCCTCCCAGTGTCAAAGAGGTTAGAGCCCGTGTGGTCCGGCTTCTCCGGGTATCCTTGTGCGTCTTCATGCGAGATAGGGGATGAACTTGTGTTCTTGTGTTGACTGCAGATCATGGTGCTAGGCTGATGTGGAGACGGGAGTCTGCATACGAGGGTGGGGGGGTGTCCAGAAGGGATTGTCTTGGGCAGATCTTGTCGGAACGGAGACTGATCGAGGCAGTCTGGGGGGGACACATGTGGTCGGACAACAAGAATGGCAATATGGAAATGGAAATAGTTCACAGAGGGTAACTCACGAGGTAGGCGAGGCGGAAAAGCGCATGTCGGTGGCCCTCAACCTCAGGGCGTCAGCATCATTCTCTAACCGCAGGGACCCCCAGAAACCCCCTGAAAACGCACTGGCGACCCTCCGAAAGCATCGAAAGGTCGCCAAAAGTCCAACTACCGCGTCAGCGGTTAGTCTAAGCTCGTGTGGCGAGGCCGACGGGACTCGAACCCGCAACCCTCGGATCGACAGTCCGATACTCTAACCAATTGAGCT
>JAZDKG010000059.1:0-9722 GCA_043803205.1 Planctomycetota bacterium
ACGCGCTCCGTCTCGCCGGAATCGAAGCTCGGATCGTTGATGAGTCGCAGGACAAGCTGATCCAGCTCCGTCATGTACCCCGCGCGGTTGGATTCGGCGACGATCGTGGCCGCCCAGGCGTGGACGTTGTGGACGTCCTCCTTCTTCGCGACGGCGTACAGGTCGGCGATCACGCGATGCATGGTCGGCACGTGCGGCTCCAGCTCCCGTTCCAGCCGGGAGCGATCCTCTATGGAAAGCGCGTTTTGATCCTTCGTGAGCAAACCGACAAGCTCGGGCGACAGGGACAGCCGTCTGCGACACGATTCCAGGATGGACTCGCTGAGCGTCATCTTTGCCCCTCTCAACTGGCGCCAACCGCTTTTCCCGCAAAGTAAATTTTGCCATCGCGGACGTCCGCGGGCAAGATATTTCTCCGCCGGAAACCGCCGGGACCGACCACGCAATACCGGGAAGGAAGGCAGTGCCCATGAAGAGCCAGACCGAGATCCGCGTGCGCTACGTCGAGGTGGACCAAATGGGGGTGGTTCATCACAGCCAGTATTTCGTGTACATGGAGATCGCCAGGACCGAGATGCTGCGCGCGACCGGGCTCACGTACCGGGACGTCGAGACGAGTGGAGCGTACCTCGTGATCACGAGGGCCGAGTGCCGCTATCGTCAGCCCGCCCGGTACGACGACGAGCTCGTGATCGAGACCGAGATCGAGCGCAGCACGTTCACCCGGATCGACCACCGGTACGCGATCCGCAGGAAGCGGGACGGCACGCTCCTCGCCGAAGGGGAGACGACGCTCGCCTGCGTCAACCGCGAGGGGGAGCTTTGCCGGATGCCGGAGTCGCTCGTGGCGAGGCTGCGCACGGGATAGTCCGGACTCAGGTGGGGATCCCATCGAAGACATAGAGGCCCGTCGCCCCCAAGATGAGCGTGGGAAGCCACCCCGCCAGGTACGAGCTCAGGGACCCGGCCTCCCCGAGCTGCCGGCAGACCGTCTCGATGATAAAGAACGCGAAGGCGAGCATGAGGCAGAAGCCCAGCGCAAGGAAGGCGCTGCGGTTCTCCGTGCCGACCGCGAACGGGAGCCCGACGAGAAGAAGGAGCACGGTGGACAGCGGCCACGAGAACCGCCTCTGGATGGTCACGAGCACCTCCGGGCTGGCGAAGCCCATCCGCGCGCGCTCGATGAGCTCGCCCGCGCTGAGGAGCTGGAAGTTCACCGCCTCCGCGGCCTCCACGTCCCTCGTATCGAATCCGCTCAGGATGTAGAAGCGGCCGCCCTGGAGGATGTCCTCGACGCGTCGCACAAGCACCAGGCCGTCCTCCGCGAACGTGCGGTCCTCAAGGATGGACGAATCGATCTTGTCGAAGGTCTGGATGCTCCCGTCGGAGAGGTGCCAGCGCTCGATGCCGTCCGCGGAACGTTTCCAGTAGGCCTTGGCCGCGTGCGCGGTGAGCGAGACCGCGCCGGTATCGGGGTAGAACTGCGCCATGTCGAACCCGCGGGCCATCTTCTCCTCGACGAAATACGAGGAGATGTAGACCCGGCTCCCCAGGGAATCCTCCAGGAGGATGTGGCTGCGCTCGTTGTTCCGGTCGTCGCTCACCATCGCGTCGACGTTCTCGATGCGCTGGCGGAGACGTCGGACGAGAACCTCCTGGTCGAGGTAGACGATGACGGCGGAGAGAAACGCCAACAGGAAGATCGGCAGGAACACCCGGTAGAGCGATACGCCCGCCGCCTTGATCGGGACGAGCTCGTTCGTGCGCGCAAGCTGCGTGACGGTGAAGATCCCCGCCATCAGGGTGACGGCCGGGGCGACCTGGTAGAAGAAGAGCGGTGTCTTGTAGGCGGCGTAGATCGGAAGGGTGACGAGGATGTCCGTCCATTCCCTAGCGTTCTTGATCAGCTTCCCCGTCACCTGGAAGGCTTCGATCACCACGTAGAGGCCCGTAAGGGCGAGGAAACAGACGGCATAGGAAAAGAGGTACGAGCGCGTAAGGTAGCGGTCGAGGATGCTCAGGGGTCACCTCCGGAAGAGGATCCACAGGAGAACGACGCCGAGGGCGGCGAGAAAAACGTCAGGAGACCACATGGCCAGCGCCACCGGCAACGCCCCCGACTCGGCCATGGATTTCCCCACCAGCACCATCGGGTAGTAGAGGAGAAAGACGGGGACGCAGGCGGTGGCGAACGCGCCGAGGAAGTTCCCCTTGCGCGAGAAGACGCCCAGAGGCACGCCGAGCATGGAGAACGCTAGACATGTGAAGGAGAGCGCCCAGCGGCCGTGGATCTCGGTCCAGATGCCGAGGGGGCGCGCGGCGGAGGGGAGCGCGGCCCAGAGCTGCTCCTGGGTCATCCAGTCGGGCCGGAGCTTCCGACGGTAGCCTTCGACGGAAACCTCCTCGGTGTACTTGCTGCTGTTGGCGACGTTCACCACGTCGCCTGCCGGGTCCTTCACGTAGGCGCTCACGTCGTAGAGATCGAAGATGAACCGGTTCGGCGACCTCGAGGGGCTGATGAAGCCTTCGCGAGCGTGCAGGGAGAGGGCGGGGCGGCTCCGGTCGGTAGACGAGGTGAAGTCCTGGATCATGTCCACGTCGAGGAAGCGGTTGGAGACCGCCTTGCCGACCTTGATGATGAAGATCGAGCCGTCCTGGTTCTCGAGGATAACCTTCTTTTCGATCTTCAAGAGTTTGACGATCGCGTCGACGTTCTGGCGCGCGCGCACGAACGCCTCCTGGGTGTTTCGCGGGATGAAGTCGAAACAGAGGAGCAGGGTAAGGGGACAGAGCGCCAGTCCCAGGACGAAGGCGGGCGCGGCGATGGGAAAGAGGTGAACCCCAGCGGCCTGAACGGCCAGGATCTCGTTGTCCGCCGACAGCCTCCCGTAGGCGAAGGTGCACGTGACCAACGTCGCCATCGGGAGCGAGTAGTTAAGCACGGTCGGGATGATGAACGGCATGGTGACGACGAGCTGCGCGACCGAGAGGCCGAATCGCTGCCAGAACACGACGCTTTCCACGAGAAAGAAGATCGCCGTGAGAGTCCCGGCGGCGAGGATGAAGATCCTGATGAGCTCAAGAGCGATGTACCGCTGGAGGATGCGTATCATCTCGGGCCGGGTGCCGTCCAGAAAGACCTTGTTCCTCCGCGCCTGCACCATTCTACACGATGGGCAGGCGTCGTCAACGTGCGCGCCCCGTCCGCCCCCGGTCGGCGCCTTTCCTATTGGCGCACGGGAATGCGATGGATATGCTATCTCGATCCTTCAGCAAAGGAGCCGGCCATGAAGACAACATGGGTCGCGGGAGCAATGATCGTTCTGCTGGTCGCGTCGAGGGGGGCGCTCGGCGAGGTCGCCGTGACGCAGGACGGCTCGACGATCACCGTGGCCGTCGGCGGAACCTCCGTCACCTTCGACCGGAGCAAGGGAGGCACGATCACGCAGATCGGCGCGCGCGCGGTCGAGCAGAGGGACGGCGCCGACGGTTACACCCTCGCGGCCGACACGAAGGCGCAGATCTCCGTGAAAAAGGAGACTTCCGACGGCGTCACCGTCGTCGTCCGGGGGACCTGCGTGAAGGGAGAGGAGCGGACGGAGAGCGCGCTCGGAGCGGAGTACGCCTACACGTTCCTCGCCGGCGCGCCCCTCGTGCGCTGTCGGGCGAGGCTCCGCCAGCAGAGGGTCCTCCTCTACGCGGATGTCTACGGATATCCGACCTGGTCTGAGGTGCGCGTCCTTGACTTCGGAAACGAGACGGGATGGAAAGGCCCCTTCGCCGGCGAGACGAAGGACGTAACGGTGTACCTAGCCGCCGGTGGCGAGAAACTTTTCGGCGTATCCAAGGATGAGGTCGCGAAGTTCGAGGAGCTCGCCTTCGCCACGGTTCCGCGCGGCGAGCACCTCCTCGACGAGAGCTTCCAGACGAACCAGAAGTGGACCGACGTCTCCGGGACCTGGACGGCGGACGGCGGGGCGCTCGTGGAAAGCTCCCCGGAGGGCGACTTCGCCTGGACCGTCGGGGGAGAGCGCAAGTGGAAGGATTACATCGTGGAGGCGGACGTCCTCAGCCGGGACGGCTCGATCCTCTTTCTGTGCGGACGCTGGCAGGGCGTGGGGGATCATTACGAGCTTCAATATCACGAGTGGCCGGCAAACGCCATGCGGATCGTGCGCGTGCAAAGGGGGCAACGCATGATCCTGGCGGAAGCCCGCGGGCTCCCGGACCTGCGCGTCCAGCCGGGGACGAAGCTGGGCCTCGAGCTCAACGGGAGCCGCCTGCGCGCGTATCGGAACGGGGATCTTCTCCTCGAGGCGTATGACACCGCGTTCGCGAGCGGCCGGATCGCGCTCGGGGTGGTGGGGACGTACCCGATGCTCTTTAAGAAGGTGGACGTCTACGCGATCGCCGAAGCCGAAGATCAAGTCCCCAGAGTCGCGCTCAGTCAGCCCGTGCAGCGCCACGCGTTCTACCGCGACGAGAAGGAGGGAATCGTCCGCTTCATCGTCTCTCCCAAGAAGGATCTCGCCGGGGCGTCCGCCACGATGGTGCTCGAGAGCGATCTCTACCCGACGCAAGGGGAGCTCATGCGGGAGACGATGAAGCTCGGGGCGCTCAAGGCGCGCGAGAAGCGGGAGATCGTCTTCGACGTGCATCCGGCCGAGTGGCGGTCGGGGGACTACACGCTCACGATCCTCGTGACGGAAGGCGATGAGGTCCTCGCTAGAGACGAGACGAAGGTCTTCCTCCGCCGTCGCCCCAATCCGCACAGGATGCTTGTAAGCGCCTATGACAGCGGCGACCCCGCCACGCTCGCCCAGTATGGTTTCAACCAGCTCAAGGCCGCACATGACAGCACCATGAGCCGCTGGACCGACGGCAAATACCAGACGCCCGACAATCCACTGCGGATGATGAGTCCCGGCGGGGACGCACGCAGACAGAGCATCATCGATCGTTTCGACGAGTGCGTGAAGCACGGGATGTGGGGCTTCATTCTGACCGACTGCCTCCGAAGGGTACCGGAAGGCGTGACGGACGCCTATGCGCTCAAGCGCAACGGCAAGGAGTTGCAGGATCGTCGGGTGGGGTATTTTCCGGGGGGCGAGCCGCGGCCGAATCCCTGGCATCCGAAAGTGGTCGAGACGGACACGGACTTCTTCCGCCAGGCCCTGGGCGTGTGGAAGGACCTTCCCGCCTGGCACGCGCTCGTTATCGACAGCGAATCCGAGCGGGACCTCGACGTCTTCGGCAACGACTACTGGCTGGCGATGGCGCAGAAGGATCTCGGCTTCGCCGTCCCCGACGACGCAACGGAAGTCTGGGGGATGAAAGGCTTCCCGCTCCCCAAGGACGGCGTCATCGACGCGAACGACCGCTACTACCGGTTCTATCGATGGTGGTGGGAGAAGGGGATAGGGCAGGGGATGCTCCACGCGAAGATCTCGGAGGCGATCAAGGAATTTCGGCCGGACATCATCGCCTGGGACGAGCCGGCCCTGCGCCAGCCCTGCGTGCGGGGACGCTCAGCGGGGATGGATGCGGTCTTCAACTGGAGCTACGCGTGGCCTAACATCTCGAGGTTCCCGATGATCGTGGACGAGCTCCGGCTGGCGGCGGTAACGGGGCAGCAGCGGATCTTCAACATCCAGCTCATTATCTGGGGATCATCGGCGATCCCGCCCCAGGGCCCCCACTGGTCTTACATCAAGCGTCAGGGGTATTTGCCGGCGCACTCTCCCGCGACGCTGCGGGAGGCGATGTGGCTCGTCCTGTCGCGCGCGCCGTCGGGGCTCTCATTCCACGGCATCGAGACGGTGCGCCTGGAGGGCGGGATGCGCGCCGATGACCCACGGACCAATGTGACCGGTCTGGGATACAGAGGTTACATGTATTCCAACCCGGATACCCTCGTGGCGCTTCGCCGGATGAACGAAGAGGTCGTGGAGCCGTTCGGGATGCTCATCAAGAACCTCGCGCCGATGAAGGGCGAGGTGGCGCTGCTCCTTTCGACGGCGAATCTGGTGTTGACGAACCGCGACGCGGAGGACCTCGACCTCAATGAGGCCGGCCACATGTACGCGAAGCTTCAGGCGGCGCACGCGGCCGTGGATCCGAAGTACGAACCCGACGTCGAAGAAAAAGGGCTCGCCGGCTACAAGGCGGTGGCGCTGCCGGGGTGCAAGGTGCTGCCGAAACACATCTACGACATGATCGCGGAGTTCGTCAAGGGCGGCGGGGTCGTCATCGCCGACCAGTTCCTTGGCCCACAATTCGAGAAGGTGCTCACGCTGCCACGCGAGGCCGCTACATGGGGCGGCGAAAAGGCGCTCCAAGAAGAGCACGTAAAGCATGCGGAGACGATCCGCAGGGAGCTGGATGGGAAGCTCACGCGGTGGGCGGACTGCGATTCGCCGACCGTAGTGCTCTCAACCCTCGAGGACGGGGACAACAAGTACGTGTTCGTAACCAACAACCTGAGGACCCCGGGCGACTACGTGGGAGGGTACGGCAGGGTACTGGATGACGGTGCGCCTCAGAAGACGCGCGTGCGAATCCGCGAAACCGGTCGCGTCATCTACGACATGCTGAGCGCCCGGACCGTGGAGACCGAGAAGGACAGCGATTGGCTCTCGTGGGACGTGTCGCTCGGGCCCGGGGAGGGAAGGATGTACGCGGTCCGGACGACGCCGATCGGAAGCGTGCGCGTCGAAGCGGCCCCCACGGTCGAGAAGGGGAACGAGGCCAACGTGGTCGTCACGATCGAGGACGAGCTGGGAGTCCCCGCGGCGGGCCTCTCGCCCCTTCGCGTGACGATCCGCGACAGCCAAGGCGTCGAGAACGACGCCAGCGACTATTACTTGGCGAAGGACGGAAAGGCGACGGTGCCGATCCGGATCGCAAGGAACGATCCTTCCGGCGCGTGGGAGATCTCAGCGCGCGACCTCACAGCCGGCAAGGAAGGGACCACGTTCTTCCAGGTTGCGGCGGCCAAGTAGGAGGTCGCCCCTCCGACAACGTCCAAAAAGAGCGTGATCGAGAGGCGGTCGCCGTTTAGAATGATCCCGCAAGGTTGTTGCGGAGGCCGGGGCGTGAGCGCATTGCGCGGAATCTTCTTCGACATCGACGATACGCTGTACTCGACCACCGAGTTCGCGCGGAAGGCCAGACGCGCGTCCGTAGAGCGGATGGTGGAGCTGGGGCTCAAGATCGACGCCGAAACCTGTCTCAAGGAACTCGAGGAGGTGATCGCGGAGTTCTCCGCGAACTACGGCCAGCATTTCGACAAGCTGATCGCGCGACTCGGACCCGGAGCCGTCGGAGACCTGAATCCCGCGGTGCTGGTGGCGGGCGCGGTGATGGCCTATCACGCCACCAAGGAGCAGGACCTTGCGCCCTTCCCCGGCGTCGCCGAAGTATTCCGCAAGCTCTCCCGCACGAGCCTCGTCGTAGGAGTCATCACGGAGGGGCTGGCGGTCAAGCAGGCCGAGAAGCTCCTCTGGCTGGGCCTGCACCCCTTCGTCACGCCCGGGGCGATCTTCATCAGCGACCAGATCGGCATCTCCAAGCCGAACCCCAAGCTCTTCAAGCGCGCCCTGGACACTACCGGGCTCCGGGCGGCCGAGGCGATGTACGTCGGGAACCGCGCGACGCACGACGTGGACCCCCCTGCCGCACTGGGGATGCACACCGTCCTCTTCGAGCACGGCGGGAAGTACGCGGGGCAGCTCGGAGGGGCGAAGCCCGACTACGTCATCCACGGCTTCGAGGAACTCCCCCCCATCCTCGAGAGGGACTTCGAGGTCGTCTTCCGCTGACGCAAACGCCGCGCGAGTCCGGAGAGCGGACTACTCCTCGCCCGGAGCGAGGAACAGAAGCTCGCCGAACTTCCCGGGCTGGTGGAAGTCGATTTTGTCAACCTTCGCCCATGCCGAGTATTCGTCGCTCCCGCGACTGCGGGACCTGCGGTCGATCCGGTAGAGGTTCACGCGCCAGCGGTCGCCGGGCTTGGGCGGGATATTCGCGGCGCCGTGCATCTCCGCGAACGGGATCGATAGCTCGCAGTTCCAGTACTTGTCGTTCCCCGTGCGGGAGTTGAGCTCCCCTTCGACGTGAACCGCGGTGCGGAGCTTCTGGCAGGTCCAGTCCTCCAGGTGTCGGACGGCGGGACTGCAGCGGGGGTCGTTTAGGTTCCAGAGGTCGTAGATCGTGTTGCGAGGCGAGACCTCTATCTCGCAGTAGTAACGGCCCGAGGCGGCGGGGTCGATAAAGACCTCGACGGCCTCCTCGCTGCAGACATGCTCCTTGCGCTTGGTGAAGGTGCCCCAGATCTCGTCGTCAACGCAGTGGAACGCGACGTAAAGATAGGCGTCATCGTAAAGAAGTCTCACCTCCGTCGGCTGGACGGGGGTTTTGCCCGTGTCGGCGAGCATGAGCGGGACGGCCTCGGCAAGGTCCCAGGCCTTCGGGGAGATCCGCCCGTCGATGGGCGGGGGCACGGGTGTCTTCCTGCATCGGTACGTCGGCATGTCGAACTCCTTTCCTCGTGACTGTCACTCTTCGAGGTACGGTCCCACCTGGATGAAGTTGAAGGCGAGCCTCTGCCCGACGGGCCCGCCCGGGTCTGCGGGGCGGAGCCAGTCGGAGACGCTGAGCTCTGCGGCGTCCTTCCGCGCGCGGAAGACGCGCCGGTGGAAGTTCATACGCGGCGGGTTCGTCGAGCCGGAGTGGCAGCCGGCGAAGTCGAGCTGCACGGATTTCTCCGGGAGAAGCTCGACTCCCCCCAGCTCGACGGAAACGACGTGCAGGCCCGGCTCGCTCCGATGGTCGAGGTCGGCGGAATACATCTTGAGGGAATAGAGTCGCCCCGGAGCGAGGTCCCGGATCGTCTGGGAAAACACGTTCGCCGCGCCGGCGCACCTCCGCGCGCACAGGAACGTATTGCCGGCCGGTCCGGCGGGGTAGCGCCCCTGCGTCCATCCGAATCCCGTCTCGGAGGAAAAGGTGACCGCCCCCTCCTCGGCTGCGGAAACCTCCCACCCCGCTCCCGCATCCGCGAAGTCGCCGTTTCGCAGATGGGCGAGCTCATAGGGATCAGTGCTCAGCATGTCGCGCCGGCCCTCGATGCAGTAATGACGGTAGAGCTGCGCCGTCCAGCGGACGATCTCCTCGTCGGCGTATGCGCTTGTGTATTCGAGGACGCCGAAGAGGTCCTCGAACTCCGGAGCGTTCGCGATGACATTCCACTGCACGTCCATGAAGACCTTGTAGTCCGCCGACGGACAGCGATCCAGCGTCTCGGGCGGCGCGGACATGAAACCCAGGGCGATGACCATCCTGCGATTGACGCCCGGGGCGAGAGCCTGCCAGCGGATGATCCCTCGCCGAAGCTCGGAATCGATCGCCGCCTCGGCCCTCCTGCGGGTGGGCTCCTCGCCGAGATACACCTCCCACGCGAAGCGGTTGCCGGTCTCCATCACCGCGCTGACGAAATCGCGGGCCTGGGCGTAGTCCGGGAGGGTGGAACAATAGGGGAAGATGGTCTTGCCGGCCGAGCGCGGATCACTCGCGACCCGTCTCATCCCGTCCGCCCAGGCGCGGTAGTTCGCAAGCGGTGCGCCCCCGAACTCATCGATGAGGACGCCCGAGAGACCGGGGCGGCTCATGCCCGCCTCGTTGAGCCACGACTTCGCAACCTCCTCGCCGTCCAGCGAATGTGT
>JAZDKG010000060.1:0-9419 GCA_043803205.1 Planctomycetota bacterium
TACCGCAAGACCTGGCTCTGGCGCGAGCCCTCCGACGAAGGCTACCGCAACGAATGGGCCCGCTACGATCCCGGCGCCGGCCCCGAGCTCTTCACCCTCGATGGCGTCAAAGCGACCTGCTTCATCTGCGCCGACGGCAACGCCCCGCGATGCATCGAGCGCGCAAAGGCCCTCGCCCCCCAGGTCGTCTTCTACCCGAATAACCGCCGCGATCCCCGCGACCCCGCCGACCTCGCCCGCTGCGCTAGGACCATTGGCGCCCCCCTCCTCGTCACCAACCGCACGGGCGCGTCCTGGATGCACGACTGCAAAGGCGGCTGCGCCGTCTACTCCCCCGCCGGCGACCTCCTCGCCCAGGCCAACACCGAGGGCCGCGAGGAGATCCTCCTCCACGACCTCCGCCTGTAGCCCCCGCCGACCCTACCTCGGCCACGTTCTCTCGATCGTCTCTAGGTGCGGCCCACGGTGCTTCGTCGCGTACCCGAACGACTCCACCAGCAGCAGGAAGAACACCGCGCGCGCCGCCAGCGCCACCCCGAGCGCCGTGTAGTGCTTCGCCCGCAACGTTCGCGCCGCGGGCGCAAATGCGATGAGCGCTAAGAGCGCCGCCACCACCGAAATCGCGTCAAAACTCGCGCGCTGCCAGTAACTGCCCCCCAGGTGCAGCCACATCCCGAACTCGTCGAACGTGAGCGCCAGCCCCACCCCGTAGAGGATCGCGACCGCGTCGAAGCTGCGCTCCTCCGGCGGGAAAAGGAGAAGATATCCCCCGACCGCCGCGAGCAGGAAGATCCCGTAGTTCAGATGATGTACGTGCGTCCCGCCGAGGAAGAGGAATAGGTCCGGTACCCTCCGCGACATGATGAGGAACACGAGCGCCCGCGCCGCCGTGAAGGTCACTAAGAATACGAAGAGCGCCACCCGCGCAAGGTGCCTCCGCACCCTCCGGCTTTCGTAACCGTCCGCGATCTCGTTCATCCTGCATCCTCCCACGTCCACCGCCTTACCCCCCAGTCCGTCCCTTCCGCCCCGACCGCCCCCGCGTAGCCGTCGGCCACCGCTAGATCCTCGACCCTCCATCGCGTCCCCTCCGCTCCCTCGATCTCGAACGCCTCCTCTTCCGTCCCCGCGACGGGCACCTCGAACGAATCCAGTCGCACCGACAGCCCCCGCCCCGTCGCCTTGAGATACGCCTCCTTTCTCGTCCAGCATCGGTAGAATGCCCTCATGCGCTCCTCATCCCCGAGCGCTCGCAGCGCCGCTAGCTCCCCGCGCGTGAAGAACTGCTCCGCGATCCGCTCCGGCTCCATGTCTCGGCGGATCTCCTCCACGTCCACGCCGACCTCCCGCTCTCCGCTGACGGCGTAGAGCGCTAGCCCGCCCGAATGCGACAGGTTGAACCGGAGCGCCCCCTCAAACTCCCCGGCGATGATCGGCTTCCCGTACCTCCCCTCCTCGCGGAAGCGCAGTCGCGCGCCATCGACCCCTAGGTACCGCTCGAGGATCGCCCGCAGGATCCCCCGCGCCGCAAGGAAGCGCTCTCTCCCCCGCGCTAACCGCTCGCTCCTCGCGCGCTCCTCCTCCGACAGCGTCCCCTCTAGCTCTCGCAGCCTCCCCTCTCCTACCGCTAGCTCCGCCCGCCATACGTCCACCACGCCCCTCTCGAGCGCCACACGGGTGGAGCCCCTCTCCCATCCGCCTCCTCCTCTCGCCCGTTTCCGTCCCGCCATCCTTGTTGCCTCCCGCCCTTCCAGTATACCTCATCGACCCGGCATTCTCCCCCGCCACCTTCTCTCTTTCAGTCCATTACTGGCACCCGCGCCCGGAGGACGTACAATTCAGTTGATTCCGTGAGCCGCTCTGGCTTTGCTCTCTCTAGAGAAGGAAGAAACACCGAGAATGCATGACAAGACCGGAAAGCGAAAGGTCTCAGCTCTGTGGCTGTCTGCTGTGCTCTTGCCCATTAGTGTGATTCTCGCCTACAAGGGCGGCGTTGCTGCCCGTTGGGATTACCTCCCCCTAGGCTATGCGGCAGCCCTTGCCCTGCTGCTTGTGTGGGTCGTGTGCTTCGCTTTCGCTCTTGGTCTTACGCCTGCTGCGCGGAGCAAACAGCCTCTGGGGGTGACGATATTCCTCCTCGGAACGGCATTCGTGATCGCGGCTTGTGTTGTCGCTGCTCGCCTCGGCGAGAGTGGAAGAAGATGGGAGATACAGCGGGCCTTGGATGCCGGTCTCCGGCAAGATTGCCTCGCGCTCTTCGACAATTGGCCTAATGCACATGACTCCCGCATCTACTATGACTACCCGGAATTTCAGCAATTGCCGGCAAGCATCCGGATGCTCGAGCCCGTTTACGTCGTGAAAGACGACTTCTATCCGCTGAATATCGGGATTTGCAAGAACGGCTTCGGCGGCTTTCACATGGGCATACGCGTCTTCCAACATGATGAGCGCGTCCCCGGGACAGGCCCTCAGCGAAGGCGCGAGCGAATAGCCCCCAACGTCTATCTGTGGGAGGACCCGACGTAGAGGCATGAGTCGGGCATACAATTGATTCTCCCAGTCTTGTCTGACCGCGACTGCGACCGGCACTGCTTCAAGACCTTCCCTTCTTCCGCCTCACTGCCTCTGAACTGTCCCCGTCTCGTCGCGCTCCTCGTCGATGTCGCCCAAGTCAGCAAGCGCAACGTCAACCCACCCGCACTCGGCGCGCACCTCCTTCCCGTCCAAGTCCCTCGGCTCCACCTCCGACTTGGCCGCTAGGGCCGCCGCCGTCCCGGAAGCCTGCCCGATCGACATGCACGACCCCGTGCACCGGATCGACCCGATCGCGTCGTGATCCGTCGAGATGCATCGGCCCGCCGTCACGATCCCGTCGAAACCGGCCACCAGGAGCGACCGGTAAGGCACCTCGAAATACGCCCCGCCGTGCAGCTTCTCGAAACGCCCCTGGTTGTCCTCGCTCGTATCGATGGGGTGCGAGCTCCCCGCCACCCCGTCCGGAAACTTCCTCCCGACGCGCACGTCCTCCCCCGTAAGCACATAGTCCCCCGTGATCCGCCGCGTCTCCCGAACTCCCATCATGGGTGCGATCTCCCGGATGTAGGCCTTCTCGAACCCCGCTACCCCCGCCTTGTACATCCTCGCTAGGAGTTGGATCTCCTTGTACCCGATCCGCGTCGCCTCCGTCAGGTCCCATGACGACGTCCCCGTCTTTTTGAACACCTCCGTCACGTTGATGAATAGCTCGTCCTTGATCGGCGAATTGCACGCGAAGATGTGCCCCCGGGTCTTGTTCGTGCTCCACGTGAACCGGTCGATCTCGTCCCGCAGGGCCGCGGGCACCGACGGGCGCTTCGAAAGCTCGCCCGCCGTCCCGAACCAGTACGCGTTCCCCTTCCGCAGCCCCCGGATGAGCTCCGCCCTCGGCACAGGCGGCCACGCCTCCCCCGCTGGATTCTCGGGCTCGCGCTCCATCTCCTCCCGGATGAACTTCTCCATGTCGATCCCGCCCATCGTGAACATCACCGTCATGTTGATCGCTTCCTGGTCCTGCTTGCGCCCGTGCTCGAACGCCGCTCCCGCTCGCGCCGCTACGTCCCCATCCCCGGTGGCGTCCACAACCACCTTCGCGCGAATCCCCTCCCGGCCCCCCTTCCCCTCCACGATCACCCCCGAAACCCTCTTGCCGTCCAAGATCGGCCCCACCACCGGCCCATACAGGAGCAGCTCGACCCCCGCTTCCTCCATCATCTCCACCAGCATCATCTTGAGCGTCGGCACGTGCACCGCCACATACGCGGGCACCTCCCCGTCATACCCGATCCCTCCCCCGATGGAGATGAGCCTCCTCATGATCTCCCGCGGAATCCCCCGGATCAGTTGTACGCTGTCCGGACGCTTCGCCAGACGCCTGCGGATCTCCGTGTAGACCTTCATCGTCCCGGGCGCCACCGTGTAGATGCCGCTCGAGCCCACCATCCCGCCGGTGAGCATCCCCCCAAGATACCCCGCCCGCTCGACCAAGAGCGTCTTCGCCCCCTGACGCGCCGCCGCTAACGCCGCGACGCATCCGGCGGGACCGCCGCCCGCCACTATCACCTCATACGACTTCACCACCGGCGTCCTGAGGGTCTCCCTGATCGTCTCTCCCCGCGCTTTCAAGTTTCTTCTCCTGCTCAAGAAGGACAATTCCTCGCCTGCGACGATTCCACGACGTGGGCGAGGATTCTCCGACGCCGGCGTGCAACTGCAAGCCCCCACCTCCGCCGTTCGGTCCCTGCACCCCCCGTATGCACTTCCGTGGGTGACAGGTACTCCGTGAGCTCCCCTCCGCCCACCCTGGATTTGCGGTCGATTTTAGCCCGAACGCCACCCCATTTGTGCGACTTCGGCTTGAAACCCCCGCCTGCGTGGGGTAAACTACCCAAGCGGCGGCGAGAGAGGCCCATCGAGATCTTTAAAGCCTCCTTGGACTGGAAGCGCATGACTTTTTCGCAGCGTGTCCACGTCGTAGCGATTCTGTCCCTGCTCGCCCTCTTGGCCTCCTGCTCGCGCCAAGAGGCCGCGCCCTCCCCCTCCTCCGCCCCCGTCAAGCTCAAGGTCCTCGTCTTGCCCTATCTCGGCTACCTCCCCTTCTTCATCGCGCAGGAGGGAGGCTACTTCACCCGCAACGGACTCGACGTCGAGTTCGTCGAGACCTCCTCCGCCCGCGACGTCTTCCCCCTACTCATCCAGGGTGGCCTCGACATCTACTCCGGCACCATCCACTCGGGTCTCTTGAACGCCATCAACCGCGGCGCCGATGTCCGCATCGTCGCGGATAAGGGCACCTTCGGCCCCTCCGCGCACGCATACTACGCTATTCTCGTTCGGCGCGACCTCGCTGAGAGCGGCGCCCTCTCCGACCCCGCCCGTCTGAAGGGACTCCGCGTCGCCCAGACCCTTGGCAGCTCCACCCAGTACGTCCTCGAGACCCTGCTCGCCTCCGTTGGCCTCACCCTCGATGACCTCGAGGTGCGCGACACCCCGGCCGTCCTGCGCGGCGAAGCCTTGGCCAACGGCGCCGTCGACGTCGCCGCCAATGCCGAGCCCTGGGTCACGCGCATCCTCGACACCGGCACCGCCGTCGTCTGGAAAACGGGCCCCGAGATCGTCCCCGACTTCCAATACTGCGTCATGGCCTTCGGGCGCTCCCTTCTCCGCGAAAACCGCGACGCCGGCAACCGCTTCATGCTCGCCTGGCTCCAGGCCGTCCGGCAATACAACCTCGGCAAGACCGAAGAGAACCTCCGCATCGCCGCCGCACACACCGGCCTCGACCGCGACCTCCTCAAGAGAATGACCTGGCCCCTCATCCGCTCCGACGGCCGCCTCCACCGCCAAAGCCTCCTCGACTTCCAGCGCTGGTGCGTCGATAAGAAATTGCAGGATCGCCCCGTCCCCGAAGAGGACCTCTACGATCTCTCCTTCGTCGATTACGCCAACGCTCGCCTGTCCGAAACCCCCGAAAGGAGCCCCTCCCACTGATGTCCTTCGAGTGCATCGGACTCTCCAAGGCCTTCCATAACGGCTCCGCCTCCGTCGTCGCCCTCGCGGATACCTCCTTCAGCGTCGCCGACCGCGAGTTCGTCTGCATCGTCGGTCCCAGCGGCTGTGGCAAGACCACCCTCCTCAAGCTCATCGCGGGCCTCATGACCCCCACCGCCGGCCGCATCGTCTTCCACGACGAAGACAACGGACACTCTCTCAAAAACGCGCTTGTCTTCCAGGAGCACGGCCTCTTCCCCTGGATGACCGTCCTCGATAACGTCGCCTTCGGCCTCGAAATGCAGCGCGTCCCCCGACGCGAGCGCCGCCGCCGTGCGCTCGCCTTCGTCGATTCCGTCGGCCTCGGCCCCTTCGCCGACGGCTACCCCCATACCTTGTCGGTCGGCATGCGCCAGCGCGTCGGCATCGCCCGCGCCTTCCTCGCCGATACCCAGACCCTCCTCATGGACGAGCCCCTCGGCGCCGTCGACGCACAGACCAAGCGCATCCTCCAGGAAGAGCTCCTGCGCATCTGGCAGCAGCACCGTAAACTCGTCCTCTACGTCACCCACGACATCGAAGAAGCCGTCCTCCTCGGCGACCGCGTCCTCGTCATGACCGGCCGACCCGGACGCATCCGCGAAGAGATCCCCGTCCCCCTCCCCCGCCCCCGTCACCTCACCAAGGACGCCCCCGAGATCACCGAGATCAAGTGGCATATCTGGAAAATGCTCGAAGACGAGGTCCGAAGATGCCTGCAGAGCCCGTGACAAACTTGCCCCTCGAAGACCGGCGCCTGGGACGCGAGCGTCTCTTCGCTCCCCTCGTCGTCCTCGTCGCCCTCGTCGCCTGGGAAACCCTCTCCCGCGCCGGACTCGTCTCCGCCCTCTTCTTCCCCGCCCCCTCCGTCATCGCCGTCGCCTTTCTCCGACTCCTCCGCGATGGCACCCTCCTCTCCCACCTCCTCGCCACGCTGCGCCGCCTCGCTACCGGCTTCGTCGCCGGCGCACTCCCCGCCCTTGTCCTCGGCCTCGCCATGGGACGCTCCAGACGCCTGCGCGCCGCCATCGATCCCCTCGTCGCCTCCGTCCACCCCATCCCCAAGATCGCCGTCCTCCCTCTCATCATGATCATCTTCGGCATCGGCGAAATCAGCCGCGTCGTCCTCATCGCCGCTGGCGCCTTCTTCCCCATCCTCATCAATACCATGGCTGGCGTCCGCCAGATCAGCCCCATCCACTTCGAGGTCGCCCAGAACTACGGCGCCTCCCCCCTCAAACTCTTTACCCGCGTCCTCTTCCCCGGCTCCCTCCCCATGATCCTCGCGGGCGTCCGCCTCGGACTCAATATCTCCCTCCTTCTCGCCATCACCTCCGAGGTCGTCCTCAGCGGCCCCGGCCTCGGCCGCATCATCTGGAATGCATGGGAGACTCTCCGCACCGAAGAGATCTACGCGTCCCTCGTCGTCATCGCCTGCCTGGGCGTCGCGTTCAGCCTGACCCTCCAATACCTCACCCGCCGACTCGTCCCCTGGCAGGCTGAGCACGAGGTCTGAACCCAAGGAGACCCGAGTTGCCGAACCCCACCCGATCCGTCGCCCCCCCCGACACCGACGCTCACAATGACCTCGTCCCCTGGTCCCCCGACGACCTCAACCACTCCATCGTCCGTAGATTCGAAAAAGTGCTCCCCCATTGCCTCGACCGCCTCGCCGCCTCCGACGCCGACGGCTCCCTCACCTACCGGGAGTTGAACCGACGCGCCAACCGCCTCGCCCATGCCCTCCTTGCCGTCCCTGTTACTGCCGGCAAGCCGGTCGCCCTCCTCATCGACCATGGCGTCGAAGGCGTCGTCGGCCTCCTCGGCGCCCTCAAAGCCGGCGCCATCGCCCTCCCCATCGATTCCTCCGCGCCCCCCGAAAGACTCAAAGACATCCTCGAGGAATCCCGGGCTCGATGCCTCGTCACCTCCGCGCCGCTCTCCACCCTCAAGCCGCTCGCCTCAGCCTCGATCCCCATCCTCAGCTTCGCCGACCTCCCCGACAACCTCCCCGAACATGACCCGCACATCGAGGTCCCTCCCGACAGCCCCGCCTTCCTCCTCTTTACCTCGGGCTCGACCGGAACTCCCAAAGGCGTCATCCGCACCCACCGCATTGCCCTCCACCGCCGCATGGGCGCCATCGGCCCCACCCGCCTCTCCCCCGACGACCGCGTCGCCCTCCTCAGCTCCTATAGCTTCGCTTGGTCCGTCGGCAGCATCACCAGCGCCATCCTCAGCGGCGCCGTCGCCTGCTTCTACGAGGCCAAGCGCCTGGGCGCCGCCGGCCTCCCCGACTGGATCGCCCAGACCCGCATCACCGTTCTCCCCGCCGTTGCCTCCCTCTTTCGCGAGCTCGCAGCCGCCCTCGAACCGGGCCGCTCCTTCCCCCACCTGCGCCTCATCACCCTCGGCGGCGAAACCGTCCTCCCCTCCGACCTCGAGCTCTTCCAGTCCCGCTTCGGCGACCACACGCGCCTCCGCGTCTCCCTCGGCTTGAGCGAGGCCGGCACCATCGCCGCCCTCGTCCTCGACAAATCCTCCCGCATCGAGGGCGACCTCCTCCCCGTCGGCTACGTCGCCCCGGACATTGAACTCCTCATCCTCGACGAGAAAGGCAATCCCCTCCCCCCCGGAAACCCCGGCCAGATCGCCGTCAAGGGCCGTTACATCTCCCCGGGCTATTGGCGTAACCCCGAGCGCACCGCTCAGTCCTTCTTCCCCGACCCCAACGACCCCGGCGTGCAGACCTACCTCACCGGCGATATCGGCCGACTCGATCCCGATGGCCTCCTTTATCACCTCGGACGAGTCGACTCTCAGGTCAAGGTCAGAGGCGCGCGCGTCGAGATCGGCGAAGTCGAAAACACTCTCCTCAAAATCCCCGCCGTCGAAAACGCCGCCGTCCTCTCCCGCCCCCTCGCCGGCGCCTTACCCGCCGCCGCGGGCGAAAAACTCCTCGTCGCTTACATCAAGTCCCGCCGGTCCCCTCCCCCCACCGTCTCCGCACTCCGGGCACAACTCCGCCGCTCCCTCCCCGACTACCAGATCCCTTCCCGCTTCGTCTTCATGGATTCCCTCCCCCTCACCCTCTCAGGCAAGGTCGACCGAACGGCCCTCCCCGACCCCGACTCCGTCCGCCCCGAGCTCGACGTCCCCTTCCTCGCCCCACAAACCCCCCTCGAACAGGAGCTCGCCGACATCTGGAGCCGCCTCCTCCGCCTCGCCCCCGTGGGCGTCAACGACAGCTTCTTCGACCTCGGCGGACATTCCCTCCTCGCTAGCCAGCTCGTCATCGCCGTCCTTAAGTCCACCGGGAAGAACCTCCCCCTCGCGACCCTCCTCGAAGCCCCCACCGTCCGCGCCATGGCCAACATCCTCCAGTCCGATACCTGGTCCACCCCCGACGCCTCCCTCGTTCCCCTCCAGCCCCTGGGCGACAAGCCCCCCATCTTCTGCCTCCCCGGCGCCGGAATGGACGTCCTCCACTTCCAGCCCCTCGCCAAGGCCCTCGCCCCGCATCATCAGCCCGTCTACGCCTTCCAGGCCCGCGGCATGGACGGTAAGCTCCCTCCCCATGCCTCCGTCGAAGAGATGGCCGACGACTATATCGCCGAGCTCGAGCGCCTTCACCCCTCCGGCCCCGTCTTCCTCGTCGGCCGATGCATGGGCGGCTTCGTCGCTTTCGAAATGGCTCGCCGTCTCCTCGCCGCCGGGCGCTCCGTCCCCCTCGTCGTCCTCCTCGATTCAAGCCAGCCCCCGCCCCCTATCACCCTGCGCACGTACCTCCGCACCCTCTTCACCTACCAGCTCCCCCGGGGACGATTCTTCTTCTGCCTCTCCCGCGACCT
>JAZDKG010000061.1:0-5189 GCA_043803205.1 Planctomycetota bacterium
GTCGGGGCCAGCGTCGACGGAGAAGGAAGGGGCGGAGGGCTTGCGGGGCAGGTCGGGCTCGTCCGGGAAGAGCCAGAAGAGAAGCGCGGGGTGGGAATCGTATTCCTCGGCGAAGGCATCGATGGGGAGGGCGACGTAGACGCCCTGGGCCTGGGCATCGCTGAGGAGCGCGAGGATCTGGGAGCGTCTGGTGAGGCGCTCGCCGGCGACGATGACGTTTGCGCCGAGGTCTTTGTGGGTCTTGATCAGCCACTTGGGCTGGTTCCAGACGACGATTGGGAAGAAGGGCTTGCCGTCGACGAAGAGGACGTCGCGGCGGAGTTCTACTGACGTCTCCTGGGAGAAGGCAAGAGAGATGGAGAAAGAAAAGAAAAGCGACAGGATGGACAGGATGGGGAGGCGTCGCATGGGGGCTCCTTGACCGACAGTATCGGGATCAGCGGGCTACTCTAGCGACGGAGAACTCTGCGGTCGGGTGATCCATCCACGTCTTGTCTGTGCTATAGAGCTTCATCAAACTCAGGCCGGTATCTAGCGATCCCCGACGCATCATGCATGCGCGGCTCATCCAGGATCAGAACCATGAACGCTTCGTCCGGAACGCCATCCCACTGGCTTCGTATGCCGTGGCGGGAGGCAGGGGCGAAGCCGAAGCGAGGATAGTATGTCGGGTGTCCCAATACAATGACGAATGGGCATGATCGCTGTTTCAGAAAGTGGAGACCTCGCTCCACGAGCTTTGAGCCGATTCCTTTTCGCTGGTGCCGGGGGAGGACGGCCATAGGCGCCAGTCCCATGCCCATGATCGGTCCCCCCCTGCACTCAAGCGCAACGGGGCTAAAAAGGATGTGCCCCACAACCCGGTCACGCAGTACCGCGACCAGCGAGAGCAGGTCGGGACAGGCATCCCGCAACTTGTCAACGATGTTTGCTTCCTGGGATCCGCCGAAGGCCTGCTCGTTGAGGGAACGGATGGGCCCGGCGTCAGTCGGCATCTCTTCGCGTATCAGAAGCATGGGCGTCCTGAGTAGGAAGCGACCCTATCGGGCAAAGTCGAGAGGCACACTCGGGACGCCGTCCCGAAGAGTCTGTTCGAAGGGCTCACAGCGCTTTGACAAATTCGTCGAGGCCAAGCTTTGCCTGACGCAGGATGCCGCGCAGGGTTCCGAGCGTAAGCTCACGATGGAGCGGCACCGCGCAGCCGACCTTGCCCTGCGGGGTATCACGAACCATCACGACGTGACTGCCGCGCTGGGGCGCTTGCCGAAATCCGAGACGCTCCACAGCCTTGACGGTCTTCCGTCCGGAGACCTTCGGCAGCTCAGGCATGGACCAGAACCTCGAAGAGCGTCAGGAGGGGTTTCTCGATCGCGGGGACTGGAAACTCTTCGAGATAGAGCTCGGTCGCTTCCTTTAGGTTCTGGATCGCTTCCTCGACGGTGGCGCCTTGGCTCACGGTGCCGACCTCCGGGCATTGGGCGACGTACATGTCTTCTTCGCGATGGAGCACGGCGGTGAGCGTGCGCGTATTCATCCCTGCAACCTCCATGAAGCAACCTCTTATAGCGTAACAGAATTCTCGCCCGAAGGCAATAGCGGGGCGGGGCAAAGGGATTGACAGCGGCTGGAGAAGGGCTAAGATCGCAATGGATGAACGGTCGGGGCGTGGCGCAGTTTGGCTAGCGCGCTTGAATGGGGTTCAAGAGGTCGCAGGTTCAAATCCTGTCGCCCCGACCAGCCTTCGCCGGAGGCGAAAAGCGGGAGAGCAGGAAGGTCGGCACCAAGCGGTTGGGCGGTCAATGCGCGGACTGGAGTGAAGAACATGCGTAGGCAACTCACAGCGGTCGTGGAGCGCGAAGGAGATGGGTACGTGGCGCTCTGTCCGGAGGTGGACGTCGCAAGCCAGGGAGGGACCATCGAAGAGGCCCGCGAGAATCTCCGGGAAGCGCTTGAGCTCTTCTTCGAAATGGCTTCCCCGGAGGAAATCCGAGAGCGGCTCCACGAGGAAGTGTATGTGACACGCTTGGAGATCGGGGTTGGGTAAACTCCGGGTTCTGTCCGGCAGGGAGGTCTGCGCCATTTTGCTGCGCCACGGCTTTGTCGAGGTCCGCCAACGCGGAAGCCACGTGGTAATGCAGAAACGGTTGCCCGGTACAACGGTTACTGTACCGGTGCCACTGCACACGGAGATCCGCATCGGGACCCTTCGCTCCATTATTCGTCAGTGTGGGGTGTCCCGGAGCGAGTTCGAGTCATAGCTTGGCCGATCGACGGTCGGGGCGTGGCGAAGTTCGGCCAGAACGCTTGAATGGGGTGCAAGAGGTCGCGGGTTCAAGTCCTGTCGCCCGGACCACTTACCCACCAGAGGCAGGTTTTCAGGAGCAGTGCCATGCGACTCATGGTTAACCTGGTCTTTGATCCCGAGTACAAAGGCTACGTGGCCGAGGTGCCGGAACTTCCCGGCTGCATGAGCCAGGGCAAGACCATCGAGCAGGCTCTCAAGAACGTCCGGGAAGCGATCCTTCTCTACTTGGAAACCACGCCGCCGAAGAAACGGCGCATGATCAAACCTGCCTTGGTCACCACTGTGGACGTATAGCGTGGGACGCATAGCTGGGATCTCGGGGCGACAGGCCGTGGCGGCATTCTGCCGCGCGGGGTGGCGTATCGCCCGCCAGAGGGGCAGTCATGCTATCCTGATGAAGCCGGGCAGACCGAACCTGGTCATCCCTATGCATCGGACGGTGGCTCCGTTTCTGCTTCTCAGCCAAGTTCGCCGCGCAGGTCTCACAGAGGACGAATTCCTGGGGCTGTTGAGACGGTAAATCCGTTGTCTTACGGGTCACACTCTACTCTCAGGCAACAGGAGTGGACCTGCCCTTGTTGGCCATCGACTTATTTGCGGCTTCCATGAAGGCGACGGTTTCGGCGGATTCGGAGGGGGGGACGGGGGAGAGGCGCGTCTTGACGAAGGTCAGGATGCGCTTCAAGAGCTCGGCGTAAATGAACTCGGTGCGCACGGAGGCGGAGAGGGTGCGCTTTTTGCGCCAGACGGTGAAGCCGTAGGAGTGCTCGCCTTTGGCGACGGCGCGGGCGATGCCGACTCTGCCGTCGGCCCACGTGCCGACAGCGACTGGGCCGGACGGGCTCATCAAGCAGCGCACTTCCCGGCAACGCGGACCCATGAGGGTGTAAAGGGGCTCAACAGCATGGCAAGCGTAGTAGATCCAGCCGGGCATGGTCGGGCGCACGACGTAAGGGGCGTAGGTCATGGCGGAGAGGATGGGGCCGGCGGCGTTGTCGGAAAGAACCATTTCAATCTCGCGGGAGAAGCGCAGCGACGAGGCGCTGAAGAGAGGCGTCCGGTGCGAGCGGCAAAGGGCGACGAGGGCGGCGGCCTTGCGGGCAGAGGCTTCGAAGGGCTTATCGACGAAGAGGGGTTTGCGGAAGCGAGCGAAGAGTTTCGCGAGCGCGAGGTGCTGGGCGCCGTCGTCGTGGAGGATTAGGATGCCGTCGACTCTTTGGGCGAGGGCGTCGGGAGACTTGACGATTTCGATCCCGAGGGAGCGGGTCTTCTCGACCTTGTCGCGCAGGACAGCGCGTGAGACCATGACGGAGGGGAAGCTGATGGCGGCGACGACGCGGGCGCCCTTGAGGGCGGGACGCCTTCCATTCACCTTCTCCGCGAAGGCGGATCCGTGGCCGTCCAGTCCGACGATGCCGAGGCGGACTACTTCTTTTGACAAGTGAGTTTTCCTCCAGTTTATGCACGATGTCGTCCTGGACGGGCGCGCCAAAGGGGAGGCGCTTTCCGAGAAGGGCGCTCTGCATCGCGGTCATGATAACGTCGAAGCCCCTGAGGGCGTTGGGGAGGCAGTTCGCGTGGACCGCGGTATCATCAGCGAGCCAGCGGGCGAGCGCGCGCGTAAAGGCGGCCTGGCCGGGAGGATCGTTTGCGTCCCAAGACTGCTTTTCGACGCGAGGCGGGGCGCCCACGATCTCACAGCCCCACTCGATGTTCTGGATCCACCAGGCGCGGCCTTTCGTGCCCCAGATGTTGAACTCGAGGTGCTGCCAGAAGTCGGACTCGCCGATGGAGCCGACGGCGTCCTCGGCGTCCTCGCAGTAAGCGACGACGTTGTTGAGGAACGTGATTTCGATGAGCATGTTGGCGGGGGCGGGGTGGCCGTAGTCGTAGCCGTTCATGCCATAGGCGGCCGCCCAGACATGGGAGGGGGCGAGGTCGTCGAGGAAGAAGAGGAGGAGGTCGATCATGTGGGGACCCATGGAGAGGATGTTCCCCTTGGTGACGGCGCGGATGAAGCGGAGGTCGCCGATGGATCGGTCGAGGAGGAGCTTGCGGAGCGCCTGGCAGGTGCGGAAGTATCGGCGCTGGGTGTTGACGGCGACCTTAAGGCCGAAGCGGTCGGCGATCTCGCGGACCCTTCGGGCCTGGGCAGGCGTGAGGGCTATGGGCTTCTCGACGGCGACGGCCTTGACGCCGAAGCGGCCGGCAAGCTCGAGGGGCTGCTCACGGATGCCCGGCGGGGTAACGACGTGGAGGATGTCGGGACGCTCGCGGGAGAGCATCTCCTCGAGGTTCTCATAGAGGCGGGAGACGTGGAACTTTTCGCCGAAGGCCCCGAGGCGCGTCGCATCGCGGTCGCACAGGGCGACGAGCTGCGCCTCCTCCAGCCCGTTGTACGCGAGGACATGGGCCTCAGCGCGGGGGCCGCAGCCGAGGATGGCGGATCTATAGGGCATGCGTTTCGCTCCGTGGAGAGAGGGGTTAGGGGCTCTAACAGAACCAGGCACGGCCGCGACGCTTTGAGAAGGAGGAGCCACAAGATGACGTGGAACTGGGCGCGTCCCTCCGGGTTGCGGCGGGACGGCGTCGGCTGCTGCGTTACTCCTCGTCGCCATATCGCTCATTTGATATGCCTCCTCGTCGCGCCTTGCATCCGACGCCGTCGCGCTCGCAACGCGACTCGCACCTGGCTCTGATAGAGCCCCTTAGAGGGAGATCACCTTGCCGGTGGCGGCGGACTCTTCAGCGGCGAGAATGGTCCGGACGGCGAGGCGGGATTCGTCGGGGGTGATGACGTCGGGGGTCTTGCCCCTGGCGAGGCAGTCGACGAAGTAGGAGAGCTCGAGGCGCAGGACACCGACGCGATGAGAGAAGAGGTTGG
>JAZDKG010000062.1:0-22480 GCA_043803205.1 Planctomycetota bacterium
TAGTTGCGGATGCCCCGCCTGCCGCCCCGCCTGGCGCGCCCGCCTCAAGGACGAGCTCGCCGGCGCCCGGGGCGCCCTCTGCCCCGACTGCCTCCGCAGATACGAACGAAACGTCTTCCGAATCCTTGACTGCAAGAACCCCTCGTGCCGTGCCGTCGCCGCTAAGCTCCCGGGGATCCTCGACCACCTTTGCGGTGGCTGCCGCGATCACTTCGACGCCGTGAAGCGCTCCCTATCGCGCGTCGGCGCCTCCAGCGCGGTCGATCCCCTCCTTGTGCGCGGCCTCGACTACTATACCCGCACCGTCTTCGAGGTGACCTCTGACAAGCTCGGCGCTCAGGACGCCGTCGCCGCAGGCGGCAGATACGACGGCCTCGTCTCCGAGCTGGGCGGCCCCGATACCCCCGCCGTCGGCTTCGCCATGGGAATGGAGCGCGCGATCCTCCTCATGTCCGATGGTGAATCCCCCGCCCCGCCCCCCGATCTATACGTCGCCACGACCGACCGCGACCTCCACGAGGCCGCGTGGGTCATCGCGACCGAGTTCCGCCGCGCGGGGCTCTCCTGCGAGATCGACTACGAGAACCGCAGCCTCAAGGCGCAGATGCGCGAGGCCAACCGCCTGAACGTCCCCAGCGTCGCGATCATCGGCCCCGATGAAATGAAAGCCGGCGTCGTCACCCTGCGCGATATGGCGACCAAGAAAGAGCGCAAGCTCTCCGTCGAAGACGCCCTCCTCGCGATCCGAGATGAAAAGGCTTGAGGTTTACCCGCCATGGCGGGCGAGAGGACCATCCTGACAGGTTTTCTACAGAGCAACCTGAGCCTTGAGGCCAACACTCAAGCCTTCTCGCTCACCCCCCTCTATCTCCGTTTCTCCGTGGTCGTGCCTTCCTGTACCCACCCTCAGGCGGCGGAACGCGCTTCGCGTTCCCGCCGCCCCCGAGATGGGGGGTCCGGGGTCCCGCGACTGCGGGATCAAGTCCCCCGGCTTCTTCTCTGTGGTTCTCTTCTACATCGTCACCGCCAACCTCGTCCACCGTATCCCGAACCGCTCCTCCTCCTTGCACCAGTGGACGGCCAAGACGTTCCGCTCATCCAATCGCAGCGCCCACGGGTACCCGAACGCGAAGAGCTTGAGCTCATCGATGCTGTCCGCGGCGCTCGCGCGCTCCCGGCGCACCTCTGCGTCCCACATCGTCCCCTCGAAATCGATCTCCCACCGCTTTCCCGCTAGACGCACAAGGCACATCTGCACGCCCTGCCTGCCGTAGCGCCGGTTGTAGAGTACGAGAAGCCTGTCCCCCCCAAGCCACGTCGGCTTCATCGTCTGCCCGCGGATCCCCGTCGGGTAGGGCTCGCTCCACGATCGCCCGCCGTCTTCCGACAGCGCGAAGTGGTCCTCGAGGTCGCTGTCCGTCACGTAGCTCATCGTCCAGCAGACGCCAAGGATCCGCCCCGGCGCAAGCTCCACGAACTTCTGTTCCAGGTACCCCGTCTTCTTCGCCGGATCCTCGAAGGCTGTGTGCGTCGCCGACCACGTCTTCCCGCCGTCGCGCGATTCGAAGAGCACCACCTTCTCCCCGTACCGGTCGAACGTCGTCACCGTGGCGGCGGGCGCCAACCACCGCCCGTCCGACGTCGCCAGAATCGGGTTCGAGATCTCGAGCGGCACACCCAACGGATTCGGCATCACCCTCGGTGCCGACCACGTCCTCGCCCCGTCCGTCGAGATGCACAGCACCGGCTCGTTCGGCGGATGCTCGCGCGGCCCAACCTTGCGATCGCGGTGGTCGCGCGCCCCGTAGGCTAAGACCGCGTTGTCCGCCGTCCGGGAGAGCCGCAGGTGATTCGTTGTCTTGGGCTTCTCGCTCGGGGGCAGGATCTCCCCCTCGTGCGTCCACGTCCGCCCGCCGTCGCGCGACCGCGCCCAGTGCGTCCCGCCCGTCACGTCGGGCCCCTCGCCGACGCTGAACCCGCAGATGATGTCCCTGTTGTCGAGCTGCACAAGCGTCGGAAACGCGCTGTCGCTGCGGTCCACGTGCCCGCTATCCACAACTTCAATCTTCGGCATAACCGGATCTCCTCAAAGGGAGGGCAGTCTATGCCCTAGCGTTGATGGAGTCAACGTTGCCGGCCTCCTTGCATTACGCTCCCCGCCGTGGTTCACTACTCCCGGCGGCGGGTCTATCTCAAGCGCCGGTTCCGGGTGTGGGATCCTCCGCCGCGAATGAGCTCTCCAAGTCGGCGGCGAAACATCTTGCGGAAGTGAGCCCCTCAAATGCCCCTGTCCGATTCCGCCGGCAATGGCCTCTCCCCCCGCGACCGCGACGCGACGAAGTGCGTATTCTGCGACGCGCGCGAGCTCGCGCTCAAGTTCACGAAACCCGTCCTCGGCCGCTATCGCGCGGAGTTCTTCGAGTGCCGCTCCTGTGGTTCCCTTCAGGTTTCCCGCCCTCACTGGCTGGATGAAGCGCATTGCGACGTTACGGTCAATCCCGATGCGGGCCTCGTCCAGCGCGGAATCCTCTGCTGCCTTTACATCCGGGCGATGAGGAAAGTGGGCTTGCTCCCCTCGGGCGCGCGGATCATCGACTACGGCGCGGGCAGCGGCCTCCTCGTCCGCCTTCTCCGCGACCAGGGATTCGACGCCTTCGGCTGCGACAAGTACTCCCGGCCCGCCCTCTGTGCGCCGTTCACGCTCGAGCGTCCAGCGTTCGACGACGGCCGCCCCGCCGACCTCGTCACCCTGGTCGACGTCCTCGAACATCTCCCCGATCCGAGACCCGTCCTATCGAGCATCTCGAACGCCCTGAGCGATAGCGGGATCCTGCTCGTGCGCACGCCCCTCTATGACGCTGGCGCCCATGGCGAAGATTGGGAGCACCTGGGTTGCGATCACGGCCGGCACGTGAGCTTCGCCTCTCGTCAGGCATTGCGGATCGTAGCGCGCTCTCTGGGGCTCGAGCCCCATCTCATGCCCTTTAACTTTTTCCTCCTGACCCGGCCCGGGCGTCGAATCGGCGGAATCCGAAAAGCGTTTCTCTCGCTCCTGTCCGGATCCTATTTCTGCTTGGCGATGGGAATGGGGCTGTGCCGCTTCGACCGCGCTCGGAAAGACGCCCTCCTTCTCAACCCGGACTATTCACGAGGAGCCCGCGAATAGTCCGCATCGTCGATCATCGCGCTCCCGCAGCGCCCCGTCCCCGAAATCGAAACGCTGAACCTCGCCCCAGGCAGCCGGCATGGATAGGGCGATCGAAACCGCGATCAGCAGCCCCTTCTTCACCTTGGGACCTCCTTCCGCCCTCTTTACCACGTCAGGATTACCTGAAAGAAATCCTCTCTTCTCGCTCGGATCATCTCGTAGGCGTCTCGGACCTCCTCCGCCCTGTAACGGTGTGTGATCGTCCTGCCCGCGGTCAGTCGCCCCTCCCCGATGAGACGCCACGCCGCTAGAAAGTTGCCCCTCATGTCCCACCGAAGCCACTTGCCCGCAGGCACGCGGTCTTCGCCCATCGCGTGCACCGGCACGATGCTGACCTCGCGGTCCCAGAAAACCTCGCCGTCTATCGTGAAAGGCTTCGTCTGGAACCCGCATACAACCACTCGCCCTCCCTCACGAACGAGCCGCATCGCGTCGCTGACGGCGTTCGCCCCGGCGCCGGCTGCCTCGAATGCCACGTCCACCCCCGCGCCTTCGGTCGCCTCCTCGACCGCTCCGCGGACGTCGTCTTTTCTGGGGTCGAGAGCCAGGTCGAAGCCGCATTCGCAGGCGTGCCTGCGCCGCCACGCCGAAAGCTCCACCCCGATGACCGTGGACGCCCCGCCCGCCCGCGCCGCTTGCCCAACGCAAGTCCCGAGGACCCCCAGCCCGATCACCACCGCCTTCTCCCCGAGCTGCACCCCAGCGCGATGAACCGCGTTGACCGCTGTCCCGCCGAGCGCGCAGAATACCGCGCCTTCCGCCTCCATCTCCTCCGGCAGCACCGCATACGCCGCCCCCTCCGACAGGGCGCCGTACTCGGTATGCGGCAGAAGCGACACTACGCGGTCTCCCTTCTTCACCTTCGTGACGTTCTTCCCGATTTCCGTCACGAGCCCCGCGTGCTCATACCCGGGACAAAAGGGATACCGGACGCGCCCGCTTCGCAATCCCGGATTCGTCCCGTCATACCACATCATCTCCGTCCCGGGCGAGATCCCCGTCGCCACCGCCCGCACCAGGAACTCATCCGGCCCGGGCGCCGGCTCCGGAGCGTCCGCTGTCTCGACTTCGAAAGGGGCATTGAGGATCACTCTTCGCATCATCACCTTCCTACTGAACCTTGGTCTGCTCCTGCGCCAGCTTCACAATCGCCCTCGCGATCCGCTCCCGGTACTCCTCCATCTTTTCGGCAGGCCACTGCGGCGGACGCAGAGGCTCCCACATGCTGCGCATCTTCGGATCGTCCAGCATCTTGCTCGTGGGAATCCCCCTGTGCGCGTACCCCATGATCCAGTCGCGATACTTCGGAACCCCTTCCTTGATTTCAGCAAGAAGCGCGTGCGCCTCCTGAGCGGCTTCGCTCTCGCCGTCGCCTGCGACCGCCGCGCGCGCGATTCCCTGCCGAAGCGTGTAAACATACCGCATGTCGTCGATCCCCTCCCGCGCTCCTTCATACGCGACGGTGGAAAGCGGACCCTCCGGTCCCGGAAGGACGAACCGTCCCCCGTTGTAGAAACTGTCGAAATCATTGAAGGGATTGCCCGGCCAGTTGGCGTGATGCCACGGGTTGTAGCCCTGCAGGCCGATCTTCAAGCCATAGAACCCGTACCAGAAACGGCCGAACGCGGGCGAGACGCCGCTCCCGCACGTCAGCACGTTCGGATACACCCAGAACTCCTGTCCTGCTCGCGTGTTCTCCTCGCGCCCCGTCGCCTCCGGCCAGTTTGTCTCGCTGTGCTCATTGCCCGGATTGAACGAGGTCCCGTAACACCGGATATCGACCGCGTCCGAGAACTCTTTCGTGAGCCACCACTTCATCGTGCAATAGCTCCGCGCCCCCGTTTCCTTCACAACGCCGCACACAAGTTTCGTAAAGTCCTGTTCCTCTCGCGTCCCAGGTTCGTCCACCGGCGCATAGATGATCTCCGGCCAGCCGTTCTTCTTGCGCTCGGCCTCCATGGCGCGGATGAGATCGCGCACAAACTCGACGTATCTCGGATCGTCGATCTTCTTGGGGATCCCTCGGGGATTCGGATCGTCCCGCAGCGCCGCCCCCGCGGCCCGCGCGACCTCGGGCATGTTCATCCGCCACCAGACCCCCGGCGCGTCCAGCCCGTATTCCCGGTACAGCGCAAACAGCATGTTGCTTCTGTCGACGGCCGCCGCCGCCGGCTTCCCGTCCTTGACGGTCCATGCGATCGGCGGCGCGATCGCGTTCATCCCGTGATCCCGCAGGTCCGCTAGATGCGCGCGCGTCTGGTCCATCGTCATCTTCGCAAGCACGTCCCGCCGCGGGTGCCCCGGCCAGTTGCCCGCGAAGAAAAACCACGCCCTCGTATCGTAGTAGACGCTGTAGGTGATCGTGGGGTCCTTTTCGAGCCGGAAAGGCAGCACCTCCAGAGCGAGCGGGACCCGGCATGTCGTGGCGTCGTCGAACGCAACCGTCGCCTCGCCTCGCTTGACGCCCGGCGGCGTGTCCTCGCCGACGCGCGCTGTGATCCAGAACCGCACCGGCGTGTCTTTCTTGAGCGTCACTCCCCCCTCATCGATCGGCGTCAGGTACGACGGCTCGACCCGATACCGCCCCGAGATCGCGCTGTTGTACCCGCCCTCCCGAACGCGCTGATAGACGACGCGCTCGATCCTCAGCGTCGTGCCCGGAAGCTCCGCCGTCACGGACTCGACCTTCTTGTCCGTCAGAGGATGGATCGAGAACGTCAGCGGCTCAAACTCGCCGGGCGTGGCGATCCCCTTGACGCCGGCCTCAATCTCCGCCCTCGTGGGCCTGGAGTCGGGATACACCTCGCTTGCGTAACTGCGATGAAACACCACGTAGCCGCGATCCCGTTCGTCCTTCGTAAGCTCTGCGAGCGTCTCCTTCTCCAGCCGCTCCCGCAGCAGCCAACGCGACGCCAGCGCCGGCGGAAGGAACTCGATCTCTTCGGTGATTGCCGCAACTTCGTCCGCCACTTCCTTGGCGTCCCCGTCCCCGTAAAGGATCATCGCTGCAACCATCCACTGCGCTCGGTCCGTCGAAAACGTAAACGCCACCTCCCCGTCACGGGGCGCGCAGTCGAACACCCTTTGCACGAACACCGCCGGGGACGTCAGGCGCACTGTCCCGCGCGCTTCCCCGTTGATGGCGATGCGGGTGTCGAAATACCACGGCCGTTCCGGGTTGTACCGGTCGTCTCCGAAACCAAAGAGAACCCAGCACCGCGACGTCCCCCCTGCCGCCTTGACCGTGAACGTGGCCTCCTCCAGCCCCCCCACGAAGTCGCACGTCAGCTCGTTGGGATAGACCCTCAGGTGCTTCTCCTCGCGCACAAGCGCCTCATATTCGGGCAGCTCGACGTGCTCCTCGAATCCCTTCGCTCCCGACCAGCGCGCATCGTCCGGGGACACCCTCTCCCACCCGTCCCTGACGGCCCCCCCGCCGAAATCAAGGCGCAATACCTCTGCGCGTGCGCCGCCCGCCAACACGACGAACGCTGCAATCAACAGGGAACATTTCCTTCTCACCGTTGCGCTGCCTTCCTGGTTCAAACGAGGCGTCTTGATCTTGCCGCGACGCCCGATCACTACTCCATCTCCCGCAGGAGTTCGATGATCATCTCAGCGATGCTCTTTCTCGTCTTCTCGTTTTCCTCTATGCTCCAGTTCCCAAGAGGTGCTCCCAATTGTCAAGACCAAAGAGGGGCCTGAATAAGATGGACTCGCACTCCATACTATCCTACGCCCTGGTCCTGATTTTGGGGAGCACTATAACGCACCCCGCGAGAGCGCGCCCCTCGTCCGCATCAAACGGGTGCGTGATAGCGGAGGAGCAGGATCCAGCCGCCGCTTCGACCGCGCTCGTGAGACATGGCCCCCCCTGACTGTGACTTCCTCGACTTGGCCTCCCTCTATCACGCCGCCACGTGCCACTCTACCACCCCTGCATTGCGCCCCGACGCCAAACCGACCTGTTGCGTAGGGCGGCGAACCCCTCCGACCCGCTCTGTCGGGGGGAAAACCGACGCGAAACCGTCGCCAAACCGACGCCCCGACCGACGAAAATCTCACCCCTTTGGGGTAGAAATGTCGGGTGTTTCAAGATCGCTTGGTGTTCCCCGGAGACGGATCGGCGACCGTCATCGTCCCTGGTATCCCCCTTAACCGGGGCGCTGATTGGCCGACATCCCGGCGCCGGGAATTCGCCGCCCCCGGCTGGCGCCGCCCGTATTTTCTTGATGGACTCGCGGACGCTAGACGAATAGACTAGTAGAAAACGGGGGGAATGCGGGGCGAAGAAGCTTCCCTCCGGATCGACGATCATCGGTGTTTCTGACGAACCCTTGATGAGCACGCGCGCGCAGTCCGTCGGACGCGCATGAGGTTGCGCCGAGACTCCCGTGGAGGCGGCCGACCGTGTCAGTGCTATACGACAAGGTGACGTCACGACAGGTCGTGCTGGACCGCTCCCCGATCCGGCTTGGCCGATTCCAGGACAATGACGTTGTTGTCCGAGCCCGCGAGGTCTCGCGGCATCACTGCGAGCTGCGCAGGGACCTCTTCGGGCGCTGGGTGATCCGGCAGCTCGGCTCGTCCATGGCGACGGAGGCGGGGTTCAACTGCACGTTTGTGAAGCGAGGGGGCCGCATCATCCGGGTGATGGCCGGGGAGCGGCCGCTCAAGCTCGAGAACTGGGACGAGATCGCGCTTGGGCAGAAGCACGCCGGGGAGCTCGACTTCCGCTTCGAATACTGCGTCGACCCGATGCAGCTCCAGGAAGAAGAAACGAAGGTCGAGGAGGCGACGTGAGGGGGGAAGCTTTCAGCTATCAGCCGTCAGCGGGCAGCGAACAGCGGTGAGCCATAAGCTGTCAGCTATCAGCCGTCAGCGGTCAGCGGAGGGGAAGGGAGGAGGGACGAAGGGCGGAGGGGGCTGGAGGGAGAGGAAGGGGGTGGCGGGGGCTTGCGGGCGAGGAGGAAGCCGGAGAGGAAGACGTGACAACGAGATCAGGAAGCAGAGATGTCCCCCCTGACCCTCAACTCGATGAAAGGCCCACTGAGGAAGGCGAATGTGGTCCTTAGTGGCGCGCTGCTTATCGCCCTTGTGGTGTTATGGGTGGTGGCACCTGAAGGCGGTCTCTTTGTCCTTCCGCTGGGCCTCGTGCGAGGTATGGGGATTTTCCTTTCAGGTTGGTACATAGCGATCGTATACATCGGCGGAACCGACCCCGATAGAACAGGACTGCGAAAAGTAATGTGGGCGCTATTCTACATCGTCCTCTGGCTACTTATATTGTGCGGTCTGGCATTTGCCATCGCGATGGGGCTTGCCTCGAACTGGGGCTCGGGTTTCACCGGCAGGTGAGGGGGGAGGAGAGAATCACGGCGATCTCGCACACGGGAGCATGGGGCGGCTATTAATCGTATCCAGGGATTGAAAAGGGGGCATTGTGCCGCGTGGTTTGACTTCGCCGTGGGCTGGGGTATGTGGTAGGGAGGCTGTAGGTAAGACAGGAGAGAGAAGGGAAAGCGGGGAAAGAGGGACAAGGGACAAGGGACAAGGGACAAGGGAAGAGGCAGTGATAGAGTGATAAGCGGGGGATCTGCGGGGATTGCTTCCGGGGGCGGCCTGGATCGCCCGTCACGGCGCTCGCAACGCGACTCACAGCGCCTTATGGACGGCTTCCAGGAACCGACGCGGTGAGGCGCTAGAGCACGGCGCCGTCCTCAGCGAGTCTCGTCCTCAGGCGGTGGAAATCAAGATCTCGCGGCTCGACGTCGGCCGCGACACAGAGCGCTGCGGCCGTGCCGGCCGCCTGACCGGTGATCATGCACTGCACGGTTGGGCGTATGCAGCCGCTAGCCTCGTGGGTTGCCGAGATGCAGCGTCCAGCCAGGAGCAGGTTATGCACTTGGCGCGGCACCAAGCTGCGATAAGGGATGTTGAAGTACCATTGATCGATGGTCGGCGCTTTCCGGAACTCCTCGGGAAGCGGCCCGATATCGATCGGGTGCGCGCCGCGGCCGATGGTGTCCGGGAATTCCCTGCGTTCGAGAATGTCTTGGATGGTGAGCAGGTATTCGCCTTGAATGTGACGGGTTTCGCGCACACCGATTTCGGGCATATCCATAAGGACGGCCCTCTCAAAGCCCGGGACGTCGCGCAGCGCTGCGACCTGTTCGCGGACCTCGCGGGTCAGTTCCAGCTCGCCGCGGGTCAGGTCGTCGGCGTCGAGACCGCAGCCCGTGACGGTGCGGCAGAGGATCGTCAGCACCCCGGGTGTCGGGCTGGTGTAGACGTGGTGGTACCTGCCGACGCGCTTGATCTCGAAGCAGGCCGCTTCGTGGTTGCGGACGTTCGCGTGCGCCTCGTCGATATCCATCAAGGCGACGGGCTGGATGACGAACTCCTCCGGGTGGTCGTGCAGATGGGCGAACAGTCGCTCGATGTCCACGTTGGCCATGCGGAACATGAACCCCATGCCGTGCGCGTGACCGAGCGGCATCCCTGACCGGGCGGAGGGGTCGTCCGGGCCCACGCCCACGATGAAGGGCGCGCCCGCGCGCGCCGCCACATCGGCGTCGCCGGTCGCGTCCACCACGATCCGCGCGGGAACGATCTGCCGGCCCGACTTGTTTTCAACCGCCAAGCCTTGGACCGCGTCGCCCTCCTTGATCACGTCGACCACGGCGGAGTGAAGCAAGAGACGCACGCCGCTTTCGGCCATCATGTCAAGGAGCAGGCACTTGAAATCCGTCTGCGAGGTCAGGACATAGCTGCCCGCCGTGCCCGAAGTGCCTACGGCCGCGCCCGAGGCTAGAAGCCGCTCGGTGATCTCAAGGGGAATGCCGCCCACGATCTGCACCGACGCCGGGTGCGTGGCCAGGCGCGCGATGATCTTGTCGTGCTCGGGCTTTCGCTTGTCATACACGGTGTAGATGGTCAGTCCGGCGTTGCCGCCCGTCATCATGCCGCCGAGAAAGTGCCGCCGCTCGACCAGGAGCGTCTTCGCTCCGGTGCGCGCCGCCGCGATCGCAGCGACCACGCCCGCTGTGCCCCCGCCGGCCACAACCACGTCCGCGCCCTCGCGCACCTGCGCCGTGACCGTATCAGAGCAGCTTTCGCCTGGAACAAGCTTCATCCGAGGTCCCCCAAATCGACAGCCATTCCGATCACGTTGTCTCGTTCGCGCCTGAGCATACGACAGATACGCTCGTCCGCAAAGCCGGAATTCGTCTTGCTGCCATCGTGACACTAGAACCCATCTCAAGAATGCTGCTGGTCGCGTCGCGCAGTGCTTGCGGGCAGATCAAGGAGCGAGGAGGCGGGCGTGTCCAAGGGGACACGTTAACGACGGGCGACAACGAGATGCGATGCAACCACTGGCGACCCGAAGCTCGCCTGCGCGACCTCGGCGAGCAGGGGTTGGGGCGGCGAGGTGCCGCCTGCCGTGTTGCTCCTCCTCGGCGTATCGCTCTGGATACGCCTTCGTCGTCGCGCCTCGCATTCGACACCTCGGCGCCCCCAACGCGGCCAACACCATTCTTGAGATGGGTTCTTGCCAATGGACCCGAAATCTCCGGTTTGTCGCCTTCAAGGTGCGGGTGTGGCGAGCCGGGTGCAGACCTCGTCTGCTCACCTCCAAGAATACCGGCGTTTTGGGGATAGAGGAGGGAGGTATCCAGGAGCCAGTATCCAGAAGGGGGAAGGGAGGAGGGGGAAGGCGAGTGCGGAATGCGGAACGCGGAATTGAAAAGGGAGGGGGGACGAGGCACGGGGAGGCGTGAGGGGGGAAGCGGTGAGGGAGCAGCCGTTAGCATTCGGCGATCCCGCAGCCGCGGGACGCCAGCGCGGCGTCGGCAGCGGTCAGCGGAGGGAAGGGGAGGAAGGCCGATATTTCCCACTTGCCCACTATCCCACTTAGGGGTATACTCAGGGGTGGAAAGGAGGCGCACGTGGTTACGGTCAGCCGCAACGCAGATGAGAAGGGAAGGGTCTGTCTGGGTCCGGATTTCGCCGGGCAGCCGGTGATCGTGCAGGAGATCGCCCGGGGGATCCTGCGCGTCATCAAAGCGGAGGTGGTCCCAAGCCGAGAAGCCTGGCTATTCAAGAACCCTGAGGCCCTGCAAGCTGTCCTGGAGGGAATCGAGCAGGTCCGGGCCGGCTACGTTTCCGAGGGGCCGGACCTTGCGCGCGGCGACCGCTTAGTCGCCAAGATCGGGGAGTAGAGGGGAGTGTTTGAGACCAACTGGTCGGATCGCGCTACTGACGAGTACAACCGACTGCGGGAGGCCGCCGAGAGGGCGTTTGAGAATCGCGCGAAGGGCAGAAGGCGGAAGTCATCCAAGCAGGAAGGATTGTTCAAGCAGGTTCACAAGACGATCAGGCTCTTGCTTGAGAATCCGCGCCATCCGAGCCTCCAGACGCATCCCTATCAGTCGCTTGCGAATCCCGTGAGGCCCGGCGAAAAGGTCTTCGAGGCTTATGCGCAGCAACATGCCCCCGCGGCTTATAGGGTTTTTTGGTGCTACGGCCCCGGTCGCAAGCAAATCACGATCATTGCGATAACGGCGCATTCCTAGAAAAAGACGGACACGATGAAAGGTGTCCCTCCGTCCTGAGGAAGACTGTCGCGCCAAGACGCAGAGGGGAGAGGAGAGTTGACAGGATAACAGGATGGACAGGATGGACAGGATGGATCGGAGAAACAGATCGCCTCTCGCAAAGGACGCCAGGCGCCGGTGGATGTAGATGAACGCGGGGGTGAAAAGAAAGAGACGGACACGATGAAACGTGTCCCTCCGTCCAGAGAAAGACTCTCATGCCAAGGACGCGAAGTTTACCCGCCAAGGGCGGCTAGACGTGAATCAACGCAGAGGGGAGAGAAGAGTTGACAGGATGGACAGGATGGACAGGATGGACAGGATGGATCGGGGAAAGACATCATCTCTCGCCAAGGACGCGCTTCTCCCGCTGTTGCGGGATCAGGGTAAACAAAGTGGGCGAAGAACGCCAAGGGTTGATTTCGCCGGCGGAAATTTCAAGTTTTCTTGAGTTTTTGGTCTCGCGTTTGCGAGGTGAGTCATTGCTTATGGGAAGGCCAATAAGAAGGAGGAACGGGATGCGTGGGACGGGGTTGGTGTTAGCGGCGGGAGTCCTGGCCTTGAGCTTTGTCGGCGGGGGATGCGGCGAGACCGCGGGGGGATGGGAGGAGCACCGGGACGCGCGCGGGTTCAAGGTCCGATGCCCCGAAGGGTGGCAGGTGACCGCCGCCGAGGAAGGCTTCATCGTTGTTCGCAGCGAGGAGAGCCGCGCGGTCGTCGCCATTGCGCCTTTCTACATGCGGGAGCCGGGCACGGCGTCGGGGTGGATCGCGAAGGCGCCCGAGGTCTTGGCGGCACTCTTCCCGCAGGGGCGGGTGACGAAGTTCGAGCAGCGCTCGCAGCGGCCGGATGAAGCGGTCGGCTCGATGAGCTACGGCGCGGACGGGGAGGCGTCGCTCCTGTGCTCGGTGTACGGGCCGAGCGGGATGTTGTATGCGATCGGCGCGCCGAAGGAGACGTTCGGGCAGCTCAAGGGAACGATGGTCGAGATCCTGCGTAGCTTCTCGTTCACGACGCCCGAGAAGGGGGCGGCCGGTCCCGCGAGCGGGGGTCTCTCGTATGCGAAGTGGCAGGACCCGGTCGAGAGCGCTTTCACGGTGGAGCTGCCGAAAGGGTGGAAGATCGAGGGGGGGCTGATCCGGCGCAGCGCGGTGGATCCGCGGGTGGTGTTCCGGGCGACGGCGCCGGACGAGACCGCGGTGCTTTTCTGCGGGGACGCGGAGGTGCCGGCGTTCACGGAGCCCACGCCGACCTTGGCGATGGCGGGGTTCGTGGAGGGGAGCACGTATTCGCCGGGGTATGGGGAGGTGTGGCTTGTGGCGCGGTATCGGACGGGTGAGGAGTTCGCGCGGGAGTACGTGAGCGGACGCATTGCGCCGCTCTTCGAGAACCTGTCCGTCACGGGAGTCAAGGCGCGTCCGGACGTGGCGCAGGCGATCCAGGCGGTCTACGGGCGGTTCGGCGGCACGCCTTACACGCAGCTCACGTGCGGCGAGGCGACCTTCACGTGCGCCAAGGGCGGCCGCGCTCTCGTCGGGTACTGTTTCGCCGGGACGCAGATCACGCGGATATCCGGCACGGGGATCTGGAAGGCGGAGCACCTGATCGGCTACTTAGCCGTGCCCGAGAAGGAGGAGGTCGCGCGCCAGGCGATGGGGCACGTGGTGAAGACCTTCGCCCCCAATCCGCAGTGGGTGGCGATGCAGCAGGGCCTGACGGCGAACGTGTCGAAGATCGTGTCGCAGACGCACGAGGCGATCTCGCGGACGATCACGGAGGGGTATGAGCAGAGGCAGGCGACGCAGGACGACCACTCGCGCAAGTGGTCGAACATGATGCTCGGACAGACCGACGTGCAGGATGAGGCGACCGGCGAAACCTACAAGGTCGCCAACGGCCACAACTACTACTGGCGCAAGGGCGACACGATCGTAGGGACGGACACGTATACGCGGCCCGACATCGACTTCACGCCGCTTGTGGAATGGTGATGAGAAGGGCGGATGGGGACGCTCACGCCAAGACGCAGAGGGGAGAGGAGAGTTGACAGGATAACAGGATGGACAGGATGGATCGAGGGAACAGATCGCCTCTCGCAAAGGACGCCAAGCGATAGCTCGCGGATGCGGGCGTCTTCAACCCGCTTGTGGAATGGTGAGACGCGATGCCCGTCATATCTGAGCTCACGTGGGGAGGAAGGGACTTCGACCGCGAGTTCTTCGAGCGCGAGGTGGAGGACTTTCTGCCTGACCGCATCTTCGACGCGCACGCGCACCTCTGTCGGTTCGCCGATGTGGGGGAGGCGATGCGCAAGCCCTGGGAGGGGGTGTGTCCTCCGGAGTTTTCCCTTGCGCGGTACGGCGAGGAAATCCGGTGGCTGCACGGGGACCGGCCCACTGGAGGGCTCTTCGTCGGGATCGTGCCGAACGACAACTGCGAGGCGTCCAACGGATACGTTGCGGGCGAGGTTCGGCGGGAAGCCGGCGCGCGCGCCCATTTCCTCGTGAGGCCGTCCGATGACCCCGACTGGGTGCGTCAGGAGGTGAGACGGCTGGGGATGTGCGGGCTCAAGCCGTTTCATTCTTTCGTCCGCGAGCCCATCGCCGCGACCATGGAGGCGGAACTGCCGGAATATCTCCCGGAGCCGCTGATGCGCTTGGCCCATGAGGAAGGCTGGTCCGTGACGGTTCACTTAGTCAAGAGGCGCGGGCCCGCCGACCCTGGCAACCTCCATTGGATCCGGAGGTACTGCGAGAATTTCCCCGATGCCCGGCTTATGCTCTGCCATACCGTGCGCGGCTGGAACCCCTCCCATGTCTTCGAGGGCTTGCCCAGGCTCAGGGGCCTGCCCAACCTGTGGGTGTGCACGGATCTTAACTCCTCTGCCCTAGCGATCGAGGCGGCGCTGCGGATCCTGGGACCCGAGCGGATCGTCTACGGGACTGATTTCTGGTGGAGCCACATCCGCGGCTTATGCACGTACGCGGGGGACGGGTTCCTGTGGCTCTACGAGGGGAACTACGACTGGGAGCGGAACCTTATCGGCCGAGGACCGACCTTGGCGGGACTCGAACACCTCCGCGCGGTGAAGTGGGCGTGCTGGAGTGTGGGCCTGTCAGACCGCCAGGTCGAGGACTACTTCTACGGAAACGCGCACAGGCTCTTCGGCATGGAAGGATGAGACGCGCTTTTTCGGGAAAGGACGCGCACGATGAACACGCGGGTCGTCGAGAAGCCCTGGGGGCGTGAGATCTGGGTGGCGCACACGGACCGTTACGCGCTCAAGATCATCGAGCTAGTGGCCGGGCGCCGGTCGAGCCTTCAGTACCACAAGCGCAAGCACGAGCACATCTATCTCGACTCCGGGAAGCTGCGCCTCACGTGGGAGAACGAGCGCGGGGAGATGGAGGAACGGGTGCTCGCGCCGGGGGACGTGGTCGAGAATCCTCCCGGGAGAAAGCACCGCGTCGAGGCGATCGAGGACTGCCGCATGATCGAGGTCTCGACCCCCGAGCTGGACGACGTCGTTCGCGTGGAGGATGATTACGGGCGATGAAAGGGACCGTTCTCATCTTCGGCGCCGGGGCCACCGGGCGGGGGCACCTCGGCGCGCTCTGCAGCGAGGAGGGGTGGGACCTCGCGTTCGTCGATCGCGACCGCGAGCTCGTCGACGCGCTGGCGTCCGTCAGGCGCTACGTCGTCGAGTTTGTCGGGCCGAAGCCGCGCACGCTCGTGGTCGAGGGCTTCCGCGCGCTGGCCCTAGCCGACGTGGAGCAGGTCGCCGATGAGTTCGCCAAGGCCGCGCTTGTGCTCACGGCGGTTCTCCCGGAGAACCTCGAGGGGATTGCGGCGGCTGTTGCCGAAGGCATCCGCAGACGCCTAGCCGACCCTCACGCCAAACCCGTGAACGTCATCGCGTGCGAGAACATGCAGCACGGCTCGACGGCCCTGCGAGGCCTGGTCGAGCCGCGCCTGCTCCCGTCGGAGCGACGGAAGGCGGCTTTGCTCGTGGGGTTTCCGGACGCGATGATTTCGCGGATCGTGCCGCGGCCCGGAGGCGATCCGCTGCGTCTCGTCGCGGAGGATTACAACGAATGGGTGGTGCGGAAGCGCGACTTCGTGGGGGGGAAGCCGGCGCTCGGCGCGATGGAGCTGATCACGGACTTCGACGCCCGTCTGGAGCGCAAGCTGTTCATGCACAACGGGGCGCACGCGGTCTGCGGGTACTTAGCGTTCCAGAGGGGTCACCGTTACATCCACGAGGCGGTCGCCGACGGGGCGATCGCGCGGGTCGTGGTGGGGGCGCTCGACGAGATCGGTGAGGTGGTCCGGCGGCGGCATCGTTTTTCGCGCCGGTCGATCGAGGAGTACAAGCGCAGCTTCGTCGAGCGGGGGAGCATCGCCGAGCTTGCCGACGAGGTGGCGCGCGTGGTGCGCGATCCGGCTCGCAAGCTCGCCCGCGACGAACGGCTGGTCGGGCCGGCGACGCTGGCGGGGACCTATGACCTCCCGAGGGAGAACATCGTCCTTGGGATCGCGGCGGCGCTCTCCTGGCGCTGCCGGGACGACCGTCAGGCGCACGAGATCGCGGCGCTCATCGAGCGTGAGGGAGCGAGGAAGGCCTTCGCCGCGCTCTCGCAGGTCTCTCTTGACGATCCTCTTTGCCGCGAAGTTGAGATCGCCTTCAACGACGCTCCGTGGAGACGCTGGTAGCGCAGGGGACTCACTGCCGCGCGCCGCCCGGCATTCTGGGCACCCACTCACTCGGGCGGAGGAACGCGGAAGAACGCGCCCCCTTCGACGCCGGTCGTAAGCTCACGGACGCGGACCTCCCAGGAGCCGGAGGCGTCGTTCCTAGCGATTGGGACGGCGATCTCGGCCTTCCCGTCGTTGGCGAGATAGTAGTCGCTGTATTCGTTCTCGACTCCTTGGCTGTCGCGGATCGTCGCGCGCAGGGGGAAGAGGCCGGGGAGCGGCGCGGCATCTACGCCCTCGACGGCGACGGCGACGGTGAACGGCGTCTCGCAGCGCTTTCCAGGCGTGACCGCCAAGCGAACCCGCGCGATCCTTTTCGGACGGATCGCGAAGAGCTTTCCGTCGCCCGGGCCGAGAGAGACCTCCCAGGAGAGCCAGTCGCCTTCCGCGTCCGGCTCGATCTCTTTTTGGTCGAGCGCGTCGTAGATGACGCAGTCGGACTTGCGCACCTTCACGCGGGTCGTCTGGGGGACGCCGTTGTCGAGGACCTTCGCCCACGGGCGCCCGTAGTCGCCCGTCTCGCGGAGGTGATTGACGGCGAAGAGGTAGCGGTTGTCGCCATCCTCCATCACGTTGAGGATGACGCTGGGCGAATCGCAGTCGGCGTAGCGGGCGAGTCTTCCATCCAGGGCCTCGTGGACCGTCTTCGACTGGGCGAGGTCTTCCTCCTGGAGGGGCGCTTCGACCCACGCGCCGGCCTGTCGCGGGAGCGTGACGACGTTGGCGAACTTGGGGACGAGGAACTGGTCGGCGATGACGAGGCCGCCGCCGGCGACGAACTTCACGATGATGTCGTAGATGTGGCGGGGGAGGACCTTGGTGCAGGGGAGGGCGACGGCCTTGTAGCCGTCAAGGCCGCGTGTTTCGAGGTCGATTTCGTAGAGCGGGTCGACGGCGACGTGGGCGCTAGCGAGCTTGACGTACATGTGGCCCGCCTGGTCGGCGACATAGCCCTCCGAGTCGCTCCCGGTCATGACCATATTTGCGGTCGAGAGGAGCATGGCGACCTCGCCCTTCGCCGGGGTGAGATGCTTGATCAACATCCCGTAGGGCTGGATGACGCGCTTGCTCATATCCCTGATGGCGACGAGGGTATCGGGATTGGAGTACGTTCCCTCGGAGTATCCGATCCCCTCGTTGGCCACGCGGTCGTCGTCCTTCGCGGTCATCTTGAGCCGGTCGACGGTCATAAGATAGTAGTACATCACGCCGCTCACGCCGCGCGAGAGCGCCAGCCACGTGCCCTCGCGGATGGTGGCGGGGGAGTGGGCGGGGAGGTACATCTTTCCGCTGCGCTTCACGAAGGACCAGTGCGGGCCCTGGGGCGGGATGAAGACGTTGCCCCAGACGATGAGCTGGAACATGAACATCCGCTCCTGACCGGGGCTAGCGGCGAGGCGCAGGTCGTCGGCGATGAGGCCGAAGCGTCCGACGTTGGGCCAGGAGTAGGACCAGTGGTTGATCGCATCGAGGCCCGCGAGGCGGCCCCTCACGAAGGGCTGGCGCAGCGCGGGGTCGTGCCAAGAGACGATATCGGGGCGGACCTCTTTGACGGCGTCGCTTGCGGCGGCGTGGAGGCGTCCCTGTCCTTCGCCCCGCTCCCACCACCAGCGGTAGAAGCGGTAGTAGGGGTTGTCGGACTCGATGATGCCGTCGGCGGGGAGCTCGTAACCCTTGGGGCCCCAGGGGTCGGTCACGTCGGCGGGGACTTCGAAGCCGAGGTCCTTCTTCGCCATGTCGAGCCAGTAGTCGTTCCCATAGGGGTCGAGGCTTCGCTCGGACTCGCTATTGAGCATGATGGCATGCCAGGCGGGCATGTCCTTCCACGCGCTGAGCAAGCGCCGGTAGTAATCGCAGATGACCTCGGCGGTTTTCGGATGCCAGGGGTTCGGGCGCGGCGAGCCCGCCGAGTGGTAGTTCGTGGCGCGGTCCTGGAAGCTTTTGCCGTCGCGCTTGAGGGCGTAGGCGTCGGTGACGCCCTCGGGGACGCGGCGGAGGTATTCGAGGTCGAGGTAGCCCCACATGCCGTTGCGGATGCAGTCGTCGAAGCGGTCGATGACGTGCTGACGCACAGCGTCCTGCGACGGATCGAAGATGAAGTCGGGGTTATCGGGGGTTTTGTAGTTGCCGTCGGTCCAGCGGCTCAAGGTGGGTTTGCGCCAGATGCGGAGTTGGTTGAAGCCGTTCTCGGCCAGCCGCGCAGGGTCTTCGTCGTCGACCGAGCCAAAGGAGTTGACGAGCATGCGGTCGGCGTTGGGTTTCCGGCGGATGGAGATGACGGCACGGTACATCGCCAGGGTCGCCTCGCCCTTGCGGACGGTTGCGAGGAGGACGTAGTCGCCGGCGCGCCAGTCGCCCGGGACGAAATCGAAGGCGACAGGAGCCGGCTTTTTCGCCTTGAGGGGCTCGAGGTCGACGGTCGAGCGCACGAGGTCGCCGCGCGTGGGATAGAGGTCGCTTTGGAGGGAGAAGGTCACGGAGGCGCCATCGAGGGAGGCGTGCGAGGTCACGAGAAAGTCGACGGAGGCGCTTTTCTCTTCGCGATAAAAGGCGTGGCGCTGGACGGGCTGGGAGAGGGCGACCCTGGGAGCTTCGTCTTCCGCGGCCTGGACGGAGTAGACGTCGAGAGCGGAGAAGGCGGTGTTGTAGGGACCGACTTCGCCGAGGGCGATTCGGCCCTTCGCGAGGGAGGAGTCGAAGGCTTCGAGGACGACTTCGCCGTCGCGATAGGCGCGCAGGCGGTTTCCGACGACCTCGAGGCCCAGCCTCGTGTGCGGGTCCTGGCGCAGGTCAGGCATCTCGTCGGCTTCCGCGAGGACGGTCCTTTGGCCCGCTAGCATGCGGACGATGCGCATGGCGAAGGCGGGATGCTCGAGGTACTGGACGGCGTAGAAGTTGTCGACGTCGCGCCAGCGCGCGCAGAGGTAGACGTGGCTTTCGCCCGCCTGGGTGCGAACGGCGGTCTCGACGATGTAATCCGCCCAGGCGCTTTCGCCCGCGACGGTCCAGGCGAGCTTCATGGCGGGGGAGCGTTCCCAGAGGGCGCCGTCGGCGACCTCCCACGTGCCGGAGACGTTCGTCCAGCGCGAGGTGTTCTTGAAAGTCTCGCTCAGGAGAAGGTCCTTCTTGGCGATGACGGGAAGGGCGAGCTTATCGAAGGCGGCGGAATCGTCCTTCGAAAGGTCGAAAGGTTTTTCGGCGCCGGGCGCGAAGTGGACCGTGACGGTCTGCTTTTCTCCTCCGACGCTACCCGACCAGGCACTCTCGCTACCGAGCGCGAGCACCGTCACCCTGGAAAGCTTCGGGTACCCCGAGACGTCCGCGAAGAGGCGCACCGACTGCTGCCGCAGGAGCGCCCGCAGTCGGACGACCGGAGACGCGGCGAGAAAGGTGTAGGTGTAGTCGGCGCCGGGCTCGGAGGCGCTCTTTTGGCCGTCCCTCGTGTAGGACGCCTTGACGGTGATCGTGACGCGGTCCGGGGAGCGCTCGGGGATGAGGATCTCGGGGTTTTTGTCGGCGGCCAGCACGAAGCCGTCCGCCTCATCGCGCTGCTCGACGTTGCGCGCGCCGAGCTGCGTGATCGTCCCCCCTCTGGATCTGTCGAAGGTCACGGAGTAGGAATCGCTCTTTACGGTGACGAGGGGGCCTTCTTCGACGACGGCGAGCTCGGCGGCGGCGCCGGCGCGCGCGGCCGCCACGCAGAGGGTGATGAGCGCGATCCGCAGTCCTTTCATCCTCGTTTTCCTTTCCTGCAGCTTCCGGGCCTTCGCTTCCGCAAGCCGGAAGGGATGCGATCTTGAGGGCGTGTCGTGCCAGAGAGTCCCAATGTCAAGCAAGGCGACTCAGCGCCTTTTCTTCTTACCGTTCCTCCGACAAAAAGCAAGAGGGATGCCCGCTGCCGGGCATCCCTCCGCTTGTTCATCCAGCGCTGCTAGTCCTGCGCGTAGAGCTTATCGAAGTAGAGACTGTAGACCTCCTCGATGTGGGAGAGGTAGTAGCTCCCGCTGTAGCCGCCGTACGTATTGTAGCCCAAGCGCATACCCAGCAACAACAGCTTGTAGATGGCAAAGCCGCCGTCGCTGAACGTCTTCACCGATCCGTCCGTGAAGAGGACGTTGTAGGCGCTGTCGTGGCTGGAAGTGAAGTCCGCGCGCGCCGTCAGCCGGGTGCTCAGCCCGTGGTAGACCTCTAGATAGGGGGTGCCTATTTTCAGTCTTCCAGGCCTGGGAAAGAAGCCATAGACAGCATCCGATGCGACCGCCTGCCCCTGGATCTCATCCAGCTTTTGCGAGTTCCACGTGAGAAGCGTGCTGCCGAATGGCCGGACTTGGTATGAGCCGATGATGTGGCATTGGCTGGCAGTCGCTGTGGGGCGGCAGAGAAGGGTCTGTCCCCCTCCCCAGTACGTGTACGGAGAGGTGGTGTTTGCCCAGTACCCTTCGGGCTCCATGTGATACTCGACCTCCCCCAGGTCGGTCAGCGAGCGCATCGACGCCTCCCCGATCACGTTGGCGTTGGCCCAACGGAGCATCCCGTTTGAGGTCCAGAAGGGCTCCTGGGAGTCGAAGGTCAGCCTCCTCTTTGTCCAGTCGTTCAGCTTCATCGCGTTGGGCTCGGTGGCTCCATACTCCACCATCACGGGGTCTACGCCGTCCGCGAATCCGGCCTGGCTCGGGCAGGAAAGGACGGCGGCGCCCTTCTGCGTGAGATAGCCGCCCGAGTAGAGGAGTCCCAGCCCCGTGGGTAGCCCAGCACCCGGAGCCTTGGGATAGGTCTGGAGGCTCCATGGGTCGTCGGCCGCGTCCGGGGTACTGTTAGGGCTCCTGGCGGGAGGAGGAGCCGCGTCGTACATTGGGATGAGGTAGCTGAAAGGCGCCCACCGGCTCATGACGCCGTAGCTCGTGGCCCGGTTGCCGAAGCAGTAGTGCTCGGGCTGCAACGCCGTGAGCCTCGTGACGTGCCCATAGGCGGCCGGAGTATAGCCCTTGTTGTCGTTGCAGTACATCGTCATCGCTAAGCCGATCTGCCGGAGGTTCGAGCGGCACTGCGTCTTCCTCGCTTCCTCCCGCGCCCGCCCTAAGGCCGGCAGAAGCAATCCAACCAGCAGCGCAATGATCACCATCACCACCAGAAGCTCGATGAGCGTGAACCCATGTTCTTTCATCGCCTGATTCCTCCAAATGACTTCGATTGCTCTCTGGTTCAAATCCAACGATTCATGCCTCAGCTCATAGGCGTTCTCTCCTTACTTGAGGCTCACGGCGCCAACGGCTCGGCGTTGCGATGCCGGCGAACGCCCGGTCCGGGGCGGCGCCGTCGAGCTGCGCACGACGAGATGGGGCCGCACACGTACCTGCCGTCCATCTTGCGGATGCCTTCCTTCGATCAACGCCGCGAGCCGGCGCCCCGCGCACGCCCCGATCAGCCGCTTCCTCGGGTCCACGGTCGTCAGGGGCCGCTCAATGCATCCCTCGAAGAAGTCGTTGTCAAATCCGATGATCGACAGATCCTCGGGCACCCGCATACCCGTCCCCTCCGCCGCTTTCCACAGCGCCGCGGCAACGGTGTCGTTGTAGCACGCCACCGCCGTAGGGAGGCCGCCGCCGGACAGGTACGCGCGCAGCGCGGGCGTCCACGCCTGTGGCGGCGGTTGGCGGCCGGGAGGACACGGAAGGGCGCACACGTTCTCCGGACGGCAGCGCAGCCCCATGTCGACGCATGTCCCGATGAAGCTCTCGCGCCTTTCTTCGATCGTCTCATCGGGCGCCTCCGGAACGTAGCCGACATACCCCGCCTCTCGATGTCCCAGCACCATCAGGTGTCGCACCGAAAGCCGGGCTCCCGCCTGCTCATCCGTCAGAACCGAGTCCACGTCGAGTCCCAAGCTCTTGTCCACGAAGACGACGGGCAAGTCCGACTC
>JAZDKG010000063.1:0-19498 GCA_043803205.1 Planctomycetota bacterium
CGGGGGGAGCTTGATTTGCGGAGGGAGAACTACGGGGCGGGGAAGGACGCGGAGGGGTTCCTGAGAGCGGTCAAGGAGGGAGTGAGGAGGACGGGGAGGGCGCCTGATCTTGAGCGCGCGTTTGCCGCCCAGGCGTCGGCGGAGGAGAGGTGGCGCTTAGCGGCGCGGCCGACGTTTACGCTCTTAGGGACAGTTCTTGGGGCGTTAGCGGGGCTGTGGGGCGTGGGGGTGATCATCGTTTGGCCGACCGTCACGAACATCAGCTACGGGTTCTTCGCTTCCAATGACATTGGGCTTCGGGGAATGGCCAGTCCAGCAGCCATGGAGATCTTCTTCGTTCTCGGGTGGGTTGTTTTCCTGAGTATTCTCTCGAACTTTGTTGCGTATGTGCTGTGGAGGGGCGGGGCTGAGGGGTTTGGGGAGAGGTGGCCCCTTTTGGGGCGGGTGCTGCGGGCGCGCTCGCGGGGGAGGTTCTTGTCCGCTCTTGCAGTGCTAGCGGAGAGCGGGCTTGAAGCGCGTCAGGGGGCGAAGATTGCAGCGGCGCTCGCGCAGGGCCCGCGGGGAATCGCGCGGGCGCAGAGGATCGCGGCGGCGGGCGCAGGGGATTACCAAGAGGTCGCACGGAGGATGTGCGGGCCGAAGGGGGCAAGCGAGAGCGCACTGGATGCGGATCGTCTCGCGAATGAGCCGAGCGATGTCCTAGCGGCGCAGGCGGAGAACGGAATCGCGCAGACGGGGGCGCTGTGCGTCCGGGCAGCCGTCGTGGGCCTGGGGGTCAGCGCTGTCCTTGCAGGTCTTTGGATCGTTGTGAGCGTGTGGCCCGGCTTCGCGTTCATCTCGCTCATGACACTGATGAATCAATTGGGAGGGAAGTGACCGTTGCCAGGCGAAGCGTTTGAAGTTGAAGCCTTTGACGAGACGGGGAACCGGTACCGGGCGAAGGTGACGGCGCAGTCGCAGGAGGAGGCGGTGCGGACGGTGGCGCTGCGGGGGTTTTCGGACGTGCGGGTGGTGGGGCGGGCGGGAAGGGAGAAGCGCGCGGCCAAGGGCGTTGAACTGGCTCAAGTCTGCCGGGAGTTGGCTTCGATTCTCGAAGCGGAGGTGTCGCTGCCTGAGGCGTTGAGGGAACTAGCGAGGGAGGCGGGAAGGGGGAGAATCGCGCGGGCGCTTCGGGAGGCGAGTGCGGACGTGGAGAGGGGGGTGGGTTTCGAGGAAGCTCTCGGCCGCCACGTCAAGGCGTTCGGGTGGGTGCTGGTGCAGCTCGTGCGCGCGGGGCAGGCTTCGGGGGATTTAGCGGGGGTGCTCAGGCGGCACGCGGGGGACCTCGAGGAGAACACGGAGCTAGCGCGGGACGTCCGGCAGGCGCTCTTCTATCCGCTAGCGGTGATAGCGCTCTTGTTAGCGACTGTGATCGTCGGGATCGCGGTGCTTGTGCCGAGCTTGTATGGGGCGTTAGCGTACTCCCTTGGGAGCAAGGCGCTAGCGGACGAGGCGCTTTCGAGTCTCGCGCCGGTGCTGTGGGTGCTAGCGGCAGTGGCGGCCGTATTCTGCGTGGGGTGCATGCTCTGGGTGGGGCTTTCGATGCGAAGGGCCGGGGGGAGACGCAGGGGGCTGGGACGGCGGATCGTTGAGGCGCTCCCGGTCGCGGGGGGGATGGTGCGGGCAGCGTCGAAGGCGCGGTTTTTCTCGAGCCTAGCGTCCCTTGTGAGCGGGGAGGCGCCGATGGGGACGGCTTTGGAGCTTGCGGGGGAGGCGAGCGGGGGAGAGGCGCTTGCCGAGGCGGCGGCGCGGACGGCGGAGGGGGTGAGAGGGGGGAAGGCGCTTTCGGAGGCGATGCTCGAGAACGAATGCGGGGGGCCTGGAGCGGCGTGGATGGTAAAGGCGGCGGAGGGGCACGGGGAGTTGGTGGAGACGCTGCGGGAGCTAGCGAGGCTAGCGCGGTCGGACGCTAGACGATCAGCGCTCAAGATCCGGGTGCTCGTCACGCCCGTGTGCGTTGTGATCGCGGGGTGCGCGATCGCGGCGGTGGCATATGGGTTTTTCTTGGCGCTCTACCGCGCGTTCGATCTAGCGGCGAGGTGAGCATGAGCAAGGCTGAGAGGATCGTATACGTCGTGATGGTCTCCTTAGTGTGTGTCCTCTTGTACACGCTGAGTGTGGCCGCGATGACGCCTCCGTTCTACGTGTGGCGCCTGTCCGTTTTGGTGCCGGACAGGGCTGGAGCGCTGCCTTGGGGCCGGGTTGTCCTCCTTATGGCAGGGAGCGCCGCGGCGGCGATCGCCGTCGCGATCTGGGGGCTACGGAGCGACCGGGTGCGGCGTTTTGTCTGTGGGCTTATGCTTATCGTGGGACTGGCTTTGGTTCCGATCCTGCTTTTCGTCATCTTCGGCGCACATCAGGGGAGGTCCGGTCCTGAGGAGGTCTGCGCCTTCGCAGCAGGCCTCGTCTGCGCGTCGTTAGCGGGAGGGATACTTATTGCGCGACGATGGGTCCCTGCCGGGATCGCACTGGTGCTGGGGTGCGTTGTTGTTCCCGTCTACGTCGCGGGGCTATCCATCATGAGCGGGGCCTATGGGATTCTGCTTCTCGTCCTGGGGGTGGAGGGGGCGTCTCTCGTCTGGTATCGGTGGCACTGCCGGAGGAGGCGGGGGGAGATCTTGCTGGCAGTGGGGAGGATGTGCGCGACGCTGACGCGGCGGGGGCTGCCCTTGGCGCAGGGGCTGAGGAGCTTTGCGCGGGAGGCGCCGAGGAAGCAGCGCAGGATAATCGAGCGGATCGCCGATCAGCTAGCGGAGGGGCGACTCCTCTCGGAGGCGTTGGCGGACAACCGGGCGGTGTTTCCGCCGCTCTACGTGAGTCTCGTGCGGGCGGGGGAGAGGTCGGGGACATTGGACAGGGTGTTAGCGCGCGCGGAGGAGATCGAGCGGTTCACACACGAGAGCTACGCGGACATCGGGATGAAGTTCATGTATCCGGCGCTGCTGGGGGTGGGGTGCCTCTTTTGGTCGGCGTTCTGGTGGTTTCGGGTCGCTCCGATGTTCCACATCATGTTGCGGGCAATGGGAGACGTGAATCGCTGGGGCGATCCGGGGGTCGTCGCGTTGCTGGTCCTAGCGGGGGTGTTCGCGTTGCCGACGGCGGTCGTGCTTTTTTGCGTGGCGGTGGACTGGGCGTTCCGGCGGGCACGCTTGGGGGAAAGGCTGCGGAGTCGGCTGCCGATCATCGGCAATGTAGAGAGGAACATCAGCTACGCGCACTTTGCGAGCGTGCTCTCGGCGGTGCTGGAGTCGGGGGCGTCGACGCGGGAGGCGTTAGCTCTAGCGTGCGACGTGGACGCGGTGGGGCGCGTCGGCAAGGGGCTCAAGCGGGCGCGGGAGGCGCACCTGGAGGGGAGGGGCCTCGCGGAGAGCTTCTCGTATTTAGCCAGGTGTCCGTGGATTCTCACGCGGGCGGTCAGCGGCGCCGAGGCGGGGGCGAATCTCGTGGACAACCTGGACCGGGCAGCGTGGGTGATGTCGGGGCGGGCGAAGCGGAGTCTGGAGTGGCTGAGCGAAGCCGTCATTCCGGCGGCAGTCCCGCTCGTGGGGGTGGTGGTGCTCACACAAGCCGCCGCGGTGATCGGATTCCTGGTGAGGGCGATGGAGGCGGTCGGCTGAAGGGAGAAGAGAGGATGAGGCGCGCGTTCGTGATGATGGAGGTCCTCCTGGCGCTAGCGGCCATCGCGGTCGTCGCGGGAGGAGCGATCGTCCTCTTCGTCAAGCTCACGGAGGAAACGGTCGCGAACCGAATTCATGCGGTGGCGGTGCACGAGATGCGAAATACGTTGGCGGAACTGGAGGACGATCCGGCGTCGGCGCCGGGCGTCGGGGAGGAGCGGGAGAGGGAGCTTTCGCCGGCGGTCCGGGAGAGGTACCCGAACTTGAGGATCGTGGTGCGGGGGGAGCGAGAGGAGGTCTACAAGGGCCTGACGAGAGTGAGAATCACGGCGACGGAGCGGCGGGCGCAGGGGCCTCGGCGCTCGACGTCGGTGGAGGCGCTTCTTCGAGCGAAGGAAGAGAGGGGAGGCGGGAGATGAGGGATCGCAAAGGGTTCCTCCTCATTGAGGTGATGGCCGTGATGGGGTTGTTGGCCGTGTTGGGGAGCTTGGTGATCGTGGTCATCGTGGAGATGCTCCATCTTGCTAAGAGACACGAGCAGTGGGTCGCCCTGACGGAGAGAAGCTTCAGTGTGGCTGAGATGCTGCGGAACGACGTGAGCAACGCGCGGGAGCTATCGGCAGGAGGCGGGAAGCTTACAATCGTTCGAGGCGACGGGCGGCGGGTGACGTACGAGACGGAAGGCGGCGCGCTCCACCGCCTGAGCGATGCAGGGGGCGGGGCTGGGAAGTTCTCGCTCGGCGCGGTCGAGGAGGCCCGATGGGAGATCGCCCAGTCGGGGGGCCTCGTGCGGGCGGACCTCGTGCTGACGGCGAAGGGGACGAGTCGGGTGGTCACGACATTCCCTTTCAGAATCGTCGCGCGTGTGGAAGGAGAAGGCCGGTGAGAAGGAGACGCGGCAGCGGGCTCATAGCGGCGATAGCGGCGATGGTGTGGATCGGCTTTCTCGTCAGCGCAGCGACGGTATACGTTATCGAGTCGATCGGTCGGGTGGAATGGGAGCTGGCGAAGCTGCGGTCGGACGCCGCAATGGTGAGCGGATTAGCGGTCGCGCGGGAGGTCGCAGGGAAGGGGGAAGGGACCGCGGGGGAGATCGTCGTTGAGCTCATCGATGCGCGAGCGTCGGTGGCGCTTGCACGCGATCGGGAGGGGAAGGGCGTGCTCGTCACCATCCGGGCGAGCGGTCGCGGGCGCAACGACGTGGAAAGCCAGAGGATGTTGGTGGTCGACGTTCCGATGTGGGCGGGAGATCGGAAGGGGGCGAGGAACTAGCCTGTCCCCTTACCGTTCGGAGGGGAAATGGGGTTTCAGTTTCAATGTGAGTGCGGGAAGCGGATGAGGGCGGAGGAGGGGATGGTCGGCCGACGGGGGAGGTGTCCGGGCTGCGGGGTGGTGTTCATTGTGCCCGCGGAGAATCCGGGGAGCGCGTATGTGCCGATTGCGGCGGCCGCCGGAGGATGCACCTTTGATGGAGCTACGGGACAAGAAGCGCCCAGAGGAGGGGGGAAGGAAGCGCGCAGGCAAAGAGAGAAAAGAGGTCAATCCACAGATTACGCAGATTTCGCAGATTGGGGAAAGGGAGAGGCAGCGCGGCAAAGCGAAGTACGGAATGCGGAGGGGGGGCAAGCTATCGCACCGCCAGGTCCTGCTTCTCTCGCCGGGGGGGAGGAGAGGGGAAAAGATGCGGGGTCTTCGGATGAAGTGAGCGCATGGTCGCTCATGGAGCCGGGGACGGAGGTCAGCAAGAAGGAGCCTAGACGGCTGGAGGGGAGGTACCTGAGCGCGTTTACGTATCCGCTTCGGCCGCGGGGGCGGTTCATGATATTCGCGGCGAGCGTGCCGCTTGCGGTCTTAGTGGGGGTGTGCGGATACGCTACGGCCATCCCCTTCTTTATTCTTCTTGTGGTCATCGTTCTCTTCGGGGTGTTCTCCTACTTCGCAGCGTTCTCTGAATCGATCATCCATGAAACGTGCGAGGAGAACGATGAGGTCCCCGACTGGCCGGACTTCGGGGACGTGTGGGGGGACATGCTGCTTCCGGGGCTGCGGTTCACGCTTGTGGGGATTCTCTCGTTTACGCCTCTTCTCGTCGCGGTGCTTCTGGGGAAGCATCTTTCGCTTGTTCCGGGGGACGCCGGAACGCTCGCCGTTGGGGGCGCGTTGCTTCTCTGGGGGTTCTTCTATTACCCGATGGCGATCCTTGGGGTCACGTATTACGGTTCGGTAAGGGGGGCAAGCCCGACCGTGGTGATCCGAGCGATCAAGCGGGCAGGGATGGACTACGCATCGGCGGCTGCCTTGTTCGCGGGGTTTGCGCTCGTCGCCGGGATCGTGCTCGTGAGCATAGCGGTGCTCAAGGTCGTGGTATGGCAAAGCGGGCCCGTGGGGATGCTGTTCGGCTCGCCGATCTTGGGGGTGGTCCTGTATGGGGTCCTGCTCTACGTGGCGATGGTGGCGAGCCGGATGGTGGGGCTGATGTTCCGCCGGACGCGCGGGAAGTTGGGGTGGGATTACGTGCGCAGGCCGCCGGGGGAAGCGGGGTCATAGGACGGGGGCGGAGCGCGGGTTGACGCGGGGGGCGCGATGGATAGCATGGGCCATCTTAGGTTGCGGGGGTGATGGGAGGCTAGCAAGGACTTGGGCAAGAAAAGGATTCGAGGCCCCTATGCAGGCGCCGGGGAGGACGACCGGTATCTGCGACCGAGGGGGGGACAGTGCCTTGCGCCGAGGCAGATCGCGATGTGCGCGCGGGAGGGGCGGGCATGGCTTTCGTGGGTGCACTATTGCAGGGGGCGGGACCGTCTAGCGGTGGCGGAGCATGAGGGGCGCTCGCCTAGCAGGCTCGTGAAGCTGGCGGAGGGGGCGGCGTTCGGGCGGCCGGCATTGATGTGTCGGCCGGGCGGCGCGATCGAGGTTTTCTGTGCAGCCGGGAAGGGGGGGCGCTTCCGAATCGAGCGGTTCCGGAAGGGACGCGCGGGATGGGAGCACGTCGAGGGGATCCGGTGCCGGGGGGGCGGAGCATATCATCTCGACGCGACAGCTACGGGGGATGCGGGGGTCGCGCTTGCGTATACGGCTTTTTCGGAACCGGAAAGAGGGGCACAACTTTACGTTCGAAGGGGGGAGGGCGGGAGGTGGGGCGCGGAGGAGAGACTGGGACTGCGCGGGGGGTTCGTGAGCCGGCCCAGGCTTGCCCTTGACGGGGCGGGGAGGGCGAGCGTCATCGCGGACGCTTACCGCGACGGGCGGTACGCGGTCGTGTGGAGGGAGCTTGACGGCGGGGAATGGACGGAGGTGTCGCGGGGCGAGGAGTGGTGTCTCTTCCCGTCGATCGTGAGGGATGCGGGCGGCAGTCTCTGGGCGGCGTGGCTGAGGGAGTATCCGGTCAGGCGGGGGGACGTGATGGGGATGTGGCAGGAGGCGCGGGTCGCGCGGAGAGACGGATGCAGGTGGAAGGAGGTTGGGAACGGAGCGGCGGCGGCGCTCAACCTGGGACTGCTCCCGATCCGGCGATACTTCGGGTACAACGGCCTGAGGCGGTACCCCCGCTTAGCGGCGTCGGAGGACGGTTCGGTATGGCTCCTGTGGGAGCAGCAGAAGGGGGAGGAGGAGATCTGGGAGAACGTGAAGCGCGGGTGGTTGTGCGCGAAGAGATGGGAGGGACGGAAGTGGTCGGAGACCGTGGCATTAGCGGACGATGGGACGTGCTACGCGGTTGACGAGAAGGGCCTGCACCCGGCGGGGGAGATCGTGTACGCCGTGAAGGGGGAACACCGCGCGTCGGGGAATGACTTCGAGGTGCGAAGGGCGAGCGCAGCGTCGAGCGCGCGATGCGCGCTGCCGGGACGGGAGCGTTGGCGGGGGTGGAAGCGGGAGGCGCTGCCGGCGGAGCCGAGGCGGAAGGCGCTGAAGGGGGGATGGAAGCTCTTTTGGGGGGACTTGCACTGCCACAGCGTTTTTTCGCCTGACGCGGAAGGGGAGCCGGACGAGCTGTACCATTTCGCGAGGGACGTTGCGAGACTGGACTTCGCGTGCGTCGTGGACAATGACTTCTATCCTGACAAGGCGTTGCTCAGCAGCGAGGCGGAGGAGCTAGCGAGGGTCGCGCGCGCGTGCTCGCGCGAGGATAGCTTCGTAGGGCTGTCGGGTTTCGAGTGGACGTATCATCGTGGGGACCGAGGGCGGAGTTTCAATCACCGGATCGTCATCTTTCCCGGAGGGGAGAGGCGGATCCTGCGTAGGATCGAGAAGGCGGGGGCGACGGAGAAGGCGTTCCGGGAGAACGTGGAGAGGCTGGGGTATTTATCCATCCCGCATCACGCGCGCTGGCGGCTGTGGGGGATCAAGGACGAGTGTGTGGTGGAGGTGACGAGCGCGTGGGGGACGTACATCCTGGACGCGCCTACGGTGCACGATGCGCTAGCGGCGGGGCGCCGGTTCGGCTTCGTGGGGAACAGTGACAGCCATCGGTTTCTGCCGGGACTGTCGGGGGCGCTCACGGGCGTCTACGCGGAGGAGCTCTCAAGGGAGGGGATCATCACGGCGCTTTGCCAGAGGCGGTGCTTCGCGACGACGGGGAACCGCACGAGGATGGAGTTCCGCGTGAACGACGCGTTCATGGGGGAGGAGACGCGGACGAAGGGGCGTCCCGTCGTGCGGTGGTCGGTGCGCGCGCAAGGGGAGCTCGAGAGGGTGGAGGTGGTGCGGGACGGGGAGGTGGTCATGCGCTGCCGGCATGAAGACGGGGAGTGGACGGACGGCGGAGCTGCAGCGGGGACGCACTGGTATTACCTTCGAGCGAAGGAGAGGGGAGTCCAGAGGCGCTACCCGCACAACGTAGCGGCGGCATGGGGGAAATGGGCGTGGACGAGCCCGGTCTGGGTGAGCGTGGAGCGACAAGAAGGATAAGAGTGGGCGCGGCGTACCGGTACAATGTGTCGGTTGGCATTGACGGGAAGATGATTCGAAGACGCGCGATGGGATCACGGCTTTTTCGGGAGAGGAATTGGTGTTCCTGAGAGAACTGTTAGTTGTCATCCCTCACAGCGGGATCATCGTGCCTGAGGAGATCCCGCTTGGGAGCCTGTCCGAGAGGTTCCCGACGCTCGTCCGGAACGTGGACTGGTACACGAACTGGCTTTACGATTTTCGGGACGTTCTCGACAACCGACACATCGTTTTTCCCTATTGCAGTCTCATCCTGGAGGCGAACCGGCACCCGGGGATCCTGGAGGATAGCGTCCCTCTCGTGGACGTGCGGGGCGAGGCGGTGTACAAGGCGGGGAGGGAGCCGAGCGAGGAAGTGCGGAAGCTGCTTGCCAAGAGGTACCTGGGGGCGTTCCACGGGGCGATCGAGGAGAGCATAGGCGCGGGGGCGGAGTTTCTGCTGGACGGGCACTCCACGGTGACGGCCCGAGGGGTTGCGGACAATCAGATCGATCTCATGAATTTCCAGCATTCGCGCCTGGACGAGGGGCCCAAGTATTACTCTCCCGAGATCTATGTTGAGACCTACGCGGCGGAGCTGCGGAGGCGGCTTGCGGGGGTGAAAGTGACGGTCAACAGTTCCGAGTACTACACGGTGCACGGGCACGTGTGCGCGGAGCATTCGGTGAACGCGATGGGACGGGAGGGCACTCGCGCGCCAGCGATCATCCAGGAGACGAACGAGCGGCTGTACAAGAACGAGGATCGAACGCCGAACGTGGAAGCGATCAACCGGCTGCGCCGCGGTTTCGCGGAGGCCATTTGCGCGACGCTGCAGAAGATACGCCATACACAATAGGAGGAGGGGCATGATCGATCTCCACATTGGACGACAGACGTTCGATTTCGACTGCGGCGCGAAGGCGCTGCAAACGGTCCTAGCGTACTACGGGCTGGAAGTTCGCGAGGACGAACTGATGAAGGAATTGGGGACCGGTGAAGACGGCACGCCGGTGGAGAACGCCATCGCGGTCGCCAAGGCCAAGGGATTCCGCGTGGAAGCCGGAGAGCATTGGACCATCCTGGATGTGAAACGCCATGTCGATGAAGGAGATCCGGTGATCGTGCTGTTGCAGGCCTGGGCGGAGAGGTTCATGACGGTGAGGGACTGGCGGACCGACTATGAGGACGGGCACTACGCGATCGTTATCGGTCATGCGAAGGGGGTGCTCCTCTTCGAGGATCCGGCGTCCTTTCGCAGGACGTGGCTGAGGGAATACGAGTTTTTGTCGCGCTGGCACGACAAGGACCCAAAGAGCGATCGGAAGTTCGAGCAGTTCGGAATGGTGCTGTTGGGAAAGGAACCCGCCGAGCGCATAGTGGAACACATGGATTGAGGAGGGACCGGGGAGGGAGCGGGTCCTCATGGGACGAGGGGGGGCGGCGGGGCGGCAACGCGAAGAGGAGGGTTCACGCCGATGGGATCCAAGAAGCTCAACGTGAGGAGCGAGTGTATTGCGGGATCGGAGTTCGAAGACGTGAACCTGTCGGAGGCGCGGTTCACTAACATCAACCTCAGCGGGTCGCATTTTCACGACATCAACTTCAGCGATGTCCACTTCAGCGCGGCGCAGATGGGGGGAACGGTGTTCCAGCACATTGGGCGGCCGCCCGACAAGGACGGGAAACAAGAGCGGCAGAGGCCGGTCACGTTTGAAGAAGCGATGCTGTGCGACAGCGTCTTTCGGAAGGTGGACATGTCGGGCGTCAGGATCATCGACTGCAATACGGAAGGGATGACGATCGACGGGGTGCTGGTCACGGAGCTTCTGAGGGCGTACAAGGCAAGGAAGGGCGAGCAGCGGGGGAAGAGCAGCAACCGCTGATGAACGCCGATGAACGCGGGAAGAAGAAACAGGAGGGGTTCATCCACAGATTACACAGATTGCGCAGATTGGAGAGAAAAAAGGGAGGGAAAGAGGAAGATATAGACCGCGGATGAATGCCGATTGACACGGATGATCGGGGAAGGAGAACTACAGGGTGGAGTGTGTACGGATCGGGAAGGTGCGGGTGAGCCGATTCATATTGGGGAGCAATCCGTTCAGCGGGTTCTCGCACCAGGGCGCGGAGATGGACCGGCGGATGGTGCACTACTACACGACGGCGCGGATCAAGGAGACGCTGCGCGAGGCGGAGGGGCTGGGGATCAACACGGTGGTGGCCCGCGCCGACCATCACGTCATGCGGGTCCTCATGGAGTACTGGGACGAGGGGGGGACGCTTCAATGGTTCGCGCAGACGTGTCCGGAACTGGGGACTATCGAGCGGGGGATCGAGAACGCTGTCCGCGGGGGCGCAAAGGCCTGCCACATCCACGGCGGGGTGATGGATTATCTCCTAGCGCAGGGGAAGACCGGTGAAGTGCCTGGGGCGATTGCGAAGATTCGGGAGGCGGGCTTGCCGGCGGGGATCGCGGGGCACAATCCGGAGGTGTTCGAATGGGCGGAAGGAAACGTCGACGCGGATTACTACATGTGCTCGTACTACAACTCGGCGCACCGGGATGAGAGGGCGGAGCACGTGTCGGGGCTAGCGGAGTGGTTCCTGGAGGAGGACCGCCGGGTGATGACGGAGCTCATACAGAACCTCTCGAGGCCGGCGATTCACTACAAGGTATTGGCGGCGGGGAGGAACGATCCGAGGGAGGCGTTCGAGTGCGTCGCGAGGAACATGCGCGCGAATGACGCGGTGTGCGTGGGGGTGTATACGGAGGGGAAGCCGGGGGTGCTGAGGGAGGACGTGGAGATGTTTCTAACCGCAGATAGACGCCGATGAACGCGGAGAGGAGGTGCAGGATGCGCGCGATATTCGTAGGGGCGTTCATCGTCAACGTTGTTCTTGCGCTCGTGTCGATTGCGGTGCTGCCTTCGCAGGTCGCCGTCCATTTCGGGTTTCATGGCGAGCCGGACAGCTGGGGATCGAGTCTAAGACTTACGGTCGTCTTTCTCGCTGTGGATGTTCTTCTTTTCTGTGTCCTGTATTTCTCTCCGCATCTGGGTTTCGCCTTTCCCGACTTGATGAACCTGCCGAATAAGGCGTACTGGCTTGCTGAAGAGAATAAGGGGCGTGCAAAGGCGGCCTTCACATCGTTTATGTGTGAGTTGGGCACGGCGGTTCTCGCTTTCCTGCTGGCGGCGATTCTACTGACGGTGGAGGCGAATCTCTCGGCGCCGGTGAGGCTCAATACGGAATTGTTTTACCCGGCGTTGATTCTTCTCTTGCTCTACGCGGTGTACTGGAGCGTGAGGTCCTATCGGGCGTTTCGGATTCCAGTTCCCAGGGGGTGAACCACGGAAGCGGGGGGGGGACGGCTAGGGAAGAAGAGAATCCAGTCCTCTTTAGCGCCATGCAGCTATTGGGCGGCGTGGTGGTCGTTGCAGGGCGCGTGTTCCTTGTATCCCGAGCGGGATGGTCTGCACTTGGCGACGGGCTCCATATCCTTCTTGGCGCAGCCCTAGCAAGCGTCGCAACCGTTGAGATCGTACGAGCAGTTCGCAGCGGATCGAGCATCCGACGGATACTTCTTCCCTGGTAGCCGGCGTTCTTCTGTTCGCTGTCAGGGAGGACATATCGGCGTTCTGGGTGGGGGTCAGAATTGGGCGAGTTGTCCGGGTTCGGGAATGAGGACATCGGGGATGCCCGAATCGCGGAGGGCCTGGGCGAAGGGGCCAGCCTGATCGACCTCCCCGTGGACAACGAAGGCTTTTTCCATCGCGGAGCCGCACCGGCGGAAGAAGTCGAGGAGCTCGCTGCGGTCGGCGTGGGCGCTGAGGGCCTCGACGCTGCGGACCTCGGCGCGAAGCTCGAATTCTTCGCCGAAGATGCGTACGGGGGACTGGCGCTCGACGAGGCGGCGGCCCAGGGTGTTCTCGGCCTGGTAGCCGACGAAGAGGATGATGTTGTTGCGATCCTGGATGCCATGCTTGAGGTGGTGAAGGATCCTGCCCCCTTCGCACATCCCGGAGGCGGAGATGATGATGAGAGGCCCGCGCATGGAGTTGAGCTTTTTCGACTCGCCGACGTCGGCGACGTAGGTGACGGCGCGGAAGGAGAAGGGGTCGTCATTCGCGCGGATGAGGTCGAGCGACTCGGCGTCGTAGCACTCGGGATGCTTGTCGTAGAGACCGGTCGCCTTCACGGAGAGGGGACTGTCGACGTAGACGGGGACCTCGGGGAGGCGGCGGCTGCGCCAGAGATCGTGGAGGAGGTAGAGGATCTGCTGGGTGCGGCCGACGCTGAAGGCGGGGATGATGAGTCTCGCGCGGGCGTCGGCGACCTTGCGGCAAAGCTCGCGCAGGGTCTCCTCGATGTCCTCGTGGGCGGGGTGGAAGCGATTGCCATAGGTGCTCTCGGTGATGAGGCAGTGGACGTTGTCGACGGGGACGGGGTCTCTGAGGATGGGCATGTTTCGGCGGCCGAGGTCTCCGGTGAAGAGGAGGCGGCGCGAGCGGCCGTTTTCGGAGAAGTCGAGGACAGTGAGCGCGGAGCCGAGGATGTGGCCGGCGTCGCGGAAGGTGAGCTGGACTCCTGGGACGATTTCCCGAGGGGCGTCGTAGGGGAGGGGATGAAAGCGGCGCATGGCCGCGACGACGTCGCTTGCCACGTAGAGAGGCTCGAAGGGGTTCTTCCCCTGTTTGCGTCTCTTCTTGTTGACGTATTCGACGTCATGTTCCTGGAGGTGGGCGGTGTCGAGGAGCATGATCTCGCAGAGGTCGCGGGTGGGGGGCGTGGCGACGATGGGGCCGCGGAAGCCCCCTTTGACGAGGCTGGGGAGGTTGCCGCTGTGGTCGATGTGGGCATGGGAGAGGACGCAGGCGTCGACGGAGGCGGGATCGAAGGGGAGATGGCGGTTGCGCTCGAAGGCCTCCTTTCGCTTTCCCTGGTAGAGGCCGCAATCGAGGAGGAGGCGCCCGCCGTCGGTCTCGATCAGGTGCATGGAGCCGGTGGTGGTCCTTGCGGCGCCGAAGAAGTGGATGCGCATAGGTCGGCCTTTCGCCTTCGCGGGGTTTGCCGGAGCTGTCGTCTCCCAGACGGTACACCTTGAGTGAAGCGAGTCAACGGCAAAGGGGACGGATGAGAGAAGGTAGGGAGTGAAGGGGGGTCAGTTTAGGCGCCCGTATTCCTCGCAGGCGTCGAGGAAGGCTTTGAAGTTCGCGGGGGAGGTGTTGACGTCGGGACAGTTGTTGGGGGTGATGAGCATTCCGCCGAAGCGTTTGGCGGTGTCCATGCGGGTCTTGATCTCGGCCTTCACGTCGTCGGGGGCGCCGAAGGTGAGCACGCGGGAGGATAGGGTGCCCTTGAGCACGAGCCTGGGGCCGAACCTGCGCTTGAGATGCTCCGGGTCGTCGCACTCGGGCTGGACGGGGTTGATGGCGGTGACGCCGATGGCGAGGAGGTCGGGGATCATCTCCTCGGAGCGGCCGTCGGTGTGGAAGTCGATCTTGACGTCGGGTTTGACGGCCTTGGCGGCGGCGATGATGCGCTCCCAGCGAGAGAGGATCCATTTGCGGAGCATGTCGGGGCGCATGAAGAGCTGGCGCTGGTGACCCATGTCGTCGGCGCAGCCGAGGGTGTCCACGCCCATGCGCGCGAGGCGCGCGGCCTTGTATTCGAGGTCGGCGGTCATGCGGTCGAGCAAGCGCGCGGCGAATTCGGGGTTGATGTAGGTGTCCATGAGAAGCTGCTCCTGACTGCGCAGGTACCAGCAGCTTTCGAAGAGGCTGCCGACGCCGCCCTCGAGCCAGTAGCCTTGCGAGAGGATGTCTCGCGCCTCGTCTTCGAGGCCTTCCCATCGCCAGTCTTCGCGGACGTCGGGCCAGGGGAAGTTGTCGATCTCGTTGAGGCCGGCGGCGTGGCGGAGGGGGTAGATCATGCGGCGAAGGTGGTAACTGGACCCGGGCACGGTGATGGAGCCGCATTCGCTCACGCGCAGGCCGGCGATCTTTTCGCGCGGGAGGTACTTGGCGAAGCGCTCGCGGAGAAACTGCTCCTCCTCTTCGTTATCCAGCGGGTTATCCCAGGGGAGGTCCCAGGGGGGCTTGCCACGGGAGCGGGGGGAGACGTCTCGGTCGCCGTTGTCGAGGTGGTAGACTTGAGCAGGGGGACATTGGAGCCCATCGGCGAGGCGGTCCCAGAAGGCTTTGGGGGCGAAAAGGGAGTAGGGGATGCGATCCGGGAGGCCGCCTTCCATGATCGTCGCCATGAGGTCGCGGGGTCTTGAGACAGGCACGGTTGAAGCTCCGGAGGAGGTCAGAAGGAGCACTGAAGAGCCTGCCGGCACCAGAAGTCCACGGTTTCACAGGAAACATCATCGGCGAGATGGGAGGTGCTCATGATGAGGGCGCCTCGAGCCCCCGCATGTCGGATCTGATCGCGGACGCGACGGGCGATCGCTGGACGATCATCGTGGATCATCTCGAGGTCGTTCGTCCATCCGGTGATGCAGAAGGCGTCGCCGACGGTCCTGCGGATCTCGCGCAGGTCGGCGGCGGAGCCGCGGCGTGGCTGTTCGATCCAGAGACCGTCGATGCCGAGCTCGACAAGGTCCCTGAGGAGAGGCATGCAGTCGCCCAGGAACCACATGAGGACGGATAACCCAGCCGCGCGGGCGCGTTCGACCATGATCCGGTATCCGGGGAGCATAATCTGGCGCCAGTGATGCGGGGAGATCATGTCGGCGCCCTCCATGGAGGCGGTAATGCGAACGCCGTCCACGCCGTTATCGGACGCGGTGGAGATGTTCTCGATCGCCTTTTGAGCGGCAATGCGTACGAAGACTTCCGCGACGAGGTCCGAATTGGTCGCGATCATCTCCATGGTGCGGTTGAAGCCCCCCAAGTGGTAGACGAGTCGCTCGGTGGGGTGGCCAGCGCGGCGGACCAGGAACGCCTCATCGCCCAACTCGCGGGCGATGATGGATTCCGGATCGTGGATCCCCCGGGCCAGGACTTCCTCGGTGGTGGGAAGGGGGCCCAAGGCCTCTTCGATGTCGGCCCGGGTGGAGATCGGGCGATCCGCCACGTTCGCGGACGAGGCGCTCTTCGAGCGCTCCATCTCGTAGCGTTCCGCGATCGGCAGCGTTTCGCCCGTGTTCTCGTCGGTGACGAGGACTCGATCGCCTTCCCGGCGCAGCCTGTGCGAGCGGGCGAACGCCTCGGACACCCCGACAGGGCACAGGAGGATATCGATACCGGCATGGCGACGGAACATCCGGATCGTGGCATGCGCGCGCACGCGATTGTCGCCGAAGATGAACTCTTCAATGCTCATGCCCGCCGCTTTCGCGACGTAGGCCCAATCGGCGCTGACGGCAATGGGCACGCGGTCCGGTCCGGCGGCGCCGATCGCAGCGCGGACACGTTCTTTGGCGCTTATGTTTCGCATGGTGTTTCCCGTTACCTTGAGGCCTCGCGAAAGAGATGGGGAGCGATCATAGGGAGAGACAACAGGCGCAAGAGGAGGGAAAGGGGGGCATGACGCGGGTGCTATGAGTAGTAGGTCGCATATTTCTCCATGGCGTCCATGAGCGCTTTGACGTTCTCGAGCGGGACGCCGGGATAGAGGCCATAGATCATCATGAGGCCGCCTTGCGGGCTCCCGAGCTTTTCGACCTCTTCGCGCACGAGGGCGTCGACGTCGGCGGGACGTCCGCGGGGCGTGATCTGCTGGCGGTCAATGTCGAGGTCGATGCAGACCCTGCCCGCGAGACGAGCGCGGATCCAGTCGATGCCGTTCACGAGGTCCTGAAGGTTGATGACGTCGACGCGGCCGACCAAGTCATCGATCAGAGCGCGGATGTCGCCGTCCGAGTGCATGTGGACGATGCAGGCGGCGTCGCGGGCGGGCGACATGAGACGACGATAGCTGGGGAGGATGTAGCGGCGGAAGTGCTCGGGGGAGAGCATCGGGCCGCATTGCATCCCGAGATCTTCGGCGAAGCCCAGGAGCTCGACGCGGGCGCGCTCGATGAAGTTGCGCACGAGGCCGGCGTTGAACGTTTCCGCCATGTCGATGAGTCGCGGGAGCCTGGGCTCGTCGTCGGCCATGTCCACGAGGAGGTTCGTATAGCCGCGGAGGTCGCAGAGCTTGAGGAAGGTGTGGCCGTGACCGATCTCGCCGGAGGGGAGGCACGGGAAGAAACCCATGGGCGTGTCGGCGGCGGCCAGTGTGTCCCAATCCACGGGGCCATAGTGGTTGAAGCAGCTTGGGTCGGGAGGCTCATAGCGGTCGAAGGCTGCCCAGTCTTCGAGGGGGTGCTTTGTCACGATGCCGAGGAGTCCGTCGTCGTCGGTCTCCCACACGCAGCCCCAGGGATCGACGAAGGGCACACCCGCGCGGGCATACGGGGGATAATCGGGGACGAACGGGAGCGCGGGGGGCTTGAAGTCGGGGAAGAGGAAGGAGTGGGACTGCATCAGGTCGATGAGGGCCTGCTGCGGGTAGTGATGCCAGCACGCCGAGTTGACGTGGAAGACCATCGGGATGTAGTCCGGGCGCTCGAAGCGGATGGCGCGGAGGAGGTTGTCGCGGGCGTTTCGGAGGTGGGTCAAGCGTGATCCTCCGAAGGTCCATTTGCGCCTCGCCGCGCAGAAGTAGGCCTTCACGGCGACGTGGTCTCCAAGACGATAACTTGTCGGCGTCCCCCCGGCAAGCTTCTCCCTACGACTTCTGCGGGCGCGGCAGACCGCCACCATCAGGTGATGACGGGTGTCGGTCTGCACTCCTGCCGTGCAGGAATCTCCTGTTCCTAGCGCGCGACGGGCGGTATCCTCTTCCCGACCGTGCGGCTGCCTTTCCCGAGGTTTTGGGCATGGTGAAGGAGAACTTGGGATGCCGATGAGGATGAAGGGAACCAACATCGAGGTGCCGGCGCCGACGGACAAATCGGCGTGCGGGGGGTACACGGGGTTCAACTCGCTCAATCCGCACGAGATCTTCGTGTGCAGGCGGGCGCCGGCGCGGCGCAGCCAGATCGCGCACGGGTTCGGGAAGCCCGTGATCCAGAGGATGCCGAACGGGGACCTGGTGGCGAGCCAGTACAAGAATCTGCGCTCGCAAAGGAATCCGGCGTATCCGAACGCAGATGAAGAAGCGGCGCTGTGCTTCAGCCGGGACGAGGGGCTCACGTGGAGCGCCCCGAGGCTCTTGGGATTGCCGGGGAGGGCGACGCAGCTTTCGGTCCTCAAGGACGCCGTTATGGTGCTAGCGGCGGGATCGAAGCTCTACTGGAGCGATGATGCGGGAGAATCCTTCCACGAGTGCGACGTGAAGTGGGACAAGTTCTCGAGGGACAAGCGCCCGGGGGTCTCAAGGGGCTTCGGCGAGACGAACGGGGTGCTCGAGCTTCCCGACGGGACGCTCTTGGCGACGTGCTGCACGGTCAGGGGGCCGGTCGAGAGGTACGACGACTTCCAGTGCTACGCGATCCGGTCGCGCGACCGGGGGCGGACGTGGGAAGACGGAAACCTCATCATCGAGACGGACGAGGTGGAGCTTCTGCGCCTGCGGGACGGGAGGCTCCTGGGATTCGCCCGGCTGGACACGTCGTATTCGCGCGACGTCTGGGGACAGGGGGGACAGACGGGGGAGGGGGGAGACCAGATGGCGCTCATCGCGTCGAGCGACGAAGGGCGCACGTGGACGAAGCCGAGCCCGATCGGCTTAGGGATGGCGCAGATCCCGGGGTTTCCGCTGGAGCTGCCCGACGGGCGGATCGTCCTCATCTACGGGAACCGTCAGTTCCCGTTCGGATGCCAGGCGATCGGCACGCGCGACCATGGGAAGACGTGGGACCTCGAGAACTTTCTGATGCTAGCGTATGCAAGCTGGGACAACTACGGGGGGCACCCACGGAGCATCCTCATGCCCGATGGGAGCGTGATGACGGGGTACTATGCGCGGTATTTCCGGGAGACGCCGACGGTGAACGAGGACATCGTATCTCATTGCCTGCGATGGAATGTGCCGGAGGATTGGCCGCCTGAGAGGGCATAGAAGATGAAGACGAGAGATGACATCCTAGCGCGGGGGAGGGTGGTGGCGATTGAGCCGACGTTTTACGACTTCGCCGGGGAGGGGGTGAAGGCGGAGGAGATCGTTCGGCACGCGCGAGCGATGCGGGCGAACACGATCCGGTTCGGGGCGTTCAGCCATCAGGGGACCGCGTATTACGCGAGCGACATTGCGCCAAGGGCGAGAGGGCTCGAAGAGAGGGATTTCTTGGCGGAGCTTATGGAAGCGTGCCGGCGGGCGAAGCTCCATCTCGTCGTCTACGTGAACTCGGGTTTCGATCCGATCATGGGGAAGAAGCACCCCGAGTGGGTGCGGCGGGACGCGAGGGGGAGGAAGGTGGGCCAGGGGTGGTTAGCGAACATGTGCAACTCGTCGCCCTATCTGGACTACTTCCTGTCGATTGCGGATGAGATAGCCGGGAAGTACCGCCCGGAGTGTCTGTATGTGGACAACTTCATGGGTGGCTTGCTATGCAGGTGCGAAGGGTGCAGGGCGGCGTATCAGAAGGCGACGGGGGGCGAGATCCCGAAGGCGGCGGATTTTGATTCGCGCGCGTTCCGCAGATATTTGGCGTGGCATTACGGGCATCAGAGGGCGCTGTGGCGGAGGGTTGCGTCGAGAGTGCGCAGGGCTTTGCCGGGGACGCTCCTCGTGTTCAACCGGGGGACGTACCTGCACGGGTGCGTGAGGCGGGTCGGGTGCCGGCAAGAGGAGATGATCGAGGACGCGGACGCGCTCCACTACGAATGCGCGACACGGGGCCTCAACGAGGACCTCGCCAGCTACATCAACCAAACGGCGAAGTTCGGGCGGGCCGTTGGGGGACGGCCGTGGATGTGGGT
>JAZDKG010000064.1:0-31872 GCA_043803205.1 Planctomycetota bacterium
GTTGCCGAAGGCCCCCCAGTAGAGCGGCGCGCCGAAGTTGGGCACGCTCCGGTTGCAAGCGCCGCTCGTCCCCCCGCACGTCCACGTCGTGTCCAGGGCCCAATGGTGGTTGAGCATGATCCTCCCGTTGCTCGTCCAGAAGGGCGCCGTGTCGAGATACTGGAACGCGTTGTAAACGCTGCACTTCTTGTATCGCTCTGGAACCTGACGGCTCGGACACACCAGCACCGCCGCCCCCTTCTGGGTGAGATCCCCCCCCGTGAAAAGAAGCGCCAACCCGTTCGCCCGCGTGGGCTTGTTGTAGCGGTTGTCGTTCAGGTTGTCGTTGGGCATGATGTAGAGGCCGTAGGAGAACTCGTCGATATACACCGCGCCGTTGACCTTGGGATTGCCCCAGTAAGCCGCCGTCCCAGCCGAGTACAGCCCCCCGCACCCGCCCAGAACCACCGACGTCGTCGAGCTCTGCTGCACCCCCGAGTTCCCGTAGAGACACGGGAGATAGCTCTTGTTGTCGTTCGCGTACATCGTCATCGCCAAGCCGATCTGTCTGAGGTTCGACCTGCACTGGGTCTTGCGCGCCTCCTCCCGCGCCCTTCCCAGCGCCGGGAGCAAGAGCCCCACCAAGAGAGCGATGATCACCATCACCACCAGAAGCTCGATCAAAGTGAACCCTTTCCTCTGGACCTTCTCCACCTCTGTTTCCTCCTTCAAAGCAAGTCCTCTCTTCTTGAGCTCTTTCCTTTCCACTTCCGTTTCCTCCTTCCTGCTACGTGGCCGTTCTCTCCTTGACCCGTCGGCCTGGGACCTGAGACGTACCCGTCCCTTTCTTCATCTCGGGCGGCCCGCCCGTCGATTGCCTCACCTTAAGCGTCGGCATGATGATCATCCTGAGCTTCTCCGCCGGATCGCCGTGCTCGATCTTTTCGAAGAGGAGCCGCGCGGCCTCGACCCCGATCTCGTGTGTCGCCGTCGCCAGCGAGGTCAACGGAATGGGGTGCGGATACTCCAATTCCGTATCGTCCCACCCTACGATCGAGATGTCGTCCGGGATGGACAGTCCCGTCTCCAACGCCGTCGCCATCGCAAAGGCCGCCCCATCGTCGTTATAGCAGCACAATGCGGTGGGACGCTCGTCCTCGGGAAGATCCAGCACCGCGCGCATCCTCGCTGTGTCCTCGGGCCCCGTCCCGTCGAGCGCATACAGTGTCACGATCCACTTGTCGTCGACCTCGATCCCGTGGGCCTTGCAGGCTTCCCGGAACCCCTTGAGACGCTCCGGCTGGGTGGGTCGGTCCTGCGATCGCTCATGCTGCACATAGCCGATTCGTTTGTGACCCAGCGCGTGAAGATGGTGGACGGCTAACGCCATCCCGGCCTTGTTGTCGCCGACGACGAAGTCCTCTTCGAAATCGACGTACTTTTCGATGAACACCATCGGGATGCCGCTGTCACGCACCTCCTGGAACTCTCTCGGCGCCAGCAGATAAATGGGCTCGACCAGGATGCCCGCGACCTGACGCTCTTGGGCCAGCTTGAGGTACATCCTTTCCCTCTCGGCGCCGCGACCTATCTCCCCCACCATCACCCCATACCCCCGACGCAGGGCTTCCTCCTCCACTCCCCTCAGGATCCGCCCGAACACGTCGAAGTCCCCGGCGACGAACATGATCGTCCGCATCGCGTGGCTCTGCTGAAGGGCGTACTCCTCCCGGCAGATGAAGGTCCCCTTCCCCCTGCGTCTCACCAGTATGCCCCTGCGACTCAAGCTGGAGATCGCCCGTCGGACCGTGGGACGCGCCACCCCGTAGATGTGCGCGAGAACCTGTTCGCTCGGGATCCTGTCCGCCGAGGCCCACACCCCCTTCGAAATCTGTCGCTCGATGTCCTTCTCCACCTGCCAAGAAAGGGACGCCCCCGAGTTGCGATCAATCGCAAGATGGATATCGTTTGACAAGTCAGATCACCCCAAGTAACCTATATGTTACTTGAGTAGACTACAATTCTTTTCCGGCCCTGTCAAGGCCGACTATCTCTTTTTCCCCAAGAAAGAATCCCGATCCTTTGCGAAAGACTGGAAAAGCGTCGCGTTCTGCAGTATCTTCCAGCTTTCCTGCGGCATCGAAGACCGATCCGCGCACCGCAATCGCATGACGTAAGACCTTGTAAGGCAAGAGATAAGCTAATGAGCCCAAGACAAGGCGAGGTCGTGTTAAGCGATTTCAACAGCCTTCAACCCGCCGAGCTCTTTGCCCGCCGTCTTGAGCCCGGAAAGTGGACCCTCATCGACTATTCGACTGAACCGATCTCCGGGACGCTCCTGTGCTGCTCAAGCGCGCTCCCGCCTCCGCCGGCGGTCATCCCCCTCCCCGTGGAAGGCTGGCACGCGATCCACCTGGGCGTCGGCCGCGGCTTGGGCTTGGAACCCCCCTATCTGAGGCTCTCCTGCGACACCGCCCTCTTCCCCGTCGCGGCGGACCCGAAGCCCGACACCCTCGGATTTGGCTTCCACATCCTTGAAGGATTCTGGAAGTGTGCCGACCTCACGAGAGAGAACCTCATCGTCGCCCCCTCGCCCGCGGGAGGCGCGCTTTTCTGGCTGCGCCTCGTTCCTCTGTCCGGCGCCGAGGTGGACGCCCTGATCGCCGACCGCGCCCAGCGCTCCACCCGGAAGCTCATCGCGCTCCTGGACACGGGCTCCTGGTTCGAGGGAACGCGTCGCGACACCCCTGAAAAAATCGCCGAGGTGATCGAGCCCCTCCGGGATACGGATTTCGAAATCCTCATCGCCCAGATTGAAAGCCCTCTCGGCCACGCCAACTTCCTTTCAAAGCATCTGGAGCTGTGGGGGGACGACTCCCCCGCCTTCGCCGATCCGCCTCATCCACACGCTTCCCCCGGTTCCAAGTTCACCCACGACATGGTCGCCGTCTATCGCGCCCTTCGGGAGCACCGGACGGACGCGCTGGCGGTCCTCACCGACCGCGCCCATGCGATGGGCCTGCGCGTGCTGGCGGGCTCCCGGTTCCAGGATACCTTCGCCGGACCTTTCAAGGACTTCTGGTCCGGACGTTTCGTCAACGAGCATCCGGAATACCTCTGCCGCGACAAGGCGGACCATCCGATCCCGTTCGTATCCTGGGCGTACCCGCCGGTGCGCGAGCGCGTTTTGGCGACCTTCCGCGAACTCCTGGAACGAGGCATGGACGGCCTGGCCCTCCTCTTCGTGCGAAGCGGGCCTCTCGTCCTCTACGAAGCGCCCGTGATCCAGGCCTTCCGTGACGCTCACAAGCGGGACCCCAGGGAGCTGGACGACGCCGACCCGGACTGGCTGCGCTTCAAGGCGGACCTAATCACGGGCTACCTCCGCGAGATCCGCCGGATGATGGACGCTGTGGCCCAGGCCTCCCGCCGCGAACGCTTCCCCCTCTTCGTCGAGGTCGACGCGTATGGCGAGTCCAACATGCTCTTCGGCCTCGACGTGAAGACGTGGGCGCACGAGGGACTCATCGACGCGGTCATCGCCAGCGATACGATCCGCCGGCCCGGAAAACCCTGGCATGATAAGCGGGAAGACGCTAAGCTCGTGGAGTCAGACTATCGCTACTTTATCGACGCGGTCGAAGGCACCCGCTGCCGCCTCTACCAGGATATGCTCCCTCGCGTGACGCCCCCGAACGCGTTCCGCCGAAAGGCGAAATCAGCTTACGAGAAGGGGGCGCACGGCTTGGCCTTCTGGGATCTCCACGAGCGCCTGGGCCTGGGACAATGGGCGACGATCCGCCGCCTGGGGCATCCCGACGAGCTTGAAAGAGACACGGAGCCCCGCTTCGTGCAGGTGAGAGGCCTCGGCGGCCTCGCGGTCGATCACTGGCACCTTTGGTGGACCATATGAAGTCGATCATGCCATCCGCTGGTCGCCGCAGAACCGTCTATCTCCTCCTCGTCGTGTCCGTCGTCGTCGCCGTCTCGCTCGCCCTCCTCCTCGCGCGGACGCTGGGCCGTGATGCCTCCGGGCGCGCGGTCGTGATCAAGGCCTCCCACGTCTATGACCCGACGGGCGGCGATGACCCCGGAAACGTCATCTGTCAAGCGGTGAGACAGGAACACCCCGACGTCCAGATCGTCGCCTGGTCCCCCCTGAGGCTCACCGCGTACCGCGGAAACAGCAGGCTGCTCCTCGCCTTCGCCGGCCGCACCGGCCCCGACATCTTCTACAATCACTTCCACGAGATCCGAAAGAACGTCGACCAAGGCTTCTGCACTCCCCTCAACGAATACATCGGCGACGACACCAACGGCAACGGCCAGATCGACCCCGAGGAAGCCAAGTGGGACTACTGGAAAGAAATCCCCGAGATCACCCGCTTCGCGGCCACCGTCAACGGCAAGGTCTACGGCATCCCCTGGTCCACCCCCATCTTCCACGGGCTCGTCTACCGACGCGACCTCTTCCGAAAGGCGGGCCTCCCCGACATCCCCCCGAAGGACTGGGACGAGTTCTGGTACTATTGCCAGAAGCTCACCGACCCCGGTCGCCAGATCCCGGGCGCCCGCTTCGCCCGAGGACAGCGCGGCTTTGCGCTCCCCCTCTCGGGCTGGCAGTGGCTCCAGTGGCTCTGGGCCGCGGGCGGCGAGGCCCTCATGCAGGGCAAGACCAATCCCGTCACCGGCAAGACCCACTGGTTCAAGGAGGAGGAGACCCGCTTCCTTGATCCCGAAACAGGCGACGACCTCTCCCGCTATCCTTCCGCCTGGCGCGCCACCCTAGCCGACGAGGCGGGCACCCGCGCCTGCCGCTTCTACCACAAGCTCTGCTGGCAGAAATGGATCCGCAACCCCCGCACAGGCGAGCCGATCGACCTCTCCGACGCCGACCTCGCCGCCGGCTCCGTCCGCGACCCTCGCACCGGCGAAGTCGTCGCCTTCTCCCCCGATAAGGTCATCACCGGCGCCATGCGGACCGCCCTCGGCGGCGAGGCGAGTTGGCCCGAGATGTTCCGCCTCGGCGAAGTCGCCATGGTCATGAGCGACGTCCGTCAGCTCGAAATGTACAACGTCTCCCCCGAGAATCTCGGCTTCTTCCCCGTCCCGGGGGCCGACGCCTCTCACCACAGCGTCGTCGGCTTTTTCAACCACTACCTTTCCCTCGGCCCCGAGCTCATCGACGACCGCCGGAAGGAAGCCCGCGACGTCGCCTGGGAGATCATCTCCCGCTACGCCGGTCCCGAAGGCCAGCTCCTCCGCGTCCGCCGCAAGGCCGAGCAGGGATACGCCCGCTTCATGACCCCCACGGAACTCGAGGCCGCCGGACTCTCCGAATACATCGATCAGATCCCCAAACATTGGCGCGACAACTTCCGGACCGTCATCGCCCACTACCACGTCGAGCCCTTCATGGGATACTGGTACCCCATCGACGCCGCGATGATGCAAAAAGTCCTCGGGATCCTCGCCCGTGACGAGACCTTCGATTATGCCGCCGCCCTCAAGGACGTGGAGGACGGCGCCAACTCTGGGATAATGTTCGGCCTCCCCGAAAAGACCATGCGCCGCGCACGCCCCTGGGCTTACGCCGGCGTCGCCACGGGCGCCGTCTTCTTCATCATCGCCATGATCGTCGTCATCCGCTACTACCTCCCCCAGGAAGGTCGTCCCTCCGTGCGAGGCGTCCACAGCCGTCTCCTCCCCTGGCTCATGCTCGCCCCCGCCATCCTCCTCATCCTCCTCTGGGCCTACTACCCGCTGGCGCGAGGCGCCGTCATGGCCTTCCAGGACTATCGCATCGTTGGGGAGAGCTCCTGGGTCGGCGTCGACAACTTCATCAACGTCTTCCTCAACAGGGACTTCTACACCTACTGCGCCAAGACCGCCAAGTACGTCGCCCTTGCCTTGAGCCTCACCTTCCTGACCCCCATCTTCCTCGCCCTCCTTCTTTCCGAAGTCCCCCGCAACAAGACCTTCTGGCGGACCATCTATTTCCTCCCGCAGATCAGCTCCGGCCTCGTCATCCTCTTTATCTGGAAGCTCCTCTACAACCCCACCGAGTACGGGCTCCTCAATCAGGTCCTCCTCACCCTGAACCGCCTTCCCCCCTCCGTCGTGATCGGCCTCAAGGGGCTTCTGACGCTCCTGGTGCTCGGCGCGGCGGCCGTGCTCCTCCGCGTCGGCTTCCGGCGAGAGGACGACTTCGGCCTCCGAAGCCTACTCCTCACGGGCGTCTCCCTTTTCCTCTCCGCCCTTATCCTCTCAGCGGTCATCAACGCCTTCCTGCCCCCGATCACCAGACTCGTTTCCTTCTCCGCGATGTTCGCCTTCCTCGTGCTCCTCAAGTTCGCCTTGAGCGTGCGTCGCGGCTCCCCTCTCGCGCTTGTCCTGCGAGGGCTCTCGGCGCTGCTGCTCCTGTCCCTCGTCGCCTGGGCGGTCTTCTCCGCTCTCCACCATGGCGGCGCCTTCGACGCACTGCGCTCCGCCGCCGGCTGGTTCGCCGCCCCCTTCACCTTCGAAAAACAGGACTGGCTAGGCTCCGCCCGCTGGGCGATGATCGCCGTCATCCTGCCGGGGATGTGGTCCGGCGCCGGCATGGGCTCTCTCATCTACCTAGCGGCGCTCAAGTCCGTGGACGAGGAATCCTACGAGGCCGCCGAGATCGACGGCGCCGGCATCTGGCATAAGATCTGGAACATCACCCTCCCGTACCTCAAGCCCCTCATCATCATCAACTTCATCGGCGCCTTCATCGGCACCTTTCAGACCATGGAGAACATCTTCGCCATGACGGGCGGCGGCCCCGGCGACGAGACCATGGTCCTGAGCCTCGCCATCTGGTTCGAGGCCTTCACGTACCTGCGCTTCGGGATCGCCACCTCCATGGCCTGGGTCATGGGGATCGCCCTCATAGGCTTCACCCTTTACCAGCTCCGGATCCTGCGAAAGGTCGAGTTCCGCCGCGCCGAGAACTTCTGAAGGTTTCTCTTGTGCCCATTCTCCCCACCGTAGGCAGACGCTCCCCCAAGATCCTCGGGGTGATCGCGCTCATCTACCTCGTGCTCGCCGCGGGCGGCGTCACCATGGTCTACCCCTTCCTCGTCACCCTCACCAGCGCCGTCTCCAACAACTACGACTACGAGCGCTTCAGCCCCTTCCCACGTTACATTTTTCACCCCGAGGAGCGTTACCTCAAGTACCTCGCCGCGAAGTACGGCGACGACGCCATGTTCCGCAACTTCCAGGCGGAGTACGGCCTGCCCGCCTACTGGGGTTCCTTCCGCGAGATCGCCTTCGAGAAAGACGCCGTCGCCCGCTTCTTCCCCCTCTATGGCTGCGAAAAAGACCCCGCCCGCTGGGAGAAGGTCTCCCGCCGCGCCGAGGACTACACCGCCTTCATCGAGGCGTCCTCCTCCACCCGCTCCTCCTCGGAGGACGTTTTCCCGCTCTTCGTCTTCGACTCCGAGCGCGACTTCCAGCGCTTCACGCGCGATCGTTTTCGCCAGATCGCCCGCCGCTCCACGGGCAGCGACTTCGACCGCCTCTCATCGAGCCGCAAGGACTCCCTCGCCCTCCAGGAGCTCGCCCTGCGCCGAGGCGAATCCTATCCCTCCTTCGAATACATGACCCTAGGCAAGTACGCCTTTGCCTACACCCTTCCCAAGTGGATCCTCCCCTATCGCCTCCAGAACCTCGATTTCCTCGACTGGGTGATCTCCCTCCCCCCCGCGCGCAAGATCCCCGTCACGCGTCATTTCCTCTGGACCTGTTTTCTATTCGAGGCCGGGGTCGACGCAAGCCGCTACAACGAGCTCACGGGCGCCTCCATCGACACCATCTGGAAAGCGCCCTTCCCGCTCGACGAGCCAGCGAACCCCGACTTCGCCAAGCTCCGCCGCGACTTCCTCGCGGAGAATTGGCCCGTTCGCCTCACGCGCCTCAAGGTCCCGCAGGCGCGGGACCGCTCCGCCTTCGAGGCCTACTTCTGGGAGCACTTCCCCACGATCCACGCCTTCAATATCATCCACCACACGGACTACGCTTCCCTCGACGAGCTCCCCCTCACCGCGACCCTCCCCGCACTTGACGACGACCGCTCCCTCCCCGTGGATCTCGAAAACGAGATCACCCGTCTCAAGGCCCGTCGCGACCTCTGGCGGAACTACGCCCTTTCCCGTCCCGTCTCCGAGCGCGAGCTTCTCTCCCCTGAGGCTTCCTTCCAGCGCTTCCTCCTCGCCCGCTACTCCTCGGCCGAAGAGATCCGCGCGACCTACGACGTCGCCGATCTGTCGCAACTGCGCCTCCCCATTCCCGAGATGGACTACGTCGACTATCGCGAGCACGCCGGCGGCCTCTTCCGCAGCTTCCTCAGCCGGAACTTCTCCCGGGCCTTCTTCTTCCTCGCCGTCCGGGGACGGGCGCTGGCGAACACGGTCATCCTCATCGCCCTCACCATCACCACCACCCTCACCGTAAATCCCCTCGCCGCCTATGCCCTCTCCCGGTTCCAGCTCCGCGCAACGAATCAGATCCTCGTTTTCCTCTTAGCCACCATGGCGTTCCCTCCCGCGGTGTCCATGATCCCCGGTTTTCTCCTCATGCGCGACCTCGGCCTCCTCAACACCTTCTTCGCGCTCGTCCTCCCGGGCGCCGCCAACGGCTTCTCCATCTTCCTCCTCAAGGGCTTCTTCGACTCCCTCCCCAAGGAGCTCTATGAGGCCGCCTCCATCGACGGCGCCACGGAGTTCGGCATGTTCACCACCATCACCCTCCCCCTCTGCAAGCCCATCCTCGCCGTCATCTCCCTGAGCGCCTTCCTCGGCGCCTACGGCGGCTTCATGTGGGCCTTCCTCGTCTGCCAGGATGAGAAGATGTGGACGATCATGGTCTGGCTCTACCAGTTCCAGCAGATGTACGCGAACTATCCCTACCTCATCATGGGCGCACTCGTCCTCGCCTCCCTTCCCACTTTCTTCATCTTCCTCACCTGCCAGAAAATCATCCTCCGGGGCATCATCATCCCCTCGATGAAATAGCCCCGCGTTTCAAGCCCGGGAGAGGAGCGGGCTCCGGGCCTCGCGACAAGCGGATGGAAAAGACGTGAGTGTGGAGCCCGTACTCGTATGGCGTCTCTCCTGATCTTCATTCTTCTCGTCGTGGCGGCGGCCGTGGCGGGCGCCCATTTCTCCCCGGGTTCGTGGTACGTCGGCCTTTCCAAGCCGTCGTGGACGCCTCCGAGCTGGCTCTTCGGCCCCATATGGTCGGCCCTCTACGTGTGCATCGCCGTGTCGGGCTGGCTCGTCTGGAAAAGATCGAGCCCCCGCGTGACGTCCGCCCTGGTACTGTGGGCCGCCCAGTTGCTCCTCAACGCCGCATGGTCGTGGCTCTTCTTCGGCCTGCATAGGCCGGATCTCGCATTCGGAGAGATCCTATTCCTCCTGGGTGCGATCATGGGCTTTGTGCTCATTGCCTACCGGGTCAGTCCCCTCGCTTCCGGGCTCTTCGTGCCTTACGGCCTGTGGGTGCTGTTCGCCTCTGCGCTCAACTTTGCGATCTGGCGGCTGAATAATTAGGACTTGGGAGCCCCTCCCGTGGTAGAGTTGACACCCGGTCGCCGCTAGAGGAGGGAGCGCAACATGGAGTTCTTCGAGACCGTCGAGAAACGCTACAGCTACAGGGGACCCTGCTGCGCCCAAAAGGTCCCCCGAAAGGACCTCGATCGTATCGTGCGCGCCGGCATAGCGGCCCCGTCCGGAAAGAACGCCCAGACCACCACGTTCATCATTGTCGATGATCCGCTAGTCACAGCCAAGATCGCCGCGATGGAGGGCGCCGGCCGGTCGCTCCGCGAGGCCCCCGCGCTCATCGCCTGCCTCATCGACGCGGCCCCCGAGTTGATCCTCCTCGACAAGGCCCACTTCCAGATCGAGGACTGCGCCGCCGCCGTCGAGAACATGCTCCTAGCGATCACGGCCCTCGGCTACGCGAGCGTCTGGATCGACGGATGGCTGCGCCACACGGATCGCGCGCGCGTCATCGGACGCCTCCTGGGCGTCCCCGACGACAAGATCGTGCGCGTCATCCTGCCCGTGGGCGTGCCCGCCGAGGAAGGCCCCCGGCAGGAGAAGAAACCCTTCGAGGAGCGCGCCTGGTTCAATCGGTATGGCGCCCCAGCATAGGGAGCTTCCCGGAATGGAAATGCACGTGAACCTGTCCATGCTGCCCTTGGTGCTCGCGTTCATCCTGATGGCTCTGCACAGCGCCGCCGCCGAGCCGCCCGGCATCGGCAAGCCTCCCCCCGAAGGCGTAGTCGAGCTGGTGGGGATCGGCGGGATCGATCACAGCCTCGCCCAGCTCAAGGACGGCTCCCTCATGCTCGTCGGCGGCGGAAGCTTCCGCCTCTCGACCGACGGGGGACTCACCTGGGGATCGAATCAGTCCCTGGGAAGCGGCGTCTCCGGAACGGGCATCCTCCGCCTGCAGTCAGGCGCGCTCGCCTTGACGAGCGGCGCCCAAATCCGCGTCTCCGAGGATGAAGGCAAGACCTGGGGACCCGCCCTGCGCGCAAAGATGCTGGGCGGTCCCTTCTGGGACACGATGATCCAGCTCAAGAGCGGCCGCCTCCTCTACCCCAGCCGGACCTGCTACTCGAGCTCCCCTGCCGATCTCGCCTGCGCGCCTCAGAGCATCGGCCTGTGGCGCGGGCAGAAATACGCCACCGAGGGTCACGGCCACATGCCCGAGATCGACATCGCGGCCGTCAGCTACTCCGTCAACTTTGGGAACACCTGGGAGCAGTCCGCCAACCTCATAGGCTGGTTCGATGAGAAGGGCGAACCGAACGGCTATGGCGCACACACCTCCTGCGACGAGCCCAACGTCGCCGAGACCGTCGACGGCCGCGTCCTCTTCCTCGCCCGCTCCCAGGTGGGTCGTCTCGTGTATAGCTACAGCTCCGACGGAGGCGCGACGTGGACCGCCGTCCGTCCCACCAAACTCGCCTGCTCCTACTCGCCCCCGCGCCTGCGGAGGATTCCGAAGACGCGCGACCTCCTCTGCGTCTGGAACCAGGTTTCGGGCGACGAGATCCGTCGCGGCTATCGCCGCGGACGCCTCTCCACCGCCATCTCCAAAGACAGCGGCAAGACCTGGGAGCACTTCAAAACCATCGAAGTGAGCGCAGGCCTCGACGACGTGGCCCGCGTCGAGCCCGACGCCGAGATCCGCTGGGTGCGCGGCCGCGACGACCTGGGCGAGCTCCCCGACAACTGGGCCTTCTTCCACTACCCCAACGTCTGCTTCGCCGGAGACAAGGTCTTCGTCATGTATAGTCGAGGCAGCCCCTTGCTCGGCATCGCCGAAAAAAACCTGAACAAGCAGGAGCAGGTCACGCGCATCTATCCCCTGGAGTGGTTCTACCGGGATTGACGACGCAGCCCACAGTCCTTGTCGCGCGTGCGACCCCTTGCAGGAGACTCACGTGAACGCAGTCAGGCCCTTGTGCAACGTGATGGCGACCGCGATCATGGCCGGCTTGGTCGGCATCCAGACCCGCGCGGCCGCCGAGGAGATGACCGTGCACGACCTCAGCGTCAAATACGTATCGAGCGAGGATCCGAATCTGGAGCTCTACTACGCCTGCATCAAGACGGGCCTGGAGCCCAAGCCGATCTGCGCGTACCTCCACGGCTGGCACGGGAACCGTTACCACCTCGAGCGCGACTTCGCGACGAACCAGAGGATGCTCGACCGCTACTTCATGATCGCCTTCGACATGCGCGGGCGCGGCAGCACCGGACGCCAGGCTTGGTGGGGCACCCCCGACCCGGCGCTGCAGGGAAAAGAAGGTTTCGCCTCGAGCGGAACACCCGACGTCAACGGCTGGGAGCTCAACGACGTCATCGATGCGATCGAGGACGCCAAGAAGCGCTTCCCCGGACACGTGCTCGCGGATCCCGTCTACGTCATCGGGAACTCGGGCGGAGGCGGAAACACGATGGGGATCGTCGGGAAGTTCCCGGATTACTTCGCGGCGGCCTACGCGGATTGCGGCATGTGCGACTACGGCAAGTGGGCCGAGCTCACCTCCTGGCGGGAGAGCATCGAGCGCTGGGTCGGATACAAGCTCGCGGAGAAGCCCGAAGCCTTCCGAAGCCGAGGCGGACTGACCACCATCGCCAACCGCCTCACGCCCATCTGGCTCTCGCACGGCGACGCCGATACGTCCGTGCCCATCATCCTCTCCCAGCTCTGCGTCGACGCCAACGCCGCGCTGGGCAAGCCCGTCCCCTTCAAGGTCGTCCCGGGCGGCAACCACAGCGCGGGCTGGGGCGACTGGGACGCCGTCATCAAGTTCAACGACCTCCACCCGAATCCCCCCGCGCTCCCGGAGAAAGGGACGCTGGTCGTCGCAGGCTACCTCAAGACCCGGCGCCTAGAGATAGTCCTGCCGTCGATCGACTCGATCGCCGACTGCGACTACGACCTCTCCGACGGCCTCTCGCTCAAACTCACGGGCGGCGAAAGGGGAACCCTTAAGGTCCGCCTGCCCGGCGACGTCGCAGTCGCGTCCGTCAAAGCCACAGCGGGGGATAAGCCCGTCGATGTCGCCGCGCGCCGCTGGCGCGACTGGAACGAGTGGCGCTTCGACTACGCAGGCGAGGCAACCCTGAGCGCCATCAGCGAGAAGTGACTCGGCGCACGACCGCCCTAGTGATAGAATACGTTTCAGTAGGGATGGTTCATGCGTTCCGAAAGGCGCCGCAGCGTCGGTCGGCCCCGGGAATGGGAAGGAACCTCCAAGGTGGACGCCTCGGACAAGACCATCGGTGAGATCACAGAAAGAATCCGGCGAGCGGTCAAGCCGGACCGCCTCATCCTGTTCGGAAGCCGGGCAAGAGGCGACGCGACAAGCGGAAGCGACTACGATCTCCTGATCATCGCGCCCTCAGACCTCCCGAGGTGGCGCCGGGCCGTCGCCCTGTACCGACTCCTCGCCGGTCTGGGCGTCCCCAAAGACATCCTCTGGTGGACCCCCGAAGAAGTGGAGGAGTGGAGAGGCGTGCGCTCGCACTTCATCAATACGGCGCTGCGCGAAGGGAAGGTGCTCTATGAAAGGTCCGCGTGACCACGCTAGGGAGCTGCTCAAGAAAGCCGAGCATGACCTAGTCGCGGCCCGCGCAACGCTGGCGACCGGCGAGGCAACGGACATGGTGTGCTTCCACGCCCAGCAGGCCGCCGAGAAAAGCCTGAAGTCCCTGCTCGCCATGAAGGACGTGCAGTATCCCTGGCGACATGACTTGGCGGAGCTCCTCGAACTCATTCGTGCCCACTACCCGTACCTCAAGTTTCCGACGCAAGACATCGTCGCCCTTTCCCCCTACGCCGTGGCCGCTCGCTATGACGAAGCTTGGGCCCCCGCGGCTCCCGAGGCGTGCCAGGCCTTGGCTATCGCCGAGCAGGCATACAACCTCGCCAGACAAACCGTGGAAACCCCCTAGCGCGGACATCCGAACGGCGCGAAGGACAGCCCTCCAGAACAATGCTTCAGGATAATCCCCAAGAGCCCCGTCGATTTCGCTGGGTCTTCCTCGACGCATTCGGCACCCTCTTCGATCACTCGGGCGTCCTCGAGCGCGTCGCGCGCGTGGTCCACCGGCGCGAGCGCCTCACCGTCCCCCCGGAAGACTTCTACAAGACCTGGGCCGCCCTCAGCCGCGAGCAAATGGCCGCCCGCTGGCATACCGAGCCCTTCCGCACCGTGCGCCAGTGGTTCTCCGAAAGCCTCCGATCGGCCTTCGACTTTTTCCATCACGCCGGCGACGTCGAAGCCGGCACCGAACTCAACATGCGCGAGATCGTCAAGGTCGATCTCTTCCCCGACGCGCGCCCCGCGCTCGCGGAGCTCGCGCGCTCCTACTCCGTAGCGATCGTCTCCAACATCGACCGGCGCGAGATGCTCGAGCTCCTCGAGGCGCGCCATGTATCCGTTCCCCTCGTCGTCACGAGCGAGGACGCCCGCGCCTACAAGCCCGACCCCGCGTTCTTCCGATACGCCCTGGCGCGCGCCCGAGCATGCCCCACCGAGGTCGTCCACGTCGGCGACTCACTCGACCTGGACGTCGCAGGCGCCCGCCTCGCTCGTGTAACCCCTGTCTGGCTCAACCGCTCACGAACCCCCGCTCCCCCCGACCTCCCTTCACCCCCCTGCTCCGTCCCCGACCTCTCCTCCCTCGCGCCTCTCCTCCGCAGCCTCGCGCCGTCTCCGAGCAACGGGATCAATCCTCCGGCAGCTCCACAAACGGCGCGATGAAGCGGTCCGCGCCAGCTTGCGGCGTTCCTGCCGCAGCGCCTTGAGATCCATTCTGCGTCTCCGATAGGGCCGGGAAATGGAATGCTATTTCATGGACAGGCGGTAGACGTGACGCTCCAAAGGCGCAAACCGGTCACGAAAGGACCCGTTAGTGACGGCCGCGCTGCGATCCTCGAAGAGCACCGCCGCCTCGCCTCGCGCCCCCTCGACCCGAAAACCCGCCTCCTCGTCGCGCTCGTCCGTATTGAGCGCGATGACGTAGAGGGCGTCGGGCGCCTCGAACGCTGCATGGTCGATGCGCTCATTGTCGCAGGCGACCTTCCCTTTCACCTCGACACCCGCCACGATGGGGGTCAACGTCTCGATCTCGCGGCACAACGGCGGAAACGAATCCCGCAGCGCCGCGTTCGCCGGCGGACCCCAATTGTAGTAGAGCAGCATCCGCGCGCCCCGGATGAGCGATACGTAGGTGACGAAGCGATGCTCGGCGGGCGACGGCTCGCGGATGGCGTCGGCCCACCCGTAGATGCCGTTGACGTAGGCCACGACGTTTCCGCGCGTCTTGGCGTCCGCCGTCATCTGACTGCAATGGCCGCCGATCTTGAGATACGCCTCGTGAGGCGTGTAGTCGTAGGCGTTGATGTAATACCCGTCCAGACAGTTCACGTCGCCCGTGACGTCGCCCATTTCGCTCGTCCAACCGTGGCCCCGGTCGCACCAGTTGACGAAGACCGGGTGATACGGGTCGGCGTTCCGGACGGTGTCGCACAATCCGGCTAACCACTGGATGTTGCTCACGGGCTCGTCGAAGACAAACCACGCTAAGATCGCCGGATGGTCCTTGAACGTGTTCACTACGTCCAGGAGCTCCGCCTCCCATTTAGCGTGGTCATCGGTCAAGGCGTAGTCCTGATACCACACGATGATTTTCATCGCGCGTTCGCGCGCCGCGTCAAGGATGCCGCGCACCTTCTCCTGCGCCTCCTTTGTGAACGCCTCGTGCATATTCGTCCAGCCGCTCGAAAGCCCCAGGTCCGCCTGTTGCTTCACGCGCTTCGCGTCCGCGTTGCTGCCCACCGGGATGAAGGGCTTGTCGTTCACCAGGAAAATACGATGCACGCGATCGATTTTGACCGCGCCTTCCTTGGGCGGAAGCTTCATCAGCCTGACGTCGGCCCTGCGCTCACCTGCGGCGACCTTGATCGCATGACTCCCGTCGGCCAGCCCCGACACCCTTATCGACAGGAGCCGCGTCGAGCGCAGCGCCTCTTCGCTCTCGGCGCCGTTCAAGGTGAAACGGACGGGCGTCCCCGCGGGCGCGTCGACGAAGAGCTTCGCCTCGTTCTCGTTCGTGTAAAACGATCGGTCGAGGTAAGCGACGAGCTTTCCGCCGCCGGCCGGCTCACCCCCCGCCCGCCCGACCTCAGCCACCATGCCGTAGACCGTCCCGAAATGTGCGAAGTCGTGAAAGGTCCTCACGACCGGCGCCCACGCGCTATACTCCTCCTCCTTCGGGCGCGCGCGATACCGCGCGAGGTTTAGGCGCCACGCGCTTCCGGGCTGAAGCGGTCGCACGAGCGACCCGAACGGCAGCCGGAACTCGACCGTCCAGAAGCCCTCTCCCTTCCCAGTCGCGCACTCCCACTCCGCGTCGAAGAACATCGTGAACCCTTTTGAGTCGACCTTCGTCCCCGCCGCGTTGGCGGCGAAGCGAAGGTAGTCTGAGCCGTCCTCGTTCGCCGAGATCAACACCTCCACGCAGTCGTCCTGAAACACGCCCACCGCGTCGCGCAGCGTCGCCTTGGCGGTGAGCTTGTCCATCTCCGGCTCATGGCACCGGAAGGCGACGTAGAGCGCCTGATCGTCCCGACAGATGTAGGCGTCGGTTGCGCATTTCGCCGGCGCGGTCTCGTCAAGCCGCGTGAAGTGATCCGTGGCGGTCGCCTCCTTCCACGCGCCGTCGTCAAGCTCCCCGTCGATCGCCGGCGCATGCTCCACCTTGAGGCAATCGATCCTCGGAACGGCGAACTTCGGCGCCACAGGCTCTTGCGCCTCCTCTCCCTTCGGCAAGTCCCTCGGCGAAAGCTTCCATTCCGTCGGCGCGACCCCCTCCTCGAGCTTCGGCGCATTCACCCAGAGAGTCCCCGGACCCGCCAACCCGATCTTCACGAAGTTGTGTTGACCCTCGCTCTTCTTCGCGGGCGTGACCGTCACGTGGTAGCGCCGCCACTCTGTGCCCACCGTCACCTCGCTCACCTCGTTGATCGCGTTCCAGCCGTCCTGGTATACGACCATGCTCACCTTCGTGTCGGGGGAATCGCTCTTCATCCACGCCGACAAGGTGAGCGGCATTTCCTTCTGAAAAAGGATGCGAAGAAAACTCGTCTGCGCCTGCGCCCCGCTTGCGAGCTTCACGCTGCGCGTGCCCGGGACGTAGTGCTCGTCGACCACCTGCCAGCACTCGTCCAGGTTGATCCTGTCGTTTCCCAGGGCGTTGTACCAGTTCCACCAGTCCGGCCAGTAGCCGCTCCTCGCCTTCGCGAACGCGGCGTTCGGGAGAAGGTTCTCGCCTCCGCACGCCCGCTCGCCCAAGGCCGCGACGCAGACGAGCATCACGGCGAAGAGCGCAACCGGCCTCTCGGTCCTTGTCACCTCTTCCTCCTTCCAGGCATGGAATGCCGGCTCTAGCGTCGCCTCACCACGATCTCGATCTCCGTGAAGAAGATCGGATTCACCGGCAGCGTCTCGGCGTAACCCAAGTAGTCTGGCGTCCACTCCTCGAGCTCCGGGTTCGCCGCGACAAGCGTCACCCCCAGCTCGTTGTCCCCCGTTCGCGCCGCCGTCCCCTCCAGATCGAAACAGAACCGCCCGCTGTTCGGCGGATCGCACATGAAGAACACAAAGTCCGACACGAGGCGCTCCGTCACCGAAACCCCGTTCACGTCGATCTCGATCTTGTCCCCCACGCTCAGGTCGTTCGGCTTGAATCGCATCCACCGCCGCCACGAGCGGTCCGAGAAATCCTCCGCCACCCGGAACGGGATCGCCTTGCGCTTCCCCGTGTCCTTCGTCCGATCGAACGTAAGGAACCTCTCCGGCGAGATCTGGTGGTCGTAAGAATACCTCCGCTCCCTCTTCCCCACTTCCTCCGGCTCGTGTATCTCGCGCAGCATGTCCCACTTGCCTTGATGGCGCTTCACGTGCCAAGTCCCGATCCCGCCGATCATGAAATTGAACGTCGAGATCCCCTGCGCCCCGAACCGGAAGTAATTGTTGGCGAGCCCGCGATAGTGGGGCAGCCTTTGTACCACCTCCCGGTCATACTGCGCCGCCACGTTCGACTGCACCGTCGGAAAGATCCCGCACCCCTTTCCCTTCGCGATCTTCACGAACTCCTCGACCGGGATGTTCGCGTCGGGCTTGCTCCCGTGACTCGGACACGCGTAGTCTAAGAGCCTATCGCCGATCCACTTGGATAGCTCGATCCCCGCCGCCTCGCACGCCCCCAAAGTCGTCGGCACCCGCGCCCCCAGGATCGGCCGTCCGCGTCCCTTCCGCTTCGCCGTCTCGTCCAGCATCTCCCGGACGCTCCGGACGTACTCCGTCATGATCGCGGCGCCCGCCCTCTCCCGCCCCGGCTGGAAGAACGGAGGCGTCCGCATGAAGTCCAGGTCCAGCCCGTCCATCTCGTACCGCTCGAACTGCTCTTGCAGGATCGCCAAACGGTGCGCCCGCACCCCCTCCACCGCGTAGTCCATCCCCCCGACGACCTTCCCCGAGCCGTCCCGGATGCACCACTCCCCGTGCTCGAGCACGAACTGCGTCACGTTCTCCACGTGCCGATACGCGTGAATGTGGTGGATGTCGTTCATGCGGATCGACCCGAGAAAAGGCATCCCGTGCTCGTGACATCGCGCCGCCATCACGTCGACGGGGTCGTTCCCCTCCTCGACCAGCTTGCGCATGTTGTACGCCCAGTTCCATGACTGCCCCGATCCCCGCTTCGCGGGTCGCTTCGCCGCTGCGCGCCACTCCCCCGCCTGCGTCGGATAGTTGCAGAGATCCGGCGAACACGTGCACCACGCCAGCGCGTCCACCCCCACTTTCGCTAGGAAATCGATCCTCTCCCGTATGATCTCCGCCGTCGTGAGCCCCCCCAGGTTGTTTGTCGCGTCGTCGTTGTGAATGACCCGCCACTCGCTCGCCGGGCGGAGCTCCACGCGCGCTGCGGTCGTGGGGCGTCTTGACATCGTCCGCGCTCCTTCAAACGATACATGAGCTCCCACAGTCAATCCTCCGCTGTCCGCTCCACATAGTCAATGGCCAGATTGCCTAGCGGGAATCCCATTGCCCAGTTGACAGGAGTCCGAATGTAGGTCATAAGAAATCCCAGGAAAGAGCGCGGTGGGCTCAGTCCCCCTTTGTCGCGCGGAACGTCCACCAGCATCGGGAGGCGAACATGAAGACGACGGGGAACACGGTCCTCATCACCGGCGGAGGCACTGGCATAGGTCTCGCCTTGGCCGAAGCCTTCTGCGAAGCGGGCAACGAGATCTTGATCTGCGGCAGACGCCGAAACAGGCTGGATGCTGCAAGACGCCGGCTTCCCAAGCTGCACGCCTTCCGCTGCGACGTTACCGACCCCTCCCAGAGGCGGGCCCTCTTCGATTGGGCGACGAAGCGCTTCCCCGACGTCAACATCCTCATCAACAACGCGGGAATACAGCGCGAGATCGACTTCACGACCGCGAGACGCCTCCGCGGCCGCGAAGATGAGATCGAGACAAATCTGCGCGCCCCCATCCAGCTCGCCGCCTTGTTCATCCCGCATCTCATGAAGCGCCGACAGGCGGCGATCATCAACATCTCTTCGGGACTGGGCTTCATCCCCATAGCCGTCATGCCGGTCTACTGCGCCACAAAGGCCGCGATCCATTCGTTCAGCCTGTCCCTGCGGCACCAACTGAAGGAGACGGCCGTCCGCGTATTCGAGATCATTCCGCCCATGGTGGACACCGAGTTGGACAAGGGCGCGCGAGGGCGAAGGGGCGGGGAAGAACGGGGCATCAAGCCCAAGGTGGCGGCCCTGGCGACCCTGCGCGCCCTAGAAAAGAATCAGTACGAGCTCGCAGTGGGGCAGGCGGAATCGCTGCGCATGGGAGCGCGGAAGAATCCGGAGCAGCTCTTCCGGATGATGAACGGCGCGTAACTCGCCTCCGGAGGAGCACCGCCCTGCTGCGACGCTCGAGTCCTCGTCGTCATCGGCTTACCTGGGAGGAACCGCTCATGGAAGCCGCCTTGCGCGACACCTTCACCCGCCTCTGGGCCGAATACTTCGACGGCGCGGAGCTTCCCATCGGCTTCTACTACAGCGACAGCGACGCCTGTCGCGGGCATCTTCGCCCCCCCAAGGGCCACGTCTGCGTGATCGGCCAGCTCGCTCTCGTCCGGAAGGGCGAAACCCTCTGCGTGGACCGCGAATCGGTCGGTTGCGCGGGCGGCAGACGATACCTCGGCTTCACGCAGGAGGCGATGCCCGATTTCGAATACTTCCTCTCCTGCGGCATCCCGGGCAAGCTCGAAGGCGAGCGCTACAAGAAATCCCCCGACATCGTCCGCCGTTCCATGGCCAACCAGCCCCGCCTCGCAGCCCCCGCCAAATACGCCGTCTTCAAGCGCTGGGACAAACTCGAGGAGGACGACCGCCCCGAAGTCGTTATTTTCTTCGCAACCGCCGACGTGCTCTCCGGCCTCTTCACCCTCTCGAATTTCGACGAGACCGACCCGAACGCGGTGATCGCCCCCTTCGGCGCCGGCTGCGCGACGATCTTCCAATACCCCTATCTCGAGAAGGACAAGGCCGATCCGCGCTCCGTCATCGGGATGTTCGACGTCTCCGCGCGCCCCTTCGTCCCCGAGACGGTCCTGTCCTTCGCCACGCCCATGGCGAAGTTCCTCCGCATGATCGAGAACATGAAGGAGAGCTTCCTCATCACGCGCTCATGGGCCAAGGTCCGCCGGCGTATCGGGAAGTCCCCGCGCTGAGGACCCGGTAAAGAAGCACGGGGACCCCGGGCGCATCCCTCGGGTCTGCTGCGAAGCGGTTTCCCGGATCGACTCCGGCAACGACCGTCCCGGCCGCCTCGAAAAAGAGAACCTCCCGATCATTTGTGCGTGACGAAAAAACGCAACGACATACAATACATAAGGAGACGCGCTTCCGGGGAATGCGCTTTGGGGTCGATTGGGGACGTGTTCCCCCGGATGGTTGAACCGGCGGCACACGCTTGAGTTGGACGCGACGGGTTCCTGGAGGCTTCGCGATGGACGATCGCCGCCTGCTCGTGCGACGAGTTGCCCGACGTCTCGGGGGCGAAGCGGCCGGCCGGATCGTCTCGAATGCGCTTCTGGGCCTTCTGGTTTTCGTCTGCCTCGCTATCCTCCTGGATAAACTGATTTTCCTGGGCGCGCCCGTCGTTTACGTCCTCGCTGCGGCGACGGTCCTCTGCGCGGCCGGCGCGGTTCTTCTGTCCGTGCGGCGCTGGCCCAGCGACCGGGAAGCCGCGCTCGCCGTCGACGAGCGCCTGCGTCTCAAGGAGCGCATCTCGACGTCGCTCGCCGTCGAGGGCGACGCTTCGGCGATGGCCCGCGCCGTCGTCCAGGACGCCGCCTCGTACGCCCGGGCGGTTAGCGTCGCCCAATCCTTTCCGCTGCGTGTCCCCGTATCGTTCTGGTGGGCGATGCTCGCCGGGGCGGTCGCTCTAGCGATCCTCGGCGTCATGCCCCAGCTCGACCTCCTCGCCCGGAAACACAAGCTGGAGCTCGCCCGACAGGAGCGCGAAGCGGTCCGCGAACAGGCCCAGGACATGCGGCGCGAGCTGGAGCAGCTTCGCAAGAGCGCTGCGGCAAGACGCCTCGATGACCACTTCGACAAGATGGAAGCGGTCGTCCGGGAGATGGAGAAAGGGGAGCTCACGCGCTCGGAAACCCTAGCGAAGCTCACCGAGCTCGGCGAATCTCTCAACCAGGCGCGCGAAAACGTCGCCAAGGACAACAAGCTCGCCAAGGCGCTGGCCAACAGGACGGAGTTCGAGCAGACAAAGAACCTCGCCGACGCGCTCAAGAAAGGCGACTTCGACGCGGCCAAGGATGAGACCCGGAAACTCGCCCAGGACGCGAAGTCCGGAAAACTCTCCCAGGAGGAAAAAGACAAGCTGAAGAAGGAGCTCTGCAAACTGGGCGAGCTGGCGGGACCGAATTCCGAGCTCGGGCAGGCGCTGGCGCAGTTCGGCGAACTTCTGGATCGACAGGGCGCGGATGCCCTCGCCCAGTCCCTCGCCAAGATCGAGCTCACGCTGGATGACCTTCAAAAGCTCCAGGAGGAGTTGGGAGTCCTCTCCGCCTGTCAGGGAATGTGCAAGGGCTGCCAGGGGGGCTTGCGGGGCGCCTTGGTGACCCATGATCTCACCGGGATCTACAACACCGGCGACAACCGGACGCCGGGCCCGGGCATGGGCGGACCCGGCATCGGGGTGGGTGGCATCGCCCCGGTCCAGGAAGAGCAAGTGGATTTCGAAATCACGGGCGTGAAGGGACAGATCCGCGAGGGGCGCATGGTGGGAAGCTTCTTTGTCGATGGAGAACAGCTCCGGGGGGAGGCGAAAGCGGAATACTCCCAGACTGTCGAGGCCGCTCGTGCGGAAGCGGCGGAAGCGCTGGACCGTGAGCGGATACCGCGCGTCTACGAGGACTACGTGCGGGAATACTTCCACCGGATGAAAACGGATTAGAACCCATCTCAAAAATGGTGTTGGCCGCGTTGGGGGCGCCGAGGTGTCGAATGCGAGGCGCGACGACGAAGACGTATCCAGAGCGATACGCCGAGGAGGAGCAACACGGCAGGCGGCGCCTCGCCGCCCCAACCCTTCGGGTCGCGAGTGGTTGCATCGCATCTCGTTGTCGCTCGTCGTTGACGTGTCGCCGTGGACACGCCCGCCTCCTCGCTCCTTGATCTGCTCGCAAGCACTGCGCGACGCGACCAGCAGCATTTCTGAGATGGGTTCCAGTCCCCGTCCCGCCGCTATTCCCAAGTCCCGGTAAGGTGTCCGCGTGTTTCATGCCCTGCAACGCATCCTTGAGTCGCGGCGTAGGGGTTGCGCGCCGTCAGCCCGCGCCTCCTGCAAGGCCGCCGGCATGATGAGCCGATGCTCGTGTGCGCGTCTCGCCCTGATCGCGCTCGCGATCGCCGCCGCCGCGCCGGCGGGCTGCGCGCCTCGACAACGCCCCGGGGACGCCGAAGTCGTCGTCTACACCTCCGTCGATCAGGTCTACGCTAAGGACGTCTTCGATCTCTTCGAAAAAGAGACCGGGATCCAGGTCCGCGAGGTGTTCGATACGGAGGCGGCGAAAACGACGGGGCTCTACCAGAGACTCCTCTCGGAGGGCCGGCGCCCGCGCGCGGACGTCTTCTGGAACAACGAAATCACGCGCACCATCCAGCTCGCCGACGCCCGTCTCGCCGCCGACCTGTCGGCCGAGGTGCCCGACGACATCCCCCGGGAGTGGCTGGACGACGCGGGCCGTTGGGCGGCGTTCAGCCTCCGCGCCCGCGTGATCGTCTACAATACCGAAATGGTCCAGGCGGCGGGCGCGCCGCGCCGCCTTGCGGAGCTCACGACGGAAAAATGGCGCGGAAAGGTCGCCATCGCCAACCCCCTGTTCGGCACGACCGCCGCCCACGTCGCCGCGCTCTACGAGGTGCTGGGCGAAACGCAAGCCGAGCGCTTCCTCGCGGGCCTCAAAGCCAACGACGCGCGAATCATGGAGGGGAACTCGGCGGTCCGCGACGCCGTCGGTCGCGGGCAGGTCCCCGTCGGGCTCACCGACTCCGATGATTTCTTCGCCGGCCTTCTGGAAGGGCAGCCTCTCGCCGTCGTTCTACCCGACCAGGACGGGCCGGGAACCCTCGTCATCCCGAACTCCGTGATGATCGTCGAGGGCGGGCCGCACCCCGTCCAGGCGCGGCGCTTCGTGCGGTTTCTTCTCCGGCTCGATGTCGAGGAACACCTAGCGTTCGCGCCGGCGAGGCAGATCCCCGTCCGCGATCACGCGCGTCGTCCCGCCGACCTCGAGCAATTCGACGGGATCAGGGGCATGACGGTGGATTATCGGGCGCTCGCGCGGCGAATGCCCGCCACGGCTCAACGCGTCGAGGAGATCCTCCTGAAATGACGCCCCTGGCAGGCTGGATGGCTGACGTGACAGGGAAGAGACGACTCAAGCGCATCCTGGTCCTCATCGCTTGGCTGGCGGGCGCTGGGCTCGCCTTCCTGACGCTCCACGCGATACGCGGCATGGAAGGGAGCGACGCGGTCGCCGGACTCGCTTCCGCGACGGCCTGGCCGGGGGGCGGGAGACTATGGCTCCAGAGCGTAGGACTGGCCCTGACCGCGACGGCGATCGCGGCCGTTCTAGCGTTTCCCGTCGGCGTCCGCCTGGGAGTGAAGCGCTCCTTCCTCCTCGGCGCGCTCGTCCTCGTCCCCCTGTTCGTGCCAGCGCACGTGGGGGCGTACGTATGGCGGTTCACGCTCGAGGACCTCGCGCGCGCTCTCTTCGGCGGGGCGCTGTGGCGGTCGCGAGGCTGGAGCTTCTTCGGCGCCGCCTGGACCCTCGCCGCAATCTACTGGCCCGTCGTCGCGCTCCCGATCGCCCTGGCGATGCGCCTGCGCGGACGTCGCCTCGAGGAGGAGCTGGCGACGCTGGCACCGCCCGGGCCGGTCTTCTGGCGGGCGGTTGTTCCGGGCCTCGCCCCCGGATGGATCGCGGGGGCCGGGCTCTTCTTCCTGTTGGCGCTCTCGAACTACGGCGTGCCGCTGATGTGGGACGTCCCCTCGCAGAACGTCGCCGTCTTCGCGCGCCTGAGCGCATTCTACAGCACGGGACAGGCGATCCTAGCGAGCGCGCCGCTTGCGGCGACCGCCCTCATGGTGTGCGCGGCGGCCCTCATCTGGCTTCGCCGCAGGCCTTACGACTTGGACCTCGGCGCGATGCTGGAGGACCGGGCGGAGCACCGCCTCGCCTCGCGACGGTTTCGAATCCTCGCCGCCGTCGTGCTCTTCGTAACCGTCGCACTTCCGGTGGCGGGGGTGCTCGCCAACGAGAGGAATGCCGCGATGCTGCGCGTCGATCTCTTGGCCGGCGGCTCCGCCTATTCCTGGGGCCTGGCGCTTGCGGCGCTCGGAGCCTGCGGGGCCGTCGCCGCGGGAATCCTCCTCGCCCTCTTCACGCGACGCGCCCGCCCTCCCGCCCGCGCCGCCGTCGAGCTCGTGGGACTCATGCTCCTCTTCGTCCCAGCGTCGCTCATCTGCATGCTCGTCGCGTTCTCGCTCTCCCGGCCGGGGCTCGCGGGCGCGTTCTACGACAGCGTGTGGGTCTTCGCGCTCGCCTACGGGCTCCGGTTCTTCTACGTCCCCTGGAAAGCCGGGACTCTCGCGCTCTCCTTCGAGGGACGCTCCCACGACGACGCGGCCAGGATGATGGGCTTGAGTCCGCTCACAAGGATCAAGCTGTCCTTCCTCGGGACGATGCGGGGCGCGGCGTCGCTCGCGTGGCTCATCGTGTTCGCGCTCGCCCTGGGGGAGCTGGAGATCGCCACCTTCCTGGCGCAGCCCGGACGACAGCCCGTGAGCGTGTACCTTGACAACATGATGCACTACGGGCGGTCGAGCGCCGTGATCCAGTGGTCGTTTATCCTCCTCGCGACCGAGGCTGCCGTCGCGTTCCTCGTCCTTGCAGCGGGAAGTCGACAATGGCGCAAGTTGCATGTGTCGGCATAACGAAACGATTCGCCGAAGTGACCGCCCTGCGTGACGTCCGCTTCGAAGTCGACCAGGGCCGGACGCTCCTCATCCGCGGGCCGTCCGGCTCGGGCAAGACGACGCTCCTGCGGATCATCTCGGGACTTGAGACCCCCGAGGAGGGCTCGGTACGGATCGCGGGCGAGGTCGTGACGGGGCCGGGCGTATCGGCGCCGCCGCACCGGCGCGGCGTCGGTTTCGTCTTTCAGCGACCCGCCCTCTGGCCTCACCTGACGACGCTGGACAACGTCGCCCTCGCCCTTGTCGGACGCGGAATCCCGCGCCGCGAACGACGCGCCTGCGCCTCGCGCGCCCTCGCCCGCCTCAAGATGACCCAGCGCGAGCGCGCCTATCCCGCGACGCTTTCCGGCGGAGAGCTTCAGCGCGTGAGCCTGGCCCGCGCCCTCGTGACGAAGCCGCGCGTGCTCCTCCTGGACGAGCCCTTCGCCTCCCTTGACGAAGAGCTGCGCAACGACCTCGCCTCGGACCTCGCCGCCCTCAAGTCCCTCGACCGCGTCACCATCCTCTGGGTAAGCCACCGCTCCGAGGACGCGTGGTCGCTGGCCGACGACGTCCTGGTGATCCGTAACGGCGTCGTGGAAGAGAACGACACGGAACAAAGGACGACGCAATGCGTGTCGCCTGGCTGATCTTGATCGCGTGCGCGTGCGCCGGGTGCGCCCGTCCCGGGACACGTCCCGCGGACGCGCCATCGGGTCCCGCAGTCGCGGGATGGGGCGGCCCGGGTCGGACGGACGGTCGCTTCTACAAGCCCAGGGCCGTTGCCGTGAACGGCGACAGAGCGTATATCGTCGACATGAGCGGGCGCATTCAGGTCTTCGGAACCGACGGCGCCTGGCGGGAGTCCTGGAAGCTCGAGGAGGTGAGCCGCGGCTATCCCACGGGCCTGGGCATCGGACCCGAAGGCCGCCTCGGCGTCGCCGACACGCACAACTACGCGGTCCGGATCTACAGCCCCCAGGGCCGGCTCCTCGGCACCATCGGAAAAGAAGGCGGCGGGCCCGGCGAGTTCACCTACCTCACGGACGTCGAGTTCGATCCCAGCGGCGACTTCTACGTGAGCGAGCACGGCCGCCATTGCCGCATCCAGAAGTTCGATCCCGAGGGAAATTTCATCCTCGAGTGGGGCGAGGACGGCGACCGTCCGGGCGACTTCCATCGCCCCCAGGCCCTCGCGATCGACCGCGACGGCAGCGTCTACGTCGCCGACGCCGGAAATCACCGCGTCCAGAAGTTCACGGGCGACGGCAAGCTCCTCGCCGTCCTGGGCGGGCCCGGACGCGGCCCGGGCGAGCTCCTGTATCCCTACGACCTCGCGCTCGGACCGTCGGGACGGCTGGCGGTCTGCGAATACGGAAACAACCGCGTGCAGATCTTCGACGCGGACGGAAACTCCGTTGCGATCCTCGGCGGCCCCGGAAGAGAGCTCGGCCGGCTCGCCGGCCCCTGGGCCGTCGCGTGGCTGGGCGACGACCGGATTCTGGTCGCGGATACGGACAACCATCGCCTTCAGGTCTTCGGCGTCGCCGCGCCGACGTTGCACTAGCGGGAGCACAGGAGAATCCTTGTCGGTCCATTTCGCCTACCCTCTAGCTCTCATCCTTCTGGGCGTCGCCGTCCCGACGGTGCTTTGGGCGCGGCGGTCGATCGCGGGCTTGGGACGCTTGCGCGGCGGGCTGGCCCTGGCCTTGCGCCTTGCGATCCTCGCACTCCTCATCCTCGCCTTGGCCGGAGCGCACTGGACCTTCAACCTAGACGACATGTCCGTGATCTACGTCCTGGACCAGTCGCTCTCCATCCCCCCGGAGGCGCGCAAGCAGGCCCTGGAGTTCGTCTACGCGTCGCAGGCCAAGCGCCGCGAACACGATTCGGTGGGCCTCATCATCTACGGCGGCACCGCCGCCCTCGAACGTCGTCCCGGATTGGAAGACCTCCTCGTCCTCACGCCGGGGGGCGGCCGACCGGACGCCGAAACCCCAGGCGAGCGCGCAAGCCTCCAGTCCGTGATCTCACCCGAGCGGACCAACACCGCCGCCGCGCTTCGCCTCGCGCTTGCCGCCTTCCCCGCCGCCGGCCGCAGGCGCATCGTGCTCGCGAGCGACGGAAACGAGAACGTCGACTCGGCGACGGAGGAAGCGGAGCTCGCCCGCCGCAACGGCGTCCGCGTGGACTGCCTCCCCGTCCGTTATGAGTACGACAACGAGGTCATGGTGGAAAAGGTCCTCGCCCCGCCGACGGTGGAGAAGGGCGCCGGCTTCGAGGTCCGCGTGGTGGCCGACGCGCGTCACGATCAGGCCGCCACGCTCCGCATCTACGAGAACGCGACCCTCATCGCCTCGCAGGAGGTCCAGCTCGCCGCGGGACGCAACGTCTACACGGTGCAGCGCAAACTCCCCGAGCCCGGCTACTACTCGTACACCGCCGTCGTCGAGAGCCCCGCCGACACCCTCTACGCCAATAACGAGGCGACCGGCTTCACCGTGGTCCGCGGACAGGGCAGAATCCTCTACGTCGAGGGCGACCCGGAGCACGCCGGCGATCTCGAGCGCGTCCTCACCGCCCAGGGGCTGGACGTGAAGAGACGCGAGGCGGGGTCGCTGCCCATGCCTCTCGGGGAGATCGTCGCGAACGACGTCCTCATCCTCTCCAACGTCCCCGCCTCCCGCCTCGGCGAGGAGGGCATGCGCGCCGTCGAGCTGGCCGTCAAGGACTGGGGCGTCGGCCTCGTCATGATCGGCGGAGAGGACTCCTTCGGGCCGGGCGGATACCAGGACAGCCCCGTCGAGCGCGCGCTGCCCGTCTCCATGGAAATCAGGCAGAGGCGCGTGATGCCCAGCGGCGCCCTCGTCATCATCCTGCACACCTGCGAGATCCCCCAGGGGAACTACTGGGCGCAGGAGATCGCCAAGGCGGCGCTGCGCGTCCTGGGGCCTTCCGACGAATACGGCGTCCTCTACTACGACTGGCAGGGAGGCGTGAAGTGGCTCTTCGAGCTCCAGCGCGTCGAGGACAAGAACCGCTTGGCCAGGCTAATCGGAAGCGTCCAGCCGGGGGACATGCCCGACTTCATCCCCGCCTTCAAGAGCGCCCACGAGGCGCTTGCGAAGTCCACCGCTTCCATCAAGCACGTCGTCGTGATCTCCGACGGCGATCCCCAGTACCCCAGCGACGCCGAGGTCGTCGGCATGGTCGACGACGGGATCACCGTCAGCGCCGTCGGCATCAGCCCCCACTCCCAGTTCGACACCAACCGCCTAGCATACGTCGCCTCCATCGGCAAGGGACGCTACTACCAGCCCGCCAGCTCCACGGCCCTCCCCCAGATCTTCATCAAGGAGGCGGCCACCGTCAGACGCTCCCTCATCTTCGAGGAGACCTTCACCCCTCGCGTCGCGGACGTGAGCGAGCTTCTCAAGGGCATCGCTCCGAATGAGATCCCGCCGCTCCAGGGGTACGTCCTCACGACGGGAAGGGATCTCGCCGAGATCCCCCTCGTCTCCGCGCACGACGATCCCGTCCTCGCCCACTGGCAGTACGGGCTGGGAAGGACCGTCGCCTTCACCTCGGACGCCAAGGCCCGCTGGGCCGCCCAGTGGCTCTCGTGGGAGAAGTTCGGCCCGTTCTGGGCGCAGGTCGTCCGCTGGTCCTCCCGCAGCGTCGACGCCGCCGGAATCCAGGCCCGCACGGACATCGTCAACGACCGCGGGCGAATCCTCATCGACGCCATCGACCGCGAAGGGAAGTTCGTGAACGACCTGCGCTTCACCTCCGTGCCCATCACGCCCGACAGCAAGGAAATCCCCCTCGACATCCAGCAGACGGGGCCCGGACGCTACGAGGCCGGCTTCGACGCGCGTCTCCCCGGCACGCACTACCTCAGCCTGAGCTACACGAACCCCGAGGGGAAGACCGCGCTCTTTACGCAGGGGATCACCGTCCCGTACTCGGCCGAGTACCGCGAGCTCAGCGCCAACCTGCCCAAGCTCGAAGCCCTGGCCGCCGCTACCGACGGACGGATGCTCGCCGGCGACGAGGACGTCTTCGCCCGGACCTTCAAGCCCACGCCGCGCCTCGAGGCCGCGTGGCCCCTGCTCCTGGTCCTGGCGATACTCCTCGTGCCCGTCGACGTGTTCGTGCGGCGCGTTTTCGTGGACTACCGCGCATTATGGGCCAAGGCCCTCGTCGCCCTCTCGTGGCTGCCCGTCATCGGCGCGCCCGCAAGACGAAGGATGGCCGCCCAGCCCACGCACGTCGGCGTGCTCCTCTCGCGCAAGCGCGCGACCCGTGAGGAGCTCGCCCGTCGCGCCGCGAAGTTCGAGGCCGCCGCCCGCGCGCGAGAGCCCGCCGAGCCGGCTCTCGCCGCCGAGCCCGAGGACGGTCGCCCCCCCATCAAGCCCGCGAAACCGGCCGAGATCGACGCGGGCGGACCGGCCGTCACAAGACCCGAGGACACGTTTATGGGCAGGCTCCTCAGCGCCAAGCGAAAGGCGCGCAAGGACCTGGATTCCCCGGAGGACGAAAAGAAGCCTACGTAAGCAAGGGAGGTGCCGATCCATGCAGGTACAGGAAAAAGCCAAGGAGTTCCGACAAGTCTACGGCGCCGTCAAGACCGCCATCCAGCAGTTCATCGTGGGGCACGAGGCGGTGATCGACGGCGTGCTCTCCTGCCTCTTCGCCGACGGGCACGTGCTCCTGGAGGGCGTCCCGGGACTCGGCAAAACCTACCTCGTCCGACGCTTGAGCGAGGCCCTCGACCTCCAGTTCCGCCGCATCCAGTTCACCCCTGACCTCATGCCCGCCGACATCATGGGAACGAACATGGTCACGGAGACCGAGACCGGCGAGCGCTCCTTCCACTTCCAGCGCGGCCCCGTCTTCACCAACGTCCTCCTCGCCGACGAGATCAACCGCGCCACCCCCAAGACCCAGTCCGCCCTCCTCGAGGCGATGCAGGAGCGAAGCGTCACCGTCGCCGGCACCACCTACCTCCTCGATCCCCCCTTCATCGTCCTAGCCACCCAGAACCCGATCGAGATGGAAGGGACCTACCCTCTTCCCGAGGCCCAGCTCGACCGCTTCATGCTGAAGCTCCTTGTGGAGACCTCCTCGAAGGAGGAGCTCATCACGATCCTCGACCGCACGACCGAGGGGGCCGTCCAGCGCGCCGAGAAGGTCGCGGACGGAAAGACGATCGTCGACTGGCGCGCCTTCGTCCGGGACGTCGTGGCGGCCCCCCACGTCAAAGACTACGCCGCACGCCTCGTCCTCGCCACGCATCCGGGAAACCCCTTCGCCACGGAGGTCGTCAAGCGCTACCTGCGCTACGGCGCCAGCCCCCGCGGCGCACAGGTCCTCATCTCCTGCGCGAAGGTCCGCGCCCTCCTCGACGAGCGCTACAACGTCGGCTTCTCCGACGTCGCCTCCCTGGTCCTCCCCGCCCTGCGTCACCGCTTGATTCTCAACTTCGAGGGAGAGGCGGAAGGGATATCCACCGACGAAATCCTCGGCGACGTCCTCGCGCACGTCCCGACCTCCGAGCGCGACGCGTCCCCGGCGAAGTCCGCACAGAGCCCCAAGGGCCAGGTGACGTAGACATGCCTGACATCCGGCCCCAGGACATCCTGGACGACGACTTCCTGACCAAGATCGAGCGCCTCCGGCTCATCTCGCGCAAGATCATCGTCGGACGCATCCGGGGCGAACGCCTCACCCGCAAGCGCGGGCAGAGCGTCGAGTTCGCCGACTACCGCCGCTACGTCGCCGGGGACGATCTGCGCTTTGTCGACTGGAACCTCTACGCCCGCCTGGACCAGCTCTTCCTCAAGCTCTTCCTCGAGGAAGAGGATCTCCACGTCTACCTGCTCCTCGACACGAGCTCCTCGATGGGATACGGCGACCCGTCCAAGCTCCATCACGCGCGCAAGGTGGCGGCGGCGCTGGCCTACATCGCCCTCAACAACTACGACCGCGTCGTGCTGGCCGCGTTCTCGAGCGCGCGCCTCAATACGATCGGCCCGCTCAGGGGCAAGCACGACGTCCTGCGCATGCTCGACTTCCTCGCGGGGCTCTCGGCCGACGGACCCACGGACACCGCGGGAGCCTTCAAGCGCTTCGCCGTCAAGCACCGCCGCAAGGGGATCGTCATCCTCATCTCGGACTTCCTCGACAAGGCCGGCTTCGAAGCGCCTCTTCGCTTTTTCCTCGCCGCCAACCAGGACGTCTTCGTCCTGCACACCCTCGCCCGCGAGGAGATCTCCCCAGAGCTGGTGGGGGACCTCAAGCTCCTCGACATTGAGGATGAAGACGTCGCCGAGGTCACCGTGAGCGGTCCCCTCCTCAAGACCTATCGCAGGACCGTCGAAGGCTTCGTGGGGGCGCTGAAGAACTACGCCGGCAGCCGGGGGATGAACTACCTTCTCGCCCCCACAAACGTGAGCTTCGACGTGCTCGTGCTCGACTACCTTCGCCGTAGGGGACTGCTGCAATGACCTTGCTGGCGCCGGCGCTCTTGGGCCTTCTCGCGCTCCTGCCGATCGTGCTCCTCTTCTATTTCCTGAAGCTGAAGCGCCAGGAGAAACCGATCTCCAGCACCTACCTCTGGAAGAAGGCGATCCAGGACCTGCGCGTCAACTCCCCACTCCAGAAGCTCCGCAAGAACCTCCTCCTCTGGCTCCAGCTTGCGCTTCTCGCGCTTCTTGT
>JAZDKG010000065.1:0-6379 GCA_043803205.1 Planctomycetota bacterium
CCGCGGCTTGCGGTCTCGAGGTCGTCGCTCGCGCGGGAGGCGAGCGTCTCGAAGGTCTCCTCCCCCGCCTTGAGCTTCTGAGCGATCTCCCGGATCTTCTTCTCCGCCTCTTGCGCGCCTTCCTCGTCCTTGGGTCTCCCCGTCCGCAGGTCCACTGTCGCGACGAGGATGTGCGCCGCCGCTATACGCTTCCCCGAGAGGAGGTCCCGGTTCTCCTCGACGAACTGACGCACCTCCTCCTCCGTGACCGTCGGCTCCACGAGTTTCCTGAGCAGGATCTCGTCCTTCATTTTCGGATCGCCCAGCATCTGGACAAGGCCTTTTCCCTCCTTGGCCATCTCCTCCTCGAACGATTTCCCCTGGTTTGCCGGGATCAGCTCCCACTCCTGTTTCATCTCCCGGAAGCGCGTGAGGATGTCTTTCTTGTCGACCGTGATCCCCGCCTTTTCCGCGAGCTGGCCGATTGCCTCCTGCCGGATGAGCTCGAGCTGGACCGCCCGCTTGTCCTCCTCGCTCATGATGCCCGCGATCTCGTCCAGGACCTGCCGGCGCGTGATCTTGTGCACGCGCTCGTCGGACCACTGGATCTGCACGAACACGCCCGGGGGAGGGTCTTCGGTCGCGATCTTCACTGTCCTCTTCAGTGCCCTATACCACCTCTGCTGCTCCTCGGGGCTGATGATCTCCGCGTCGGTGAGCCCGAGGTCCTTGCGGATCATAAGGCCCGCTCCCTGTTCGATTTCGATCCGCTGCTGGAGCTTTGCCGGATCAAGGAGCTGGTTGTGCCGGAGCGACTCCTCGAATGAGATCGTCCCCTTCGTGCGCTCCTGGTGCTGCCGCTTGATCTCCCGGATGCGCGCCCCGATAAGCTCGTCGGGGACGGTGATGTTCCTGCGCGCTAGCTCCGCCTGGACGATGGCCTCATAGATCATCTGCTGCGTGACGCGCTGGCCGAGCTCCAGGAGCAAGGCCTCCTCGTACCGGCTGTAGGGGATCTCTCTCCCGTTGACCCGCGCAAACGGTCTGCTCTCTTCGCCTTGAGCCGCGATTCCCACCAGCATCACGATCGTCGCCACCCATGCTAGAAAGGGCGCTCTTCCTCGCCTCATCTCGCCTCCCTTCCGGTTGAAGTTCGGGCATTATACCAACCGGCCCCGTGAGCACAACGCGGCGCAACTCCGGCCAGTCACACACTTGGGAACCTTGGATCAGCTCGTTCGGTCCACGGACACCGTCCATTCTTGACTTTCGCGCTAGAGCGGCGTGTGCCATAGAGGCTCCTCAGGCGGGTCAGCGCGTGCAATCCCGCCAGAAAAACCTTTTTTCCGTCAAGATTTCTGCTCTACGTAACATCCCTTTTGAAATAGCCTTAGGTACTGTAGGGTAAGGCACTAATACACTATTTATCGCATGGGGACTTGACTTTTCCGGTTCATGTGTCATACTATGGGGTGTAGGGATCGAGACTTTCATCGCCCTGCCCATCACTCCGCCGCGCAGAGGCTCAAGACCAAGAGAAAAAAGCCAAGGAGGTATGCCGTGTCGCGCGAAGACAATCTCTTCCTCAGGCTTCTCCTCGCTGAGCCCGGGAAGATCGCCCAGTCGATGGGGCGCCTCTTCGCCAAGTCCCCCGAGCGGGTCCTCGCCTCTTTCCCCGATCTCAGGGTCCGCCTCCGCGACGCGGCCGTCGACTTCTTTCTCCCTCGCTCCTACGAAGCGGCGGTCCTTTGTTTCACCGACCTCGTCGAGGAACTCGCCCTTCAGGGTGAGCCCTTCGAGATGAACCCATCAGGCTGAACCCTCGACGATGCAGATTGACCTCCCGCAAGGAAATGAACATGTCCCGCTCCTCCTGTTCGGAAGCTCGTCTTGACGCCGTCCCCGGCGATTGCCGGTCCTGCTCGAGGCGCAGTTCGTGTTCCTCTCCCTGCATCTTCCTCGAGAAGCGCCTGCCCCGTGTCTCCGCTGGTCGCATGCCCACGCTCTCGGAACTCCCTTCCGATCACGCCAGCAGGAGGAGCTTCCGATGACCCTCCTCTTGGAAACCCCGGTCCCTCAGGCTGCTTGGTCCCGCGCAACAGAGGCTTCCGTCCGCCCCTCGCACGCGGGAGCTCCGACCGAGAGGCGCGTCCGCGCCCACGTCCCCGTCTGCAAGCTCTGCAAGCTCCCGGTTCGCTCGGGCGCGCAGAGGCTCTTCCTCAACGGCCAGACCCACGCAAGGACCGACCTCCAGTGCGTCGTCTGCACCGCCTGGGAGTTGGCCCCCGCCTCCTCACCCGGCAACATCCGTACGGATATCCGCCGCCATGGCTGAGATGCTGTCTCCCTCGATTCAGAAGCTCGGCCGGCATCGCCTGTGCCTGGGCGACGCCCGCGACAGCGCCGCCTTCAGCGCTCTCTTCCCCCGCCTTGAGCGAAGTCGAAGGGCCTCCCTCGTCGTCACCAGCCCCCCGTATTACAACCAGCGTGACTACTCGACGTGGGCTTCCTACGACGACTACCTCGCCGACATGGACCGGGTGATCGAACTCATGGCCGCCTACTGCGCGGAGACCTGCGCCTGCTGCTGGATCATCGGCGACTCCGTCCGCGATCGTGCAGACATCCCTGCCGACCACTCGGTGCTCTTCCGCCGTCACGGCTGGCGCTTCCGCGACAAGATCGCGTGGGTGAAACCCACCGCCGCCTACTCTATCCCCCGCTCCCGCCACATCGACCGCGGGCGGTACTTCCCCGCGCTGCGGTGGGAGACGGTCCTCGTCTTCACCCGTGCGCGGCACCCCTGCTTCGATCTCGAGGATGTCCCGCTCGTGAAGCGGCATGACACGAACGTTTGGGAGATCCAGCACGTCGTCGGCTCCGCTCAGAGCCGCATCGGCCACCCGGCCGTCTTCCCCGAAGAGCTCGTCCGCCGTTGCGTGCGCGCATACTCCAGGAAGAACGACGTAGTCCTCGACCCTTTCCTCGGCTCGGGCACAACGCTGCTCGTCTGCGAGGAGCTCCGGCGTCGCTGCTTCGGGATCGAGATCTCTCCGCGCTACCTTGACCTTGCGGTCTCCCGCTGGCGCTGGCGCCAAGGGAGCTCCAGGAGGCACATCCTTGCGCGAAACTGAACGCATCCGCGAGGCCTTCCGGTACTATTGCTCCCTCGGCTGCGACGCCAGCTACGCCCAGGTCGCCCGCGAGTTCCACGTCAGCCGTCACACCGTCGAGCGCTGGGGCTACGCCTTCCGCTGGGTCGAGCGCGCTTGCGGGGAGCCTCCCGACGCCGCCCGCTCTGACGACGCCGCTCCGACGCCCCGCGTCGGACCGATCGACCCCGAGCCCGACGTCCGCCAGCTCGTGCGCATCGCTTTGCGAACGTTTGTGCGCTGGCTCGCGGACCGAGAGGCCCGCAACGAGCCGGCCTGTGATTCCATCTCTGAGCTCGAGAAGCTCGTCAAGCTCGACCTTCTTCTCAGCGGCGATGACCGCGGGCGCGCCGGCGCCGAAGAGGTGGTCCTGCGCTTCTCCCCGCGCCCCGTTGTGAGCATGGTCGAAGGGGCCGACGCGCGCGAGCTCTCCCCTCAATCCCTCGAGGACTTGTCCGCCATAGTCCCGTCCCGCGACTGCGGGAGGACGAAGGAGGAGCTTCCGTGATGCCTCTCCGCGTGCCCACCGCGCCCGTCTTCGACGAGTTTTGTCCCCTCCCGGGGCAGCACGACTTCGTGTGCGCCCTCTGGCGGTACGACTACCTCCTCTACGCCGGCGGCTACGGTTCCGGGAAATCCCTCGTCGGGTGCTACGTCGCCATCCTTCTCTCTCTTTCCATTCCCGGAAACTTCGGCTGCATCGCCCGCCGGCACGGCAGCGACCTGCGCGACTCCACCCGTCGCACCTTCTTCGAATGTCTCCCTCCCCGCTGGATCGACCGCTGGAGGGAGAGCGACGGGCACCTGCGCCTCACGAACGGCTCCGAGATCATCTTCCGCCATCTCGACGATCCGACGGGGCTCAAGTCGGTCAACCTCGGCTGGGCCTACATCGATGAGATCACCGACACAAGCGAGGCGGCCTTCCGCGTCCTGCAATCCCGCCTGCGCCTGCCGGTCGAGCTCCCCTCGCTCGAGGACCTCGCGCACGGCTGGCCTTCGCGACGTCTCCCCTGCACCGGCGTCAGCGGACGAAAGCTCTTCGCCACTTCCAACACCGACGCCCCAGGCCACTGGGTGCACGAGCTCTGGTTCGGCCCGCCACCCCCGCGCGGAAGGGGGCTCCCTTCGGCCAAGCGCTTCGTCGTCCATTCCCCGAGCCACGCCAACACCTTCCTCCCCGCCGGATACCTCGCCGACATGGACGCTAGCTTCGACCCCCGCTACCACGAGCGCTACGTGCAGGGGAAATGGGTGGACATCTCCCGCGACCGAGTCTACCACCAGTTCGACCGCGCGGTCCACGTCCGGCCGGTCCCCTACGACAGATATCTCCCCCTCGTCCACTCGTGGGACTTCAACGTCAATCCGATGGCGACGGTCATCCTCCAGCGCGCCGGCGACGAAGTCCGCGTCATCGACGAGATCGTCCTTCCCTCCTCGAACACCCCGGAGGTCTGCGCGGAATTCCTCCGCCGCTACTCGGCGCACGCGACAGGGATCCTCGTCTACGGCGACGCCACCGGCCACACGCGCGGCGCTACTACCGGCGCAAGCGACTACTCCCTCATCCGCCAGTGCTACCGGGGCCTGGCGGGCCTCTCCCTCCGCACCGCGCGCTCCAATACGCTGGAAGTCGACCGCGTGAACGCGGTGAACGCCCGCCTGCGCTCCGCCGACGGGCGGGTCTCCCTTGTGATCGACCCCCGTTGCGTCGTCCTCGTCCGTGACCTTGAACAGGTACACTACAAGCCCGCCAGCCGCTCCATCGATCGCCCCGGCGACCTCGCCGTGGATAAGGGCGCCGACCCCTCCCTCACGCACGTCTCCGACGCCCTCGGCTACTACATCGCCGCCGAGTTCCCCGTCCGGTCCGGCGCCGCGGCCTTCCGCCACTATAACGTTGCAGGGATCTAGCCCATGAGCGACCCCCGTTCCTCCGTGCTCGCCGACTTCCACCCGGAGTACCTCGCGGCGCTGCCCCAATGGGCCTTCTACCGCGACGCCTACGAAGGCGACCCCGATGTCATGCCCCGCTACCTCATGCGCCACGAGCGCGAGGCCGACGATATCCACCGTCAGCGGCGCGCGCGGGCCTACTACCTGAACTTCACCGCGGCCGTCGTGGATCTGTACGCGGCGTATCTCTTCCGCACGCCTCCCATGATCGAGCCGCCCTCCGACGCCCGCGAGGACTACGAAGCGTTCCTCCGCGACGCCGACCGCGGGGGCTCGACCCTGCGCTCCCTTCTCTCCGACGCCGCGCGCTGGGCGGCCGTCTACGGCCACGTCGGACTCCTTGTGGACGTCCCGTCGGACGACGGCGCGCCCCTCACGAGCGAATCCGCCCGGCGGGCCTGCGAGGTGCGCCCCTACCTTGTCGTCGTCCCCCCGACCTCCATCGTGGACTGGTCGCTCGATTCCCGGAACGTCCTGCGGTGGGTGCGCATCCTCGAGGAGAACCAGGACCTGCGCTCGCCCTTCGAGGCGCGGCCCTCGGGCTCGCCCCTTCTCTATCGCACCTTCACCCGCGACGAGTGGTTCCTCGACGCGACCGAGAAGGACCGCGCCTGGCGCGTCGCCCAGGGCCGTCACGACCTGGGAAGGGTCCCGCTTGTTCTGTGTTACAACGCGCGCAGGCGCCCCTCGGGCCTCTTGGGCGTCTCCGCCGTCCGCGACATCGCCCGCATCAACCTCGCCATCTACAACTGGTGCTCCCTCCTCGACGAGGAGGTCTACAACAAGTGCCTGAACATCCTCCTCGTCCCCGCCGTCGGCGTCGGTAGCGACATCGTCATCGGCTCGCGTAACGTCCTCGAGTACGACCCGTCGCTCGGCGAGCGGCCGTCCTACCTCACCCCTCCGTCCCACCCGATGCAGAGCATCCTCGACCTCATCCAGCGCGCGGGCGCCTGGATCTACCGTCTCGCCAAGCTGGGCGGGGTGCGCAAGCTCCAGGAGACCGGCGAGATCGGCTCGGGAGTCGCCCTCAAGCAGGAGTTCCTCGAGACGAACCAGGCCCTGCGTGAGAAGGCGGATTACCTGGAACGCGCCGCCCGGCAGGTGATGGACCTCGTCAGCCTCTACCTCGGTCGCGAGCGTTTCGCGGGCGTCGTGGACTTTCCCGAAGAGTTCGGCGTCCGCGACTTCCTCGCCGAGCTCTCTCTCGTCGCTTCGATCGGCTCCGCCGTTCGCAGCGCCACCGCCCGCCGCGCCGCCGAGAAGGAGTTCTGCGCCGCCTTCTTCCC
>JAZDKG010000066.1:0-2663 GCA_043803205.1 Planctomycetota bacterium
CTACCGCGCCATGCGCTCGAACATGGCCGACCTCCTCCTCGGAAGCGGCCTCATCGAGAAATACCCCGACCGCGAGAAATGGTCCCTCGTCGCCGAGCATTTCCCCGAGCACCTCCGCATCCCCATCAACTACTCCTGCGATAAGGGCTGGTACGACGCCCTCGCCTGCTTTGCAAAAGCCATCCTCGACGGCTCCACCCCCCGCAATGCGAACGCCCTCGACGGCGCCCTCACCGTCGCCATGAGCCTCGCCGCCCTCGAATCCGCCCGCACCGGAAAAGCCGTCGAAGTCCCCATCCCCCTGCTCTAAGGGGCTCTAATGCTCTGTTGAAAACTTGGCCTCCAGCGGTCGCCCGCCGGGGTCTGTCCCCTTTTTTCCCCGGGAAAAACAGGGGACTGACCCCCTTCTTGGGCGGGCGAAATCCCCATCTGGGCCACTTGTCAACAGAGCCCCTAACCCGGGTCTCCCACGCCGCCCCCGCATCACGCCTCAAACAGGCTCTTCGTCGCGAAATTCGGCTCGCTGGTCAGATTCACCCCCAGCCGCCTCAGCCCCGCCTCGTCCCCGGGCGTCGGCATGTGCGTCATGTGAACCTCGCACCCTCGCAGCTCCTTCAGCTTCTCCATCGCCGCCTGCGCGCTCGGGTTCGTCGCCGCGCTGATCGCTAGCGTGATGAGCGTCTCCTCAAGGTCCAGGCTCACCGTCCGCGCGCACAGCACGTCCTCCTTTAACCTCCCGATCGAGCCGATAATGTGCGGCGATAACAGATGCATCGTGTCGGGCAGCCCCGCTAGCCTCTTGATCGCGTTGAGCACCAGACTCGATGCCGCGTGCATGAGCGGGATGTTCTTCCCCGTGACGATCGACCCGTCCTTGAGTTCCATGGCCGCCCCGCAAAATACCCCCGCGTTCCCCTTCCCTCGTTCCCGCGCTTCCCGCGCCGCCTGTTGTGCCGGACCGACCACCTTCCGGTCCGTCGCCTCGATCTCCAGATCCTCCATCAGAAGCTCCACTCGCTCCACCGCCTCCCGCTCGATAAGACCCATCGCGTGCTCGCAGTTGTATCGGAAGTGCCGCCGGATGACCTCCTGCCGCGCCGCCTCCTGCACCGCCTCGTCGTCGACGATCCCGAATCCCGCCCGGTTCACCCCCATGTCCGTCGGGGACTTGTACGTTCCCCCGTCCCCCATGATCCGCGTGAGGATCCGCCGCAGAACCGGGAACGCCTCCACGTCCCGGTTGTAGTTCACCGCCTGCTCGTCGTACGCCTCCAGGTGAAACGGGTCGATCAGGTTGAAGTCGCCGATGTCCGCCGTCGCCGCCTCATACGCCACGTTCACGGGATGACGCAGTCCCAGATTCCAGATCGGGAACGTCTCGAACTTGGCGTAGCCGCTCCGCACCCCGTGCATGTGATCGTGGTAGAGCTGCGACAGACACGTCGCAAGCTTCCCGCTCCCCGGCCCCGGACCCGTCACGATCACAAGAGGCTTCTCCGTCTCGATATACGCGTTTGCCCCATACCCCTGCTCGCTCACCACGAGGTCCACGTCGGTCGGGTATCCCTTCGTCCGCCTGTGCGTGGCCACCCGCACCCCCCTTCGTTCCAGCCTGTTCTTGAACATCGTCGCCGCCGGCTGCTCCTCGTATCGCGTGATGACCACCGCCCTGATCGACAGTCCCCAGTCCCGCAGATCGTCGATCAGCTTGAGCGCGTCCACGTCGTACGAGATCCCGAAGTCCCCCCGGATCTTCCTTCGCTCGATGTCCCCCGCGTAAATGCACAGAAGGATGTCCGCCCGGTCCGCGAGCTTCTGGAAAAGCCGCATCTTCACGTTCGGGTCGAACCCGGGCAGCACCCGCGCCGCGTGATAGTCGTAGAGGAGCTTCCCGCCGAACTCCAGGTACAGCTTCCCCGCGAAACGCTTCACCCGCTCGAGGATCGCCGCCGTCTGCTCCCTGAGATATCGCTCGTTGTCGAATCCGATTCGCGCCATCGTCTCCCCTTTGCCCATACCAAAGTTCGCCTGCGTTTCGAGCGACAAGGTTACCGCGCCTCCCCCCGTCGCGCAACCCGCACCCGTTAGCCTCTCGGCCCCGGCCCCGAATTGCCGGTTGAAACCGGTCGCCCGTCGGCCAACAATGGCGGTCGCATTAGCGCCGTGTCCGCGATGCGCCCGGGAGAAACCGCCATCGACCCTCCTCAGGCTAAACGGCTTTCGCCCCCGCGGGATTTCTGGACCTCAAACGCCTTCGCCTGGGTCCTCCTCTTTCTCGGCGCCTTGCTCCGCCTGCGACAATACCTCTTCAATCGCTCCCTCTGGGGCGACGAGTGCATGCTCCTCTCCAACCTCGCCGAGCGGTCCTTCGCCGGACTCCTCCAGCCCCTCTCCCACAATCAGGCCGCTCCCCCGGGCTTCCTCTTCCTGACGAAAACTGCGATCTCCGCCTTCGGGACCAGCGAATACGCCCTGCGCCTCGTTCCCTTGATCGCGGGCCTCATCGCCCTCTTCCTTTTCTACAAGGTCGCTAGACGCGCCCTCACGCCTGGCGCCGTCCCCATCGCCCTTGTCCTCTTCGCCGTCTCCGAATACGTCGTCTACTACGCCTCGGAGATCAAACAGTACGAAACCGACATCGCTTGCGCCATGCTCGTCTACTG
>JAZDKG010000067.1:0-15685 GCA_043803205.1 Planctomycetota bacterium
CCCTCCCCGCCCGCAAGCTCCGCAAGGCACGCGTAGATCGTCGTCGTCTTCCCGCTTCCCGCCGGTCCCGTGAAGAGGATCATCCCGTCGTTCCCCGCCAACGTCCCCCGAAGCGTCTCAAGGATCGCCCCCGGGAGCCCCAGGCGCTCGAGCGCCCTCAGCCTCTCGCTTGGATCGAAGACGCGCACCACCACCTTCTCCCCGCACGCTAGCGGAAACACCGACACCCGCAGGTCCACCGCGCTCCCGTTCCTCTCGTAGCGGATCCTCCCTTCCTGCGCTAAGTCGCTCCGATACGTGATGAGGTCGCTCAAGACCTTGATCCGCCCCGCTAGATACGGCATAGCCCGAAGGGGTAGCTCCCCCGCCTCCCGCAGCACCCCGTCGATCCGCAGGAGCACCTTCACCCCCCGTCTCCGTCGGCTCGATGTGGATGTCGCTCGCCCGCCTCCGCACCGCTAGCTCGAAGAGGGAATCCACCACCTGGACCGCGCTGGCGCCGTCCGCCTCGGCTAAACGCGCAAGCTCCTTCAGCCCTTCTTCCATCCTTCCACCGTCGGAACCTCGCAGGAGACGTGAGCAAGAATCTGCATCGCCGCCCCCGGCGTCAGCGTCCCCGCGTCAAGCATCCGATCGATCTTCTCCGCGATCGGGACCTCCGTCGCCACCGATCGCACCGCCGCCGGAACCGCGATCGCCGCTATCGCCAGCGCCACGCTCGCGCACGCGGCTAACGCAGGCGCCGGCGCGATCCGCACGACGCGCTTGCGCGCCTTCTCTTCGCGGATCTCCTTCCGCGCAGCCGGATCCAGCGGCAGCAGTTCCTCCGCCTTCTGCATGATCGCGCGCACTCGCGCCGCCGAGACGTTCCTCCGCGCTAGGTTCGCCGCTAGCCTCGCTAGGAGCTCGATCGCCTCTAGTTCCTGCCTGCACGAATCGCATCCCCGCATATGCGCGCTGGCAAGCGCCTGCTCGGGCGCTTCAAGCTCCCCGCACGCGTACCGCACTAAATCTTCCTGGCTGAGGCAGTCCACGACCCGAACCCCCTATCCTGCCTGTCCCTTCCGCACGCGCTGCGCGACCGCCTCCCGCAGTTCCCCGACCGCGCTGTGCAGGCGCGACTGCACCGTCCCTAAAGGCACCCCCAACACCCCCGCGATCTGCTCGTAGCTCAGGTCCGCTGTGAAGCGCAACGTCAACACCGTCCGAAGGTCGGGCCGCAGTCGCCTGATCTCCTCCGTCACGAGTTCCCGCTCTTCCTCGGCCATCGCCGCCGCCTCAGGCGCCCCGAAGCTCTCCGTCCGCGTGAGGTCCCCCCGCAGTTCCTCCCAACCCCGTCTTCCCCGTCGCCGCGCGACTTCATCCTTCGCGCAGTTGACGCAGATGCGGAAAAGCCACGCTGACGGGTCCTTCCTCCCGTCCGCGTCCGCTGCGAATCGCAGCACCCGCACGAACGCTTCCTGGACGGCGTCCTCCGCGCTCGACCGGTTCCCCGTGATCGCCTCCGCGACCGCTAGGAACCGCGCCTGGTGGATGCTGAACAGGATCTCAAACGCCCGCTTGTCGCCTTCCGCCACCCGTTCCAAGAGCTTGCCGACCTCGACCATCTCCGTCCCTCCAATGGAGGCCCCATTCATATCTTATACTGCATTTCCTCCCCCTTTGTTCGCACGAAATACCCCCCCGTTCTCCCCGGGTGCACACTCCGATTGTTGTAGGGGCCGACACCGCACCTTGGCACCCGCACAAGAGTACCCCAGGACCTTGCGGGGAAGCCACCGGCCTCCCCGCGCCCCTCCTCTATCAGCCGCCGATCCCGCGACTGCGGGATCAGCGGCCAACTAGAAGGGGGATGGGCGGAATCAAAGGGGTCGGGAGTCTTTCTTGGCCGTGGGGGAAAAGGGGGGCATTCTGCGTTTCCGGGAAGACACCGCCCGCCCCATCCCCGGAAAATCTCTACGTCCCTTCTCTTGCTCTCCAACCTCCAGCCTACAGTCTCCAGCCTGCAGCCTTCCATCCCCGCCCTCATCACGGATAGCTCCCCATTCTGACCCTTCTCTGCGCTCTCTGCGTCCTCTGCGTTGAATTCTTCTCTCCCCTTGCGCCTTAGCGTCTTTGCGTGAGGTCTTCCCTTCTGTTCTCCCTGTATGCCCCTGCCGTACTGATCTAGCGACAAGCGGAGGACACGTTTCTGCGAGGAGCGCCCCGCGTCCCATACCCGCCCCCTGCGGCGGGAATCCCGCTCCCGCGGGATTCCTGCCGCCACTAGATTCGGAGCCCGGGGTCCCGCGACTGCGGGATCAAGTCCCCCGGCCTCTTTTCCCCTTTGCGCCTTGGCCCCGCGACGGCAGGCTGAGCTCACTCCTTTTCCCTCCCCTCTGTGCCTCTGCCGTACTGATCTAGCGACAAACGGAGGACACGTTTCTGCGAGGAGCGCCCCGCGCCCCATACCCGCCCCTTGCGGCGGAACGCGTCCCGCGTTCCCGCCGCCACTAGATTCGGGGCCCGGGGGCCTTTTCAAGTCCCCCAGAATCTTTCCCCCTTTGCGCCTTGGCGTCTTTGCGTGAGGTCACCTTCCCACTTTCATCCCGGCGCAAGCCGCTCTGCCAGTCTCGTATATCTCTCCGCGCCCCTCGCGTTCTCGACGGCTGACTTGAGCGCCTCTCGTGTCCCCACGATGACGACGAGTTCCTTCCCCCGCGTCACGGCCGTATACAGGAGTTTCCTCGACAGCATCATGTAATGTTGCGGCAGCAGCGCTAGCACCACCGCCCTGTACTCGCTCCCCTGGCTCTTATGGATGCTCACCGCGTAGGCTAATGTCAGTTCCTCAAGCTCGCCCCACTCGTACTCCACCGTCCTCCCCCCCATCTCGACCGCCAATGTCCTTTTGATCCGGTTGACGCTCGCCACCCGTCCCACGTCCCCGTTGAACACCTCCTTGTCGTAGTTGTTGACCGTCTGCATCACCCGGTCTCCGATCCGCAGCTTCATCCCAGGCGCCCCCGCCGCTAGGCCCCTGGGGTTGAGCGCCTCCTGCAAGACCTCGTTCAGCTTCTCGATCCCGCACGCCCCCTTGTGCATCGGCGCAAGCACCTGGATATCCCGCACCGCGTCCATCCCGAATCGCTCCGGGATCCGTTTCGTCACCAAGGCCTTCACCACCTCCACCGCGCGCGTCGGCGACCCCTGCTCTATGAAGAAGAAGTCCCGCCCCTCCCGCTCGTCGAACCTCGGCACCCGGCCTGAGTTGATCTCGTGCGCGTATCGCACGATGTCGCTCGTGAGCTCCTGCCTGAACACCTCCGTGAGTTCGAACACCGCGAACCGTTTGGATCGGATGATGTCCTCGAACACCTTTCCCGGCCCCACAGGCGGAAGCTGGTCCGCGTCCCCCACGAGCACAAGCCGCGCCTCGTCCGGAATCCCGCTCACAAGGTCCCGCGCAAGGCTCACGTCCAGCATGGACGCCTCGTCGATGATGAAGACGTCCTGCTCGAGAGGGTTCTGCGCGTTCGCCTCGAACCTCCCCGTTCCCGGGTTATACTTGAGCAGCCGATGGATCGTCTGCGCCTCCCGTCCGGTGATCTCCGAGAGCCTCTTCGCCGCCCTCCCCGTGGGAGCGGCAAGGACCACCTTGAGTTTCGCCTCTTCGAACGCCTCCACGAGCGCCCGGACGATGGTCGTCTTCCCGACCCCCGGGCCCCCCGTCACCAAACCGACCTTTTCTAGTAGGGTGCCGGTGAGTGCGCGGAGCTGACCATCGCTCAAACCGACTCGAAACCGTCTCTGAACCGATTCGACCCTACGCGAAATCTGTAACCCAAACGGGGGCGTTTTGACGGTCCCGATCCGTTCTAAGCCCCTCGCAAGCCCCTCTTCCGCCTCATAGAGTTCCGGGAGGTACACAAGTCTCTCTTGCTCGGACACGACCCTCACCCGGCCCTGTGCCGCGGCCCTATCAATCGCGGGTACAATGAGTTCCGCCGCCACGTTGAGGATCGCGCCTGCCTTTTCCGCTAGGACCTCCATCGGCGCGCACGTGTGCCCCTCCCCCGCAAGCTCCTCAAGGACATACTCGATCCCCGCCTCGATCCGTTCCGCGCTATCTTCTTTGATACCAAGGGATTGCGCTATGCGGTCCGCCGTCCTGAACCCGATCCCCCGGATCTCTCTTGCCAGCACGTAGGGATTTGCCTTCACCGCCTCCGCGGCCTCTCGGCCGAAGCGCTTGTAAATCCTTTGTGCATAAGCGGTTCCGACGCCATGCTCGTGGAGAAAGACCATCACGTTATGGACGGCGCGATGGCGTTTCCAGGCGCCCGTGATCTCCTCCTTGCGTTTCTTTCCGATCCCCGCGACCTCGAGCAGCTGCTCCGGGGTTTCATCGATCACCCGTAACGTGTTCGCGCCAAAGGCCTTGACAAGATTCCCCGCAAGGGTTTCTCCGATCCCCTTGACGAGGCCCGAGGAGAGATACTTGTGGATCCCGTATTCACTTGCGGGAAGGATCCGCTCGTATTCAGCGATCTCGATCCGCCAGCCGTGTCTCCCATGGAGGCGCCTAACCCCTTTGACGCGAAGGGTTTCCCCTATCGCGATCTCGGGGATCGTGCCGACCGCCACCTCCTCGTTCCCGCGCATCGGACGAAGCACGAAGACCGCGAAGTGGTTCTCCTCGTTGGAGAAGAGAATCTTCTCCACGATGCCTTCCATCTCCACCGGTCCTGCGCTTTGCAAGTTCCATAGATCAGCCATCAAGCTCTCCTCGCGATTGCGGGGGGATTATATTGGCATGGGGCGAAAGGGGATATGGAAAACACCTGAATGGGCGCAAAAGGACGCCGATGGGGACCCGTGGTTGACAGGGGACAGGATCGGCGTTACACAAGATGGAAGGCTGCGGGTCTGAAGGAGTTCGAGATGGTGACTGCACGGAGGCTTGGTTGCCTGATCTTGATCGCTGTGCTTGCCTTGCCGGCATGTGGACGTAAGGAAGGAAGTGAGACAGGCGTCCCACCCGGAGACGTCGAGGGACGGGCTCTTGAGCTCCCAGACTCTCCTGAAGGGGTTGCAGGGATTCTCCTCAAGGCGCTCGACGACAATGACATGGAGACTTTAGTGAGGCTGGTCGCGGTGAAGGCGGCGACAGAGGAGGTGGACGCCATCTATCGGAAACACGGGCGAAGGTCGAACGTGAAGCCTGAAGGTGTCGCGCGGATGGCCGCCGCGGGATGGAGCGCAACCTACGCGTTCATGAAGACGGGGGAAAGCGTCGTGGGAGAAGCGAAGGTGGACGGGGAGTCGGCGACGGTGCTTGTGGAGGGGAAGGGGGCGGACGGCACGCCGCGGACGCTTGAGGTGAAGCTCGTGCGGGAGGATGGGGTGTGGAAGGCTCTGCCGGGGATTGAGACGCTCGCTAGATGATTCCCTTTTGACACGCTAGGCGCTCCAGATCTTTTAGACACGTCTGGGGTGAGCCCTTCGACGAGGGCATCGATTGCTTTTCGCGAGAGAGACGGGCATGATCATGGTCATGGGGGGAGGGAGGGAACGGGTGCGTCGGATTGTTGCAGTCGCGCTGCTGGCGCTAGCGGGCGCCTTGAGTGAGGGGAGGGCGGAAAGTCCTGCGCCCGGCAACATGCAAGGGACGGGCGAGGGGGTGAAGAGAATCACCAAGATGTATTTCATGGTTCACTTCCGGGGGTATGAGAACGATCCGGGATTCAAGTATTACGGGTGGTGGAAGGCATCGGGGGAGAAGGCGTGGGAAAGATGGAAGGAAGCCATGAAGGGGTCGGGGGAGGAGACAATCTTCGTCATCATTCCGCCGAGGCCGATGAATGCGGCGGTTGTCGAGATGATGGATTTCGCCCGCGAGGCGCTGGGGCCGCGCTGCGTGGTGATCAGCCGGTCGCTCGTGTCGTGTTTCGAGAAGGAGTTCCGGGAGGGCCGCGCGGGAGAGATGGGGTGGGTGCCGCTCGGGGACGATTTTCTGCGCGGGTTGGGGGACGAGGTCATGGAGCTTCTATCCTCGCGAGGGGACGACTGGCCTCACGAGGACCTCACCACATGGGTACAGGCGTGCGCCTACGCACAGGATCTCACGGAGGCTCTGCGCGCGCGGGGATACGCCTATGACGGGCAGACGGTCGAGGCGGAGGCGGGCGGGGACGCGTTCGGGGGATGTCTCCTCAAGTACGCGTGTACGCTGGGAAGGCGCCTTGGGTTCGCCCGGGGCGTGCGCCTCAACGGCGACCTTTCGGCGGAGATGCCTTTGCCGGCGCTGGGCTCGCGATTCGCGGGGAGCCAGCGACTGGGGGAGGGGATCCTAGCGTACCTGTGGGAGTCGAGGGACGGTCGGCCGATCGCGACGTTCGGCGAGGAGTTCCATTCGCCCGCGGACGGGCCGAGGTTCGTGAAGGTGCCTGTGGACCCGTGGATGGTGGAACTTGAGGCCGGACCGGAGGTGAGGAGCGCGCTCGTCGCGGGAGGGGTGCGGGCGCCGGTGGGGGTGGGGATACAGCCGCACGTAATGGAGGTCATCCGGGGGAGGGAGGGCATGACGGTCGCAGAGATGCGCCGGGCGTGTCTCCTAGCCGCCGTGACGAACGAGACGGAAAGCGCGGGCGCACCACGCTCGCCGGCGGCGGACGGGATCAACCTGCTGTGGAACCCGTCGTTTGAGGTCGGGGAGGCTGGGCTCTTGCCGTACCGGCCATGGGTGTTCGGACAACGGGAGGGGGAAGGCTGGGTGTGGGATAGAGTCGGGGTTGCGTGGAATGCGATCGGCGGGCCCGGCGGCGGTCAGATGGCCGTGGTAAACATGGAGGGAGGGAAGGAGATCCTCATCGAGGCGGCGACGCGGCTCCCGAGGGACCTCACGAAGCGGGCGAGGTTCTCGATCCGGATGCGGGCGGAGCCTTCGATCGAGAGGGTGGACGTGGGGCTGCACTTCGGGGACGGGAAGCGATGGGTCGTGCGAAAGGAGGAGAGCTTCGCAGCGGGTGGGGAATGGGAAAGGCGGGAAGTGGAGCTTGAGATGAAGGAGGCGCAGCTTGGGGAGGAAGTGGTAGAGACGTACCTCAAGGGAATCGTCCACATCCAGCCGCCCGGGGGGAGGGTGTTTCTGGACGATGCGGCGATCATGGTCATTGGGACAGGGAAGTAGAGCGGGGCACGGCTGGGGGGCGAACGGGCGCGATGAGACGCCCATCCTGGAGCTGACCGACGGGCGGCTGTTGGGATTGATGCGGCCCAACGGTCCCGGCGCGGACGGGCGGACGGACCCGCATACGCACGATAGATTCATCTGCCGGCGCTACTCGGAGGGCGGGGGGGCGAACGGGAGGGCGCAGTCGATCCAGGCGGAGGACGGGACGATCCTGACGTTCTACGGGACGGGCAAGATCGGGCGGGTGAAGCCGCCAAGCCCGTCCCGGTGGTACCCGGATGATGTTCATTGCTACGTCGGCCTGAGCAGATACACGGAGGATTATGTGAGGGCAAGGGGGCAAGGAGAGGCTGAAGGCTCCCAGGCCATAGGCTGCAGGCTGTAGGTTCAGAGAAGAAAAGTCAGAGAAGAGGTAGCCACGAAGGCGCCCTTCGTCCCGCAGTCGCGGGATCAGGGCCTTCGGCGAAGGCACGAAGAAGATGGGGAAGGAAGATGGGCGGGGTTTCTTGACGATGGGGGAGGGGCAGAGTAGACTGTGGGAGACGGCTTTTGCGAGGAGGAATCTGATCCGACGGCGTTGCACGTGGAGGTGGAGGGAGGGAGGCCGAGCATGCATTTGTCCATTGAGACCCGAGAGAGTTTGAAGAAGGAGATCGTAGCGGGCCTCTCGGGGTTTTCGGAGGTGCGGCGGATTGTGATCTTCGGTTCGTTCGTCGACTCGGAGGACCCGCACGACCTTGATCTAGCGGTCTTCCAAGATTCGGGCGAAGGGTACTACCCGTTAGCGATGAAGTACCGGAGGAAACTGAGGGGGGTCGCCCGCAAGATCCCTCTGGACGTCATCCCTATTCGGCGGGAAGCAGGGGAAGGGCCGTTCTTAGAGGAAGTCGGGAAGGGGGAGGTGGTGTATGAAGGATGAGACGGGGTTGTGGGTGTCGTACGCAGACGAGAACCTTGCGATGTGTCGTTTGGCGCTGGAGCATAGACATCTGAACGCGTGTCTCCAGAACGCGCAACAGGGGGTTGAGAAGTATCTCAAGGCGGTGATGGTTGAACGGGAGCTGGAGTTCCGGCGAACCCACAGCGTTCGAGAGCTTGTCGCAATCCTAGCGGCCCATCGAATCTCTGCAGACATTTCGGAGGAGGAGATGGACCTCATGGATACCATCTACGTGCCTTCGAAGTATCCGGATTATTCCGCGCTGCCCGCCACGGAGCCGAATGAGGGCATATGCGACGAGGCGCTGAGGATTGCCCGCAAGGTGGGGGAACGGGTGCGGAGCATCTTGGGAGGGGGAGGGAGTAGGGCGTAGGGGACGGGTCCTGCGGCCGGCGGTCGTGCGGCTGCAGCGGTTCGGCGACGGTCGGCGTGGGTGAAAAAAGCAGAACGTCTTCTTTGGCCTTTGGTTCTCTTCCTTTTGGCTCTTTTCTGTTCTCCCAAAAAAGTAGAATGTCCCCTTTGCTGGCCCGACGAGGAAGTTGAAGGCTCTTAGGGTATAGGCCGCAGGTTCAGAGAACAGACGCAAAGACCCAAAGCTCGCCCGCCCAGGCGGAGGCACCAAGGGAGGAGGGGAAAAGAGCCTGACGCAGAGATACAGGGCAAGAGCATAGAATATCCGCCGCAAAGACGCGTCTATGAATGTGGGGCTGTCCAAGGATCGAGGGCTCTTCTTCATGGGGGCTTCTCGTGCACGGTCGGGATGGAAAGGAGGCGGACTGATGAGGCGGATACACATCATGTTGGCGGCGATAGCGTTCGCAGCGGGGACGGCGCCGGCGGAGACGAGCGCGGCACCAAAGGGGGTGAACCGGCTCGATTTCCCTGAGGGCATCATCTACGCGGGCCAGTGGCGCAACCACGTGTGGCTGGAAAAGAAGTACAAGTACCACTGCGACAAGGTCGCCATCATTGGGGGCGAATGGACGGACCTGGGCGAACGTGAGTGGCTCACGATCAAGACCGGCGCGATCCGCCGGACGGGAGAGACTTCGGCCCTCGTGGAGGTCGCGGAGATCGTCGAGGAGCGGTGGAAGACATGGGACGGCGGGGGCTCCCGAGTGCACGTACGCGGGCTAAAGGCGGACGCGGACGGGGGGCTGATCGTGCCGGGGCCACTGTATCTAGCGCGGATAGGGGACTACCGGTATGAGAACGCGTTCGGCGGCCACGTCACTGTGCCGGACTACATCGCGCGGGGAGTGCTCACGCCTGCGGAGTTCGTACAGGCCTTAGCGGACGGGTACGAGCTCGTGCGATGGGAGCTGCGGAAGATCCCGAAGAAGGAACAGAAGGAGCGGGGGGATGGGAAGACGGAGGAGTAGGTGAGAGTGACGGATTACTAGGAGCCCTCCATGGCGCGGCGAGAGGGGAATGGAAGGCCTATAGGCCACAGGCTACAGGGTGAGGGGTCAGCGGGTTCTTGGCGTCGGCGACCTGCGCCGCAGCGCGGCCCCGAACCCCGCCAGCGAGACACCGGCCACTCCCAAGAGGAGCGCCGCGGGAACCGGGACGATTGATGGGACGTCGACGTACTCGTGCCAGATCACCACGCTCTGGATCATGAAACTGGACCCCCGGATGTCGATCGACACCCACTCCGGGTTGTGGAGACTCGAGAGCCGCCTCGCGTCGGTCACGTTCTCCCAGATGTCCGCAAACAGGCTCCCGTCGAAAACGCACAGCCCCTCCCGGACGATCGTCGTCGCGTCCACGTCCATCCCCGAAGCAGGCCAAGAGGAGTCCCGGTCGCGTTAGGTTTGAAATGCAGAGGCGCAGGGCTTAGAATAGCCGGCCTGTGAAGCCGCGTAAGGATGCCGACCTCATGGCGACTCGACGCTATCTTGTGACGGGGGCTCTGCCGTACTCAAACGGGAGGCTCCACGTAGGGCACATCGCGGGGGCGTACCTCCCGGCGGACATCTTCGTGCGCTACCACCGCGCGCGAGGGGACGAGGCGGCGTTCATCTGCGGCAGCGACGACAACGGGGTGCCGATCACGCTGACGGCGCGGAAGGAGGGGAAGACCCCCGCGGAGGTGTCGAAGTTCTACCACGACTGCCAGGTGCGCGACTTCGAGGGACTGGGGATCCATTTCGACATTTACGGCGCGACAACGCTGCCGCTTCACGCGGAGATCAGCCAGCACTTCTTCTTAGCGTGCCTGGAGAACGGGTACTTAGCCAAGAAGGAGACGGAGCAGCTCTACGACCGCGAGGCGGGGATGTTCCTCCCCGACCGCTACGTCAAGGGGCGCTGCCCGTTCTGCGGGCACACGGAGGCGTACGGCGACCAATGCGAGGGGTGCGGGAAGACGATGAACCCGAAGGAGCTATTGGAGCCGAAGAGCGTCGTGAGCGGCTCGACGCCCGAGATCCGCCGGACGGTGCACTGGTTCTTCCAGCTCGAGCGGTTCAACAAGCGTCTGCGGGATTGGCACGAGACGCACCCGGAGTGGCGGCCGATGGTGCGGAACTTCACGGGGGGCTTACTCCGGCAAGGGCTGCCGGAGCGCGCGATCACGCGCGACCTCGACTGGGGGATCCCGGTGCCCGTGGACGACGAGGACGCGAAGGGGAAGGTCCTCTACGTCTGGTTCGACGCGCCCATCGGATACGTGTCGTTCACGGCGCAGTGGTGCCAGGACCAAGGCGGCGACCGGCGCGACTACGAGAAATGGTGGAAAGACCCAGCGACGAAAATCGTCCATTTCATCGGCGAAGACAACGTGGTCTTCCACGCGATCATGTGGCCGGCGATGCTACTAGCGGAGGGGACGTTCGAGCTCCCGGAGAACATCATCGCCAACTGCTTCCTCAACATGCGCGTCGGCGGGAAGGAGGAGGAGAAGATCTCGAAGAGCCGGGGGACGGCGATCTGGATCGAGGAGTATCTCAAGGAGCTCGAGCCGGACGCGCTACGATACTACCTGACGGCGATCGCGCCCGAGAGCCAGCGGACGGCGTTCAGCCTCGAGGACTACGTGTCGCGGACGAACGATGAGCTGGTGGCGGCGCTGGGGAACTTCGTGCACCGCACCACGACCTTCACGAGGCGGTACTTTGAGGGGCGGGTGCCCGAGGCGCACGAGCGATCGGAGGCGGAGCGGGCGCAACTAGCGACGCTGGCGGAGCTTCACCGCACGGTCACGGAGAAACTGGAGGCGAACAGCTTCCGCGACGCGCTTGCGGAGATCATGGCGGCCGCGCGGACGTGCAACCGGTATTTCGACACGAAGGCGCCGTGGCAGCAGCGCAAGCAGGACATCGCAGCGTGCGGGACGACGATCAACGTGTGTCTGCAATCGGTGAGGACGTTAGCGACCGTGTTCGCGCCGTTCCTACCGTTCGCGGCGGAGAAGGCGCGCGCGATGTTCGATCTCTCGGCCGAGGATTTCGCGTGGGACCGCGCGTGCGAGGAATTAGCCGCCGGTCGGCCGATTGGAGAGCCCCAGATGCTCTTCAGGAAACTCGACAGTGCGGCGGCGCTCGGGCCCCAGGGGTAGGGGGAGGAAAAGGGGGCCTCACGCAAAGGACGCAAAGGGGGCAAAGGGGGCAGAGGTTTATCCACAGATTACGCCGATTTCGCAGATTTTGAGGGGTGGGAGTTCGGGCCCTTCGCAAGAGCCTCAGGGTTTGCAGTTTTTCTCGCGCACGCGGGATCAGGGTTTTCAAAGGGATCCTAGCGGTGGGGATCACGGGGAGATGAGAGAGATTTCGTCTTCGCGAAGATCAAAATGTCGCCTTTGATTTGCGCCGAAGGAAGTCTACTTGGCCATGTCCCAAGGCTGGTCAATAGGGATCGGCTTGATCTGCCCCCAACGCTCGAAGCGATCGAGTTCTGGGATCTTTTCAGAGTCGAGGATGGCTGCGGCGACGGCCGTATAGAACTGGCGCTCCTCTGGCGAAAGGTGCTCAGCGGAAGCAGCTAGGACCTCATCGAAGTCCCAGGGATCCCTCTGGAATCCTAATGATACAAGTGACTTCAATCGGGCAAGTCCAGGCGTGTCCTCGCGGTTGTCATGCTTTGCAGCCCAGCACCAATACAGGCACAGCTCCGCCGGAAGCTGACGTTGCTCCCCTTCAGTGAGCAGCCAAGCTCGGGCGATCTTGGCTTTGGCGTCCTCTAGGCGTCCACGTGTAAGGAGGAATCCGGCATGGTTGGCAACGTAGCTTGCGTCGTTTGGGTCAAGCTCAAGCGCGCGGCGGTAGAGCCGCTCCGCCTCTCCATAGTCCTTTCGGACGTGCCACATGAAACTGGCGAAGTTGCCCGTGTTTTCGGCACGCTCGGGATCGAGTTCGAGGGCGAGGCGGTAGAGCCTGTCCGCCTCGTCAAAGTTCTTGCGGACTTCCCACACGAAGCTGGCGAAGTTGCCGGTGACGTTCGCGTCCTTGGGATCGAGTTCGATCGCGCGGCGATAAAGCCGCTCTGCTTCTTCGTAGTCCTTGCGGACGCGCCACGTGAAGTTCGCGAAGTTGCCGGTAACGTTGGCGCGTTTGGGATCGCGTTCGAGGGCGCGGCGGTAGAGCCGCTCCGCCTCATCGTGGTTCTTGCGGATGTCCGACATGAAGCTGGCAAAGTTGGCAGTGACGTTCGCGTCCTTGGGATCGAGCGCGAGGGCGCGGCGGTAGAGCCGCTCCGCCTCGTCATGGTTCTTGCGGATTTGCGTCATGAAGCTGGCAAAGTTGGCGGTGACGTTCGCGTCCTTGGGATCGAGTTCGAGGGCGCGGCGGTAGAGCCGCTCCGCCTCATTATGGTTCTTGCGGGCGCGCCACATGAAGTTGGCGAAGTTGCCGGTGACGTTGGCGCCCTTGGGATCGAGTTCGAGGGCGCGGCGGTAGAGCCGCTCCGCCTCTTCGTGGTTCTTGCGTATGGTCGTCATGAAGTTGGCGAAATTGCCGGTGTTGATTGCTTGCGTCGGATCAAGCTCAATGGCGCGCCGGTAAGACTGTTCGGCCTCGTCGTAATTCTCACGTATGTATGTCATAAAAGTGGCAAAATTGCCGGCAAGCTGGAAGCTGTTCGGGCAGCGGGATAGACCCTCACGGTAGATGGCCTCGGCCTTTTCGGGGTCTTTTTCAGCATGTGCTTTGAGACCCCATGCCCACCAACCAGTTTCGCGCTCGGCTGTTTCCGCGATGGCCTTGCGTACGGGGCGCATCGCCTCCTCGGCCACGTGTCCCTTGGCGGGGAACCTGACATTCTCTACGAATTTCTCGAAGTGCCTGCGGTAGTTGGTTGCGCGCTCCCTCGCCCGCTCTTCGATCTGGTCGGCCAATGGGGGGTACTCCAAGCGCTGTCCGAGTTGGACCATGAACTCGTCGAAGCCGACGATAGGGATGAGGGGGCCTTTGTGCTTGGCGACGAGGGCGCAAATGCGCTCATTGGGACACGAATCGGCAGCCCTGTAACACCATAGGATTCCTCCCTCGATGTCGCCGGGGTCGAGTGACTCAAGGAAACCCATGAGACCCCCGTCGTTTCCTCCGTATCCGAGTACGATAAGAGTGTTCTGCGCCAGTAGCTTGGGCAACGTGTCGGCCCATGCCTTTGAAAGTCGGGACGTATCCGACGAGCCGCTCTGAGGCGCAAGAAGCAAGTCGCGGTGGATCTTGGCTACCAGGGGACGGCGGAGTTTGGAACGGACGAAGCCCGTGAGGGATTCGTGTGCGCAGACGAGGGGAAAAGTGCCCGTGTAGATTGAGAGAGCGTCGGCCACCAGGTTGTCGAAGTTCGTCGTTATTACCACTTTGTGCCGTGTCGCTTCTAGGATCTTTGCCAAGATTGAGTAGCCGATGTTGGGGTGGGCACCAGCCATTTCATCTTCGAGATACGCGTAGCCGGCCTCAGGGTCCGGATCGTCGCCGAAACGCCTGTCGTAGACCTGGGGATAGAACGTAGCCGCATCGGCGAGCTTGAAACCGGGGATTCCGAGTGGTCCAGAATCAGCCCAGTCCTCAAATGAGGGGCTCCCGGTGTCGCCCACCTGGCGAATGTAAAGCTCATTCACCCACTTTCGAGCGAGGTCGCCTGCTAGCGGAATTCCCGATGAGACGGATGCTCCAGCACCCAAGAGGAAGGCGAAGGACCGATCCTGCCTTTTCTCATGAATCCGCATGAAATGGTCAAGCAGACCTTGCACGGTCCAGACGGGCGGTTCTTGCGGTTTGTTTGTCTCCGTTGGCATGGGACTGCCTTCCGAGCGCAATGATACCTTGGGGGGACGGCCGCAACAATGGCCAAGTGAATATGGTTCCTCGCGCGGGTAACGCGGAACGTGGATTGCGGAACGAGGGAGGAGACGGTGCGGACACGACGGAGCGTGTCCCTCCGGGGAAAGGATAGGAAAGCAGGAGAAATTGACCGGGAGAAAGCTCCGATGAGCAGGAGAGGTAGACAACGGAGGAGGGAGCGGGAGATCGGGGCTCAAGAAGGTTGCCGAGTGCCCTTGTGCTGGGGAGCGCGTGTCCTCGGTCGCCTCTCTTCCGTTATTTCGTGGTGAGCAAGAGGAAGGCGTGGTGGATTTGCTGACAGGCTGCAGGCTTGAGGCGTGAGACTTGAGGGACGGAGGAAGAGGGGGAAGCGGTCGGCAGGCAGCTATCAGCAGTCAGCAGTCAGCCATAAGCTGTACGCTACACAAGCTAGAGGCCGGGAGAGAGGCGGGCGAGGACTCCTACTTTGTAGTGAGGAGAAGAAAAGCATGATGAATCTCGTAACCACCCGTCTGTCCACCTAGATTGTCAGAGAAGGTGAAGTCGAAGGTGTTGGGGCCTTTGGCGAGGGCGGACGGGGGGACGGAAAGTCGGCCCCAGACGCTGCCCTGGGGGATGAGGACGTCGCCGGTGACGGGGACGGGGGTCTTCCCATTGAGTAGAATCGCGGCTTCCTTGGTTTCGTCGATGTCGTCGGCGTCCATCTCGAGCCAGGCCTGCGCGATCGAAGCGGGGTCGAAGGGGACGTTGAAGGTGACAGCGGTCTTGGTTCCGACGGGGACGCCAAAGAGGTTGACGGGGACGCCCGAGGAGGGGGAGACGCGCAGCGCCCCGGGGATCTCCTTTAGCTCGGTCCCTGCGCCAGCGACGGGGGGAACGGCGGGAGGGGCGCCCGTGACCTGGGGGTGGGTGCAGCGGACGATCATGCGGGGGTCGCCGGGGTCGGCGAGTTTGCTCTGGTCATAGGCGGGGGTCCAGCCGAGGCAGGTGACGACCTGATTGAGCGGGGCGTACATGTTGAAGCCGAGCCGGCCGACGGGGCTCTTGAGATAGACCGCGAGATCGTCGAGGTTGACGAACCAGCGTCCGTCGTAGTAGTCGGAGGGGACGTCGAAGGTGTTCCAGTTGCCGGCGCCGTCGTTGGCGGGCACCTGGAGGACGAGCCTGGGTCCGGGCGGGAGGGGTTGGTCCTCCTCGTAGAACCAGGAGAGGGGCAGGACGCGCATGCGTCTGCCCGTGACGTCGCCCTTGCGGGGCTTGACGACGTTTCTACCCCAGAAGACGAAGACGGTATCACCGGCG
>JAZDKG010000068.1:0-12224 GCA_043803205.1 Planctomycetota bacterium
CCCCTCCCCCTCCGCCGCCTCCGCCGCCTCCGGACGATCCTCCGCCCCCGCCCCCGCTCGACGACCCGGGCGCCGTCGACGACGACGAGATCGCCCCCGACAGCGAGCTTCCCATCGCCGACGCGAACCCCGCCACCCCCGCCGTCGCGAACACCGTCCCGTGATACCACGCGGGACTATACCCCTCCCGCCCGGATCGCTCGAGCACCTCCGAAAACTGCTCCGCCCACGCGTTCTCCACGTCGAGCGCCAGCGCGTAGGGCAGGAACTTCTCGAAAACCTCGACCGTTCGCTTCGGCGCATACATGAAGTTGAGTCGCTCCTCCTCCGCCGCCCGCAGGTACATCCGCAGCCCCTCCACACCGTCAACGATTTTGCGTCCCTCCCGCGTGTACGCCTTCATGAGATAACTGAAAAGCGCGTTGAGGCAGATGAGGAGCCCCAGTATCACGATCACCTGTCCCGACGAGAGCTTGACGAGCATGAAGATCGCGAAGACCTCAAAGAATAGGAAGGCCAGCGCGAAAAGCGTCGCGCCCTGGGCTGCTCCCAGTTCGACCCTCCCCCCGCGCACGCCCCGCCAGCTCTGAAAGGCGTTGACCAAGAGCGCCGCGACCACCACGCTCCATACGCTGAGCCACACGCACAGGAACACGAAGACCCCCGTCTTCTCCCCACCCCCGGTGCTTACAAGGCCCGTCCCCAGGAGCGTCGCGAGCGACAGCCCCACCCCGACGGCGAGGTATCCCCGGTTCCGCGCGAAATACAGTCTCCCGAACCGCCCCGCCTGCGTCTCCTTGAAGGCATCGATCATGCTCCTTATCTTCGCGTGATTCGTCTGTTTGAAGACGATCTCCCCCGCGCTCCCCGCTAGCTTCTCGAGGATGTCCCTTTCCTCGAGAGTCACCTCCGGGTGGTCCTTGCCCGTGCTGCGGATCGTGTAGACGCCCTTCTCATCCTCGATCTCCACGCACCCTTTGACAGCTAAGTCGATCACCGCCGCCGCTAGACACTTGTCGTCATACCCCATCTTCCGCAGGTACCGCACGTCCGCCGGCGAAAGGCCCTTGGGCGCATCGAACTGCGGGATGATCGTCCCTTTCGCCGGGTCGCGCCCCACTACGCTCCACGCAACGAGGTAGTACACGAGAACGACGAACGCCCCGATGAGGCCGACGGCTAGGCTGGCGTTGTCCCGAAGCGTCCAGAGCGCCCTCTTGCTCTCCGTCGGTTCCGCGACGTATCCCTTCGGCCACGAGACCACGATCGTGAGCCCCTGGAGTGGCGCCAGCGCACGCGTGGTCGAGAACACGGGCCGCCCCTCCTCGTTCACCTCCGCCTTCCAGTCCCGCCCCTTCGCCCCTTGCGCCCCCGTGTACCCCTCGAGCCTGATTTCGTCGCTCGGCACCCCCTCGGGCAGCGTCACCTCCGCGCCCGCCTCCTCGATCACAAACGCCCACCCGTTCCCCGTCACGTTCCAGTAGAGCTCATCATGATCCTTGAAGAGACCGATCTGCCGGTCCGTCCGATAGACCAGCGTATACGTGTACTCCCCGGGCTGAAGCAACGCGTTCTCCCGCCCGACGTAGACGCGCTTTCCGTTCTTGAGCCCCTTAATGTGATACGCCTCGTTCCTGCCGTCCCGAAGCACATCCTCCACCTTGAACGGCACCATGTGTCTCGAGAAAAGCCCTACCCTGTACACCGTCGGGAAATCCCGGTAGATGCCGTGCTTGATCTCGCGTCCCTCCGCCCGCACCCGGATCGTCTCGGCCACCTCCATCGAGCCGTCCTTTTGGACCGTGATCCGGCTGTCGAAGCGGAGGATCCTTTCCGTGTCCGCGGACGCGAGCCCCGCGCCGATCATCGCCACGACAAGCGCCGCGATCCATGCCCGCTTCATCGTCCCATCTCCACCTTGGGAGCTTTGCGCTCCGTCGCCGTTTCGAGCTGAAAGAACTCCCTCCTCTCGAAACCGAACGCCGCCGCGATCACGTTACTCGGGAAGGTCTCCACCCGGATGTTGTAGTCCCGCACGGTCCCGTTGTAGTAGCGCCTAGCGTACTGGATCTGGTCCTCGACCTCGATGAGTTCGCTGTGCAGCGACAGGAACGTCTTGTCCGCCTTAAGATTCGGATACGCCTCGCTCAGCGCGACCAGCTTCGCCAGGGCCTGCGAGAGCGCATTCTCCCCGGCCTCCCTCTCCCGGACGACGCCCGCCCTCCCCGCCTCCGCGCGCGCTTTCGTGACCTCCTCGAGCGTCGTTCGCTCGTGCGCGCTGTAGCCCTTGACCGTCTCGACGAGGTTCGGGACCAGGTTCGCTCTTCGCTTGAGCTGCACGTCGATCCCGCTCCACGCCTCCTGCACGAGATTGCGGCGTCTCACGAGCGCGTTGAACGTGATCACCCCCCACAGCGCCACCACCCCCGCGACCCCCGCGACGATGTACCACGACATGCTCTGCGCCCCCTTCACGCGACGACCGCGTCACGCCTGAGCATCTTGCCTCTCTCCCGGCGCGTCAAGCGAATCTTCCTCCTCGCCCCATTCTCAATTCAGTGCTTCCGATTCACCCTCCCCCTCTCGTGGTGGGATGCTTGAGCCGTGCGTCCGGACCCGCTACAATGGTCCCCCCCGCCTCTTCCCCCGTCCAAGGAGCGACGATGAAACCCTACGTGGCGAACAAGGATGAGCTGACCGAATACGAGTCCCCCCCGCCCTTCGCGCGGTTTGCCAAGGTGCTCGTCGATCCGGACCACATCCGGGGCGCCAAGCTCAGCATCGGCGTCTTCCGCTACGCGCCCGGCCAGGTCGGCCCAGCCCACACCCACAAGAACGAGGTCGAGGTCTACTACGTGCTCCGGGGCCGAGGGACCGTCCGCGTGGGCGACGAAACCGTCGAGATGCGCGAGGGAACCGCCGTCTACGTCCCCGAAACGGTCGAGCACGAGACCCGCAACACGGGCGACGGCGAACTCGAGTTCCTCGGGATCTTCGCCCCCGCCGTCGGACTCCATGACGTCAAGGAGCGTTGGACCGCTAGACCCCCGCGGAAAGGAGCGACGAAATGAGAATCGACGTCGAGAACATGTCCAAGGTCATGATCATCGCCGCCGTCAACGGGCCGACGACCAAGCGCCAGAACCCCAACGTGCCCCTCCAGCCCGACGAGATCATCCGCGCCGCCTGCGACTGCTGCAACGCGGGCGCTTCGATTCTCCACGTCCATCCCAAGGGACCCGACGGCCTCCCCACGGGCGACCTCTCCATCTTCAGCCGCATCCTCCAGGGCGTGCGCGCCAAGTGCGACATCCCCGTCCAGTACGGCAACGACCTCGGCATGTTCGCCGCCTCCGACGGCGCCCGACGCAACGCTAGCTACGACGAGCGCCTCAGCATCCTCGATATCGACCCCCCCATGGACATCTCCACCATCAACAGCGGCTCCTTCAGCGCCGGCGGCCGCGACTTCCTCAACCCCCACGAGTTCAACGTGCGATACGTGGAGAAAGCCTCCTCCAAAGGCATCCCCATCCTCTGCCAAACCTACGACGTGAGCCACATCGCCAACAACCTCCAGCTCCGCGACGAAGGCGCCCTCCCCGACCCCGTCCGCTTCAGCTTCGTCACCGGGAACCCAGGCGGGATCGAAGCGCACCCGAAAAACCTCATGCACATGATCGACATGGTTCCCGAGGGATCGATCTGGGAGCTCGTTGCCAAGCAGAACCATTTCCCGATGGTGATGGCCGCCCTCGCCTTGGGCGGACACATCCGCGTGGGCTTCGAGGACAACGTCTTCGCCTTTCCGGGCGAGCTCGCGAAGTCCAACGCCCAGCTCGTCGAAAAGGCCGTCCGCATGGTCCGCGACGCTGGTCGCGAGGTCGCCAGCATCGACGACGCCCGCCGTTTCTGGGGCCTCGCCAAACCCAAGAGCCCGGGGAGCTCGAAGCGATGAAGCTTGCGACCTTCCACTGCGACGGATGCGACCGCATCGGAATCGTCGCCGACGACGAAAGCCTCCTCGACCTCCTCCCCCTCTCCGCCCTCTGCGCGCGCGAAGGCGCAAGCGACTCGCAAGCATGCGAGGAGTCCCGCTCCTGCTTCGCCGGCGATATGAGCCGGATGCTCGCCGCCGGCGATGCCGCGTTGGACGCCGCCCGCCGGGCCCTCGATTTCTATGAACGCAATCGCCCCGCGACGGGCGCCCGCGGAGAGCCCATCCGCCGCCTCCTCTCCTCCGTCACCCTCCGCGCCCCCGTGCCCCGTCCGGGAAAACTCATCTGCGTCGGCAAGAACTACAAGAGCCTTTACAAGGAAGGGGAGCCCTATAACGAGACGCCGGCCGCCTGGCTCGCCCCGACCACCTCCATCATCGCCCATGGCGAACCGATCGTCCGCCCGCGCCGCACCCTCGAGCTCGACTACGAGGTCGAGCTCGCCGTCGTCATCGGCAAGCGCGGCAAATACATCGCGGAGGCGGACGCCCTCTCCTACGTCGCCGGCTACACCATCGTAAACGACATCACCGACGTCGGCCTCCTTCGCGCGGAGCGCGAGCTTCGCACCCGTCTCCTCCAGAAGGGCCTCGACACCTTCACCCCCATGGGTCCCTGGCTCGTCACCTCCGACGAGGTCGGCGACCCGCAGGACCTCGACCTGCGCCTGCGCGTGAACGGTGAAGTGCGCCAGGATTCCAATACCCGCGAGATGGTCGCGAGCGTCCCCGCCCTCATCTCCTACCTCTCCATGATGACCCTCGAGCCGGGCGACGTCATCTCCACGGGCATGCCCTGGGGCTTCGCTTGGCCCCGTCCCGACGCCCAGCGCTGCTTCCTCAAGCCCGGCGACGTCATCGAGGCCGAAGTCGAGCGCATCGGCGTCCTGTGCAATACCGTCGTGGACGAAAAGGAAAGGACATAGACATGATCCGATGGCCTCTCGCCGCAGCTTCAGTGTGTCTCTTTCTCGCCGCCTCCGCCGCCGCCCAGGAACCGAAAGGCTTGGTCATCGAGTGCGGCCAGAACTGCCCCAACAGCGCCTACTGGCGCCTCTACGCGCGAGAGCTCGAAGCGCTCCTCCCCTTCGATGGCGTTATGCTCCACATCGAATACCCCGTCACCGCGGGCGGCACCCTCGCCGCCGCCCACGACAAACGCGTCGGCTGGATGGTCTTCAAGCGCGTCAAGATCACCGATGAGATGGTCGCCCCCTTCGTCCAGGACATGCAGGCGGCTAAGCTCACGAAGCTCACCCACAACTTCGTCAACGTCTGCCCCTATCCCTATCCCCACATCATGAACTGGTTCGACGACGCCTGGTGGGACGACATCATCGCCAACATCCGCATCGTCGCCCGCGCCGCGAAGGATTCCGGCTGCGTCGGCCTCGTCTTCGACCCCGAACAGTACGGCCCCATCACGCGCCTCTGGAACTGGCGCAGCCTCATCGCCTCCACCGACCAGAAGCAGTCCTACGAGGAATACGACGCCAAGGTCCGCGAGCGCGCCCGCGCCTTCGGACGCGCCCTCTCCGAAGGCTTCCCCGACTGCACCCTGCTCTTCTTCCACGGATACAGCCTCATCCCGACCCGCGCCAAGGAGTTCCTCCAGGACGGCCGGGGCAAGCGCTTCGAGGACAGCGACTACGCCCTCTTCGCCCCTTGGCTCGACGGGATGCTCGAGGGAACAAGCGACGGAACCATATTCGTCGACGGCTATGAAAGCTCCTACGGCTACCGCGAAGCCGCCGACTTCCAGGAAGGCCGCTGGAACGTCCACTACGCCCCCCTCGCCGTCACGAAAGTCCCCGACCTCTTCCGCGAAAAGACCCGCTGCGGCTTCGGCCTCTGGATGGACTACACCCGCGACGACTACCTCTGGCACCCCGATAACCCCGACCTCAACTACCGCAGCCCCGGCCGCCTCCAGCATGGGATTTACCTGGCGCTCTCGCACAGCGACGGCTACGTCTGGCTCTGGAGCGAGAAGGCCAACTGGTACCTCGACGGCCCCGACGCCCAGCCTCATCCCCCCGCTAGCCAGCAACAGAAAGCTCGAGGCGTCGACCGCCGATACCGCCCCGCCGTCGCCGACGCCAAGTCCTGGCCCGGCATCGACACCTCGAAGCTCGCCCGTCCCGAGTCCCTCGACCCCAAGACCCTCGGCTTCATCGACCGCGACGACCTCATCAAGCTCCAGTACCGCGCAAAGCCGGTCATGGATCTCCCCATCGAGGGCTGGCTCTTCAAACCCGACCGCGAAGACGTCGGCGTCGCCGAGGAGTGGTTCAAGCTCGCGACCGACACCGCCGACTGGAAACCCATCAAGATCGGCGAGTTCTGGGAGCGACAGGGCTTCGACCTTGACGGCCCAGGCTGGTACCGCCGCGAGATCGACTTCACCAACGCCCCTGCAGGCAAGCGCCTCTACCTCCACTTCGGCGCCGTCGATGAATCGCTCCACCTCTGGATCGATGGCCGCTACGTCGCCACCTACAACCGAGGCATGGAGGGCTGGGACAAGCCCTTCGCGATCGAGGTCACCGACTTCCTCTCCCCGGGCCCTCACACCCTCATCATCCGCGCCCGCGACGTCCTTGCCATGGGAGGCCTCTGGAAACCCATCGACCTCCTCGCCGAATAAAGGCGGGCAGGCTGCTTTCTTTGCGGAAACCCCGATGCGCCCATTCGCCACAGCCCTGACCGCGTCCCTTCTCCTCGCCGTCGCCGCTCTTGCCGACACGGGCCCCGCGCCCACCCCTCCGGCTGTGTCCCAAGCCGTCTCACGCGAGGTCCGCCGCGAATCAGGTCTCGTCCTGCGCTATCGCTTTGAGGACGGCTCGGGGACCGTCGCCGCCGACTCCGGTCCCAACGTCAATCACGCGACCGTCCACGGGGCGACGTTCGTGAAGGACGGCGACGGCCACGCGCTCCTTTTCGATGGGCTGGACGACTACCTCGAATGTCCCTCCTCGCCCTCGCTCACTCTCCCCGGCGCCCTCACCCTCGAAGCCTGGGTCAAACCTGACCGCCCCATGTCAGGCGAGAAACCACCGTGGGCTATGTCCGCCATCGTCGGCAAAGGGGTGGCCTGTTACGAGTTCTATGGTCTCGTATACAAGCGCGATCGCGCCAAGCTCTACATCTCCTCGGGGCATAATCGCAGCGGGGAGGCCCCACTGCCGATGAAGACATGGTCCCACGTTGTCGGCACGTTCGACGGAAACGCCCTTGTGATGTACGTGGACGGCAAACGGGTCGGAAGCGAACCCTCCATCGCCGTGAAGATCCGGACGACATCGGAGAGTCTCTTCGTGGGTCGGAACAAGTACCCGGAGCTTAGCTTCTTCCCCGGCGCCATCGACGAGGTCAAGGTATATGACCGCGCACTCAGCGATAAGGAGGTCTTTGCCGCATACCAAGACAAAGCAAAGACCTTTGGGAAAGAGGTCGCCCCGCCAACCAGCAAGATGCAGGTGCGAGGTCACGCCTACCGCGTCCCCGGCGTCATGGTCGCCGACGTTGATCTGACGAGCTTGCTTCCGCTTCCGGAGGACGCTTCACTCGACGTCGTGCTTTCGGAACCGGGTTCAACCGTGCCGACGATGAGGCGCGCCTTGACGTCGTTACCCGATTCCGGTCTCGTCGAAGTCTCCTTTGGCACGGAAGAGCTCGCTGCCGGTGACTATGAGATGCGCGTCCGACTACACGCATCCGGCCGGACGATCTCGGAGGAGATGGCGGGCGTAACGTGGCCCGACCCGCCGGCCTGGCGCACCACCGATCCGCCGATCAAGGTGCTCAACAACCTTGTGATGGAACTCCTTCATGTCGCCCCAGAGAGCGACGCCGACGAGCAATCTTTCTCCTTCACGAATCCCCGCGAGGGTTGGGTTTTCTTCGCGAGTGAAGCGGACGTCAAGGACGGCGGCGAACTCGCCATCTCCCTGAATTCGAACGACGCGCTTCTTTCACACGTGGCCGGCGGGCCATCCCCGAAGGAGGCGATGCGCTTCCTGCCCGAGGGGAGGCATGACGCGCGCGTGCGGGCCGACAACGCCCAACTCAAGGACCTGGTCGTGCGCGCCATACCGGAGATTCACTGGTGCAAGCTGTATCCCGCGCCTTACCTTCCTGAAGTCAAATCCTATGGCCCGTACGATTGGGCCATGTTCAAGCGCTCGGGGGTTCTCGACAACGCCAACGTGATGGTCTCGCGCGGGGGCATGCCTCTTGACACCCCGGAGCATGAACGTCTGATCGCCGATTGGAACGCGCAGGGGAAGAAATGGATCGTCTCCACGGGCTTCACGGCGACCCTCCCCCCAAGAGCGCTCGCCGACCAGTGGCTCGGCTTTGCCGGCATGGGGCGCGGCGACCTCACGGGCATCCTTCTCGACGAGTTCGGCATCTCTCCTGCGGAGAACTTCCGCGCGTGGGCCGAAGCCCTTCGCATCGTCAAGGCGGACGAACGCTCCCGGGGCAAGACCATCTATCCCTACTGCGCACCGCTCTACGAATGTCCCCTGGCCGCTGAGGAATTCATCCGCACCGTGGCGGAATGCGATTACCGCCTCGCATGGGAGGTCTACCTCGGCGAAGAGCCGACCGTCGCACACGCCGAGGCCTCGCTCGATGAGAGGCTTCGTCGCGGCATGGCCGCATGGCGCCAGGTCGCCCCGGGCATCGAGCGCAACCTCATCGTCGTCCTTGGATTCATGTCGGCGCCCCCGGAGAGCCTCGATCGCGAGCCCGCCGCCAACTACAAGGTCTTCATGGACATGCAGATGAACCTCCTCGCCAACGCCCCCGAGTTCGCGGGCCTCTTTGGCGTCCAGGAATACACCAGCGCCTACGCCGACGAGGAAATCATCCGTTGGACCGCAAGACTCTATCGCCACTACTGCATTGAGGGACGCCGCGACAGGCTTTCCAACGATCCGTACGAGCTTGCTCACATCTCAAGTGGCGACTTCGAGGAAGGGGGTCGAGAGTGGACCCTCTCGCCTGCAGACGAAGGATCCATCACGTTCTCATCCATGCCCGGATACGGCTTCTTCCAGGGCCGTTATCCCCCGGGCCCCGCAGGCACTACCTTCCTCTGCACCAGGAGAAGCGGCAGTAAACCCAACACCTTTTCGCAGACCATCAGCGGCCTCGCCCCCGGACGGCTCTATTCGGTCAAGATGATCTGCGCGGACCCTGACAATATGACTGTCAAGGAGAAGCACGCGCTTTCCGTGCACATTGAGGGCGTTGACATTCTTGAGGAAAAGAGCGTCCAGGAATCCATCAAGAGCCGGAACGGCACGCAGCCATGGGTTAGCTTCGTGCGCCGCGTCTTTCGCGCCAAAGGCAACACCGCCGAGTTGTCTGTGTCCGACTGGGCCTCCCTCGAACAGCCCGGCGGCCCGATCGGACAGAACCTCATCTTCAACTTCATCCAGGTCGAGCCGTACCTCGAAGACTGAACCCGCCGACCCCTCTTCCCTTCGGCTCTCCCTGTTGCCGACCTCGCTGTCCCGCTACTACCGCCCACCCGTCACTACGCTGACGCACCTCGGCGCAACACGCGCGAGCCCCCGATACAGTAGAACCAGGAAAGCGATGACCACGATCGGAATCGCGAAATACAGACCCAGCACCACCGCCGATGACTCCGGGGCCAACGTTCTGTATGCGATCTTACGAATGATCGTCAACAAGGGCTCGTGCGCCGCGTAAACGAAGAAGCTCGCGCTTCCCAGCCCCAGGACGTATGCCTTCAGGCCTTCCATCCTTGCTATGTGCTTCGTAACGTACAGCGCCGATAGAACACCCAGGACGATTCCCACCTTGTGCACGTATGCGTTGAACGATCCCCCGTAGGAGGCGGCATCAAGAAGCACAATAACAAGATACACGGCTAGGAATATGGGCCCCCTTCTGTCCCATCCAAAGAGGCTCTTTCCTCTTTCCGCTAGGTACCCGCCGAAATAGAAGAAGGCCGTCGCCTCGCAGGCCGGCGCGACGACCGGCCAGCGGTTGACGAACCAGCACACAAAAAGAAGAACATAGACCGTGACCGGAACCGTCTTGTTCACAAGATGCCCGATCGGCGCGAGCACGACCAGGATCATCAGGTCCCGTATGAACCAGAACTGGTACGCGATCGGCGTGCCATCCAGCCCAAGAAGCGCATTCATGTAATCATATGCGCCGAAACCGGCGATAGGAGGAGTCTTCCCGGAAAAGAATGCTTTGCCTGCAGGCATTGCTTGCGCAAGCGCTGTCACCGACAACGTGGCGACATTCCAAAAGAGATAGGGAACGAGCAGCGTTCGTGTTCTTCGCATGAGCTTGGCTGAATACGCCTGTCTCGACCATTCCAGGTTGACAAAAAACAAGTACCCGGACATCAGGAAAAACACCGGGACGGCGATTCGCGCAACGCCCTGGGAGATCAGGTTCTGCACAAACGCGGCTACGGATGCATTGTGGCTGACGCCGACCTCGCCCCCCGCTAAGCGAACCGTGCTGCCGAATGCATGGATGAATACAATGCCGACGATGAGCGGAAACCGAAGAAGGTTCAGTCGCAATGAGGAGTCGGAATCAAGCAAGAGATGGTCCTTTACATGAGATTGATCCTACGCCCGCAGGACAAGGCTGTCAAAAGGATTGAGGCCTGCTCGGACGCTCTTTCGGGCGGAACTCGACGGCTTCTGAGATCATGCGCGCCCTGATCCGGGCCGCGGAGTATCCCGGCGTCGACGGCGCACCTTGGCAGCGATCCCGTTCCGGCTTGCGGGAATCCTATCCGGTTCCGCCCCGCTTAGCTTCGCGCGCACGCAACCAAGAATCTTGACGCCGCGCTGGAAGCGTCAATACAATGGCGCCTGTCTCTACAGCCCTTTCGGCTGCCGCCCGTGAACCCAATCCCGAAACGATCGAGCAAAGGAACTCCCAATGACCACCGGCATCGAGACCCTGAAACAGAACCTCAAGGGCGTCGTCGTGATTTTTATGACGCCCTTCCACGACGACCTGCGACTCCATGAGAAGGCCGCCGCCCGGAACCTCCGCTTCCTGATCTCCAAAGGCATCCGCACGGGACAGGGCGCCATCGTCGTCGCCGGCTCCATCGGCGAATGCTACGCTCTCACGAACGACGAGCGCAAACGCCTTGCCGAAACCGTCGTCGCCGAAGCCCGGGGCGAAGTGCCCGTCCTGATCGGCTGCAACCACTCCGCCACCGCCGCCGCTGTCGACCTCGCCAAACACGCCGAGAAGATCGGCGCCGACGGCCTTATGCTCCTCCCCCCCTCCTACGCGACCCCCCCCGAGCGAAAGGTCTACGAGTGGTACCGCGCCGTGGCCGCCGAGACCTCCCTCGGCATCATGGTCTACAACAATCCCCTTATGGTTCCCGTCGATATCTCCGTGGACCTCCTTCAGAAGATGGCCGACACCATCCCCAACATCATCGCCGTCAAGGAATGCTCCGAGAATATCTGCCGTCTCGACGAAGGCTATGGTCGCCTGCGCCCCCGCCTCGTGATGATTAACGGCAACTGCGAGGAGGATGAGCCCTGCGCTACGCTCCGCGGCGCCGCCGGCTACACGACCTGCATCGCTAACTTCGCGCCGACGCTCTGCCTCGACCTCTACTTCGCCTGCCGCGACCGGCAGTGGGACCGCGCCTGGGAACTTCACTGGAAACTCATGCCCGCCATCAAGTTCATGGGTCGAATGTTCGGCGACTTCCGCTGCTTCATCAAGATCGCCCAGGAACTCCTCGGCCTCCAGGGCGGCCCCGTCCGACCCCCTGCCTTGTCCCCAACCCCCGAAGACCGCCAGACCGTCGAGCGCCTCGTCAAAGAGCTCGGCCTGACCTCGTAATCGCGAGCGTCACCGCCATGAAATCGCTGCTCCGAATCACGGTCCTGGTCACGGACGAGTCGTCGAAGAAAGACCTCCTCGCCGAGCACGGGCTTTCCCTTTGGGTCGAGGCTGACCACTTCCGTCTGCTCTTCGATACCGCCCAGACCGGCGCGCTTCTGACGAACGCCGCACACCTCGGCATACGCCTGTCAACAGCGGAAACTGTCGTGCTGAGCCACGGCCACTACGACCACTCGGGTGGACTGGCCTTCCTGCCGGAACTCGTCAAGTCGAGCCGTCTGTATCTGCACCCGGACGCGCTTCTGCCCCGATACAGCCGCAAGGAGCAACCGCCGCACAA
>JAZDKG010000069.1:0-6650 GCA_043803205.1 Planctomycetota bacterium
GTTGCCGTCGGCGCAGATGAAGCAGGTCGCTTTGACGCCATCGAGGGTGAAGAGCTCGGGGCCGGCGCCGGGATCGTAGCGGGCCCATTCGTTGCGGTAGCCTTCGTCGGAGGGCTCGCGCCAGAGCCAGGTCTTGCGGTAGTGATAGACGTAGCCGGCGGGGCCAACGAAGACCTGGGAGATGTGGAAGCGGTCGCCGGCTTTTTCGGAGAGGCCGAAGCTGATGAAGGTGAGCGTCTCGCGAGCGAGGGCGATCATCGCCCGCGTCGCGGGGCCATCGGGGACGGGCTGGGCGAGCCGGGGGAGGTCCGGGGTGTAGTCGCAGAGGGTGGCTTCGTGGAACACGATCCAGCGGGCGCGTTCGCGGGCGGCGGCGCGGACCCAGGAGCGCATCTTTTCGAGGTTGTCGTCGACGGCTTCGGGGCTGGCGTCGAACTGGACGAGGGCGACTCGGATGGAGCGGGGCATGGGAGCGGATTCCCGGCAACGAGATAGGGCGGCGATCTTCCTGCCGTCGGAACGGGGTCCATGTTAGCGGGCGGGTCGTTCCCGGCAAGCGCGAGTTAGTCGCTCGATGAGCGCGCGGGAGAAAGAGGTTTTCGCTGTGGACACGGGGGCGCACGGAATACACAATGCGGCACGACGGGGGGCGGTCACAGGAAGACGGGAAGCAAGCCGAGAACAGGGAGGTAGAGGCGATGGTGGAGAAACGGCGGACACCCGGGGACACGAGCTGGTTCGTGCACGACCGGTTCGGGCTTTTCATCCACTGGGGGCTCTACGCCTTAGCGGCGCGGCACGAGTGGGTGAAGCAGTGCGAGGAGATCCCGGACGAACGATATCAACGATACTTCGAGCGCTTCGATCCCGACCTCTACGATCCGGAGGCGTGGGCGCGCGTCGCGTCGGAGGCGGGGATGAAGTATTTCGTGGTGACGACGAAGCACCATGAAGGGTTCTGCCTATGGGATTCGGCGCTGACGGACTACAAGGCGACGAACACGCCCTGCGGGCGGGACCTGCTCACGCCGATGGTGGAGGCGTTCCAGGGGCAGGGGCTCAGGGTGGGGTTCTATCATTCGCTCATCGACTGGCACCATCCGGAGTTCACGATCGACGACATCCACGCGATGCGCAATCATCCGCAGCGGGCGAAGCTGAACGCGAAGCGCGACCAGAGAAAGTACGCGCGGTATCTACACGGGCAGGTGCGGGAGCTTTTGACGCAGTTCGGGAAGGTGGATATTCTCTTCACGGACTTCTCGTATCGAGCGGGGTCGGCGCACCATCCGGACCCGAAGTTCGTCGGCAAGGGGCGCGACGACTGGCAGAGCGAGAAGCTCTACAAGATGATCCGGAAGCTCGCGCCCGACGTTGTGCTCAACGACCGCATGGACATCGATGAGGGGTGGGACTACAAGACGCCCGAGCAATTCCAGCCGCGCGAGTGGCTGCAGGTGGACGGGAAGCCGGTGGTATGGGAGGCGTGTCACACGTTCTCGGGGTCGTGGGGGTATCACCGGGACGAGGCGAGCTGGAAGAGCCTGGAGCAGCTTGTGCGGATGCTCATCAACACGGTGAGCCTGGGGGGGAACCTGATCATGAACGTGGGGCCGACGGGGCGAGGGGATTTCGACGAGCGGGCGCTCGACCGGTTAGCGGGGATAGGGAGGTGGATGAAGCGGCATGGCAGATCGATCTACGGATGCACGCAGGCGCCCGAGGACATCCCGACGCCTGAGGACTGCCGACTGACGTACAACCCGGAGACGAAGCGGCTGTACGTGCACGTCTACGCATGGCCCTATCGCCAGCTTCACCTTGACGGCTTAGCCGACCGGGTCGGATACGCGCAGCTTCTCAACGACGCGTCCGAGATCAAGATGGTGCAGGACCCGTGGCTGGCCGCCCAGGTCGCCCATCACGGGGCCTCGGCCGACAGGAGGAAGACGCTGGTGCTGGAGCTGCCGGTGGCGAAGCCCGACGTGACGGTGCCGGTGATCGAGCTCTTCTTGAAGTAGGCGCCACCGCGCAGACCTATCGGCATCGTGGAACCGACCCGGGGTGGGGTGGCTTCGTGTACGGGGAGGGGAATACGACCCGCTGGGAAAGAGCCCCCCACTGCTTTCGCAGCGGGGGGGGCGTTTAGCGACGGTGTCCGCCTGAGTCGCGGCCGCGGGGGTCAGCGCCTCGGTCATGGGAGTCGCGGTCGCGGCCATGGGAGTCCCGGTCACGGCCCACGTTCCAGCTCCGGTGGTCGTCGAAGCGTGGGCGGCGGTCGAAGTCGCCGATGCGCAGGCGGAAGCCGAAGGTGGGCGCCGGGGTGTAGTAGTAGATGGGTGTCGGCGGGACGTAGTAGACCGGCGGCGAGACGTAGGTGTAGGTCTGGTAGGTGACGGTCGGCACGACGCGGGCGGGAGCGACGACGACGAGGGGCTCGACGGGGGCGCTACGATAGAACTCGTATTCGCGGCGGTAGTACTGGGCTTTCTGGTAGAGGTCGTTATAGAGGTCCCAGTAGCCCTGTTCGGCGGCCTGCCGGGCGCTGTCGAGGGTCTGGGCGTAGAGCTGGTAGTAGAGGTCGGCCTTGGAGATGGTTTCGGAGGCGCCGGAGGCGCCCGCCAGGAGGAGAACGGTCAGAGCAAGCGTTATTGCGGTGGTTCTCATGGCGTGTTTCCTTACTTGCAGGCCTATGCAGATGTTTGGCTGCCCGGATTGTCTTTCCTATCCTAAGTCTATCCCTTGAGACGCGGGAGGGGAGGGTTTATTCAGGGGAAATCGGCGGGGCGGGGGCCACGGGTTTTTTCGAGGGGAGGACGTCGCGGTTAAGCAACAGGAAGAGGGCGAGGTAGGCGGCCCAGCCGCAGGCGAGGGCGAGGGGGACGCCGATGCGGCCTTGGAGGAGTTTCATCACGGCGAACATGGCGGCGAGGAGTGCGGAGAGGGTGAAGCAACGTCTGCCGAGGGTGTAGAGGCTGTGACGCGCTTCGTAGACCGCGAACATCCCGACGTATGGGAAGGTGGCGACGATGCCCCGAAGCGAGCTCTTGACGGCCATCACGACAAGGACGGTGGCGACGGTGATGGGAACCTTGACGTAGAGGGGGAGGCTCGTGCGGTGGCCCGGCTCGGAGGGGCGGGGGAGGAAGCGGTCGAGGAGGATGCTCACGCCACCCAGGAGGACGAGGGCGATCCAGAACAAGAGGTCGCCGGCGGGCAGGGACCTGAGAAGCAGCCAGCCGACGGGCCCATAGGCGATGAGGGGGAGCGCGTCCGCGAGGACGATAGGCAGCCTAGCCTTCACGTAGAGAGCGCGGACGGTCCAAACGAAGGCGGGGAGGAGCGCGGCGCCGACGAGGTGGGAGGAATCCACGGGGAGGTTGAGGGTGAGCGTGGCGGCGGTGAAGGGGAGGGGGAGGATGTAGATGACGGCTTTGCGGACGGGATCGCGGACGTAGGCGATTGCCGCGGCCATGCTCGAGACGATCGCGGCGAGGAGGAGGTCGCCCGGGGTGAGGGTCATGGGGTGGGAATCCGTCGAGAGGGCATGGAGAGGATCCCCCTTTGGTGTAGAATGGGGGGCGTGAAGCGAGAAGGACAGTCCAGCGCAAAGACGCTAAGAACGCAAAGGAAGAGTAGAGTTTAGCGAAGAGGAAAGACAAAGGGAAGGAGAGAAGGATGAAGGCACTTGTGTACCGGGCGCCCGGAGTGGTCGAGGTGGGCGAGGTCGCGCGGCCCGAGCCCGCAGCCGGGGAGGCGCTCGTGCGGGTACACGCATCGGGGATCTGCGGGACGGACCTAGCGATCGGGGCCGGGAAGCATCCGAGGGCGAAGCCGCCCCTGGTGATGGGGCACGAGACCGCCGGCGAGGTGGTGGAGGTGCGTGCGGGGGGTCGGGAGGCGGGGGTTCGTGTGGGAGACAAGGTGACGATCTATCCCTTGTTCTCGTGCGGGTCGTGCTGGGCGTGCAGGCACGGGGCGGCGCACGTGTGCAGGACGCTGCGTTTGGTGGGGATCGACCGGGACGGGACGTTCGCGGAGTACGTGGCTGTGCCGACGGATCTCCTGCTGCGGCTTCCGGCGAAGATGTCGTACGTGGTGGGGGCGCTGGTGGAGCCATTAGCGGTAGGGATGCACGCGGCGGCGATGGGGGGCGTGGAGAAGGGGGAGCTAGCGTTGGTGATCGGGGCGGGGCCGATCGGGCTCGTGACGGCGTTAGCGGCGCGGGAGGCGGGGGCGGGAAGAGTGATCGTGACGGACGTGAACGCGTTCCGGCTGGGCTTGGCGAAGCGCCTGGGGTTCGAGACGATGGACGCTTCGAGCGAGAGGATCGCGCAGCGGGTGGCAGAGGAGACGGGAGGAGAAGGAGCGGACATAGTGCTCGAGGCCGCCGGGAGCGAGACTTCAGCGAGGGAGATGACGGAGGCGGTGCGGTCGCGGGGGAGGATCGTGATGGTGAGCGTGCACAAGGACATCCACGGGGTGGACCTGCGGGCGATCAACTTCAAGGAACTCACGATGGTGGGGGCGCGGGTGTATGCGAGGGAGGACTATCAGCGGGCGATCGAGTTAGCGGAGGGGATCGGCGTGGAGGAGCTTGTGACGCACAAGGTGGGTCTTTCGGATGCGGCGCGGGGATTTGAGATCATGAGGAAGGGGGAGGGGTCGTGCAAGGTGCTGATCGTACCTGAGGGATGAGGGGAGGAAGGCGCGAGGCTTGAGGCGTGAGGGTATGGCTCAGGCTCTAGGCCTCAAGCCTGTAGCCTTTCTACGGGCGAGGGGGATGGCCGGCGGGTTCTGAAGAAACTTTTCCGGAAAGCGCTTGACGGCGGGGGCGGGTGATATTATTACTCCAATCGGGCTACTCGACAAAGGGCCTGGAAATGTTCTTGTCCCACAAATGCCAGTATGCGGTGAGAAGCATTTTTGAGCTCGGGAAGCATTACGGGAACGGGCCTGTGAAGATTGCGGACATCGCGCGGGCGCAGGGGATCCCGGCGCGGTTTCTCGAGGTGATCTTAAGCGAGCTCAAGCAAGGGGGGTTCGTCGAATCGAAGCGCGGGGCGGAGGGAGGATACTTCCTAGGGCGGGACCCGGGAGGGATTACGGTGGGCGAAGTGATCCGTTTTGTCGAGGGGCCGCTGGGCCCGGTGGGGTGTCTTGGGGACGCCGCCCCGCGGGAGAGGTGCCCGCTCCATGAGAACTGCGTCTTCACGGGACTGTGGGGGAGGGCGCGGGAGGCCGTGTCGGCGGTCTACGACACGACGAGCTTCCGGGATCTAGCGGAAGAGGAAGCGCAGATGGGCAGGAAGTTCACGCCAAACTATGTGATCTAGGGAAGGCGAGTGGTGTGGGGCGCTTTTCTTGGGCGAGTAAAGCCCGGTAAATCGGTCGGAATAATGAGCCAGCAGCTACGGAGGCTCAAGGGGGGCTGTTGTAAAGGGGCTGGGGTCGCGGGCGGATGAACGAGGCGCAGCTCAGGTCAGGCGCAGGGGGAGGGTTCCTTCGGAGTTAAGGACTTCGGTGATGGCGAGGAAGCTTTCCTGCCAGCGGTCTTCGGGGACGTCTTCGGTGATGCCGACGATGAGGCGTTCGCCGGTGCCGGCTTCGCGCAGGAGCGCGCGCATGGCGTCGGCGATCCTTTCGCGGCTCGCCAGGTGGACGGAGGAGGGGAAGTTGATCCAGAGGGTTTTGTCGGGCCAGGCGGCGAGGGCTTCGGCGAGGGGGAGGTCGCAGTCGGGGGGTGGGGTGAAGGCTTCGATGTAGTCGAGGGAGGAGCGGGCGATCGCCCGTGCGAGGAGGCGGGTGTTGGCGTCGAAGTGGACGCCTATGAGTTTGCCGTGGCGGTGGAGGACCTCGGCGGCCTCCTCGTAATGGGGGGCGATGTATTTCTCATAGCGCTCGAGGCCCATGACTTCGGGGCAGACGTTGCCGCCATAGTTGATGGTGTCGGCGGGGCCCTTGGCGACGGCGAGGTATTCTTTGCGACGGAGCTCCGCGACGGTGTCGCAGAGTCGGAGGATCTCGTCGGCGCGCTCGGCCCATTCGTAGCAGAAAGTTTCGACGCCCATGACGGAATAGCAGACGAACTGGAGGGGGGAGTAATGGATGGCGGGGCGCATGAAGACGTCTTCGCCGAGGCGCTCTTTCGCTTTGAGAAAGGCGTCGTAGTCGGTGCGGACGCGGGCGTCGCGGTAGATGAACTGGAGGCGCTTGTAGTCGTCGGGGGATTTGAAGGGGTATTCCATGCACCAGGCGGTGCCCGGGGCGCTGACGAAGACGGAGCGCAGCGTCCCGAAGGGGGTGCGGCGGAAGGTGGTGGTCTTGTCGCCCTCCTTGACTTCGACGGTGCGGGCGTTGGGGGTTTCGACGGAGTGGACGCCTATGCGGCGCTCGATGACGCAGAGGCCGCGGTTCCGCAGCTCGCGCTCGACGGAGCACGTGGGGAGCTTGGACTCATAGCAGGTGAAGGGGACATGGTCGGCGGGCCGGTGGCGGAGGATCGCGTCGACGCGCTCGCGGGGGGTGAGGGTCATGACGGGGTTCCTAACAAGGCTCGGGGGAGGGAGCGCCGACGATCCGGCGCTTGCGGCGGGCGTAGTGGCGGAAGCTGTTCCAGGAGACGTCGGGGGGGATGGAGTGGTCGATGG
>JAZDKG010000070.1:0-73669 GCA_043803205.1 Planctomycetota bacterium
CCGGCGCTCATACTGGGCTTCCTGAAGCTCATGTAGTAACGCACGAGGACGTGATCGCCATGGAAGGTGATATCCGGGTATGCAGCGGTTCCGAAGGGCAAGGGCAGCTCGCCAAGCTCCTTATCCGCGCGGGTCATTCCGGGCGGATCGAGCTGAGCCATCTTGTCCAATGGCGGCACGCCGATCGCGACGAGCGTGCGCACGTGCTCCCAGGTCTTCCCATCGTCTCTCGAGACCGCCGAGCACAGGCGCGCGCGGCGAAAGCCCTTGCGGACCTCTTCGCGGCTCACGTTGTTCCACACGATCAGGAGATCGCCCACCCGGCCGGTCTTGAGCGTGTAGTCGTTATCCGGGACCCGCTCGAGCGAACAAGGGGAAATCCCCGTCGGCAACAGCGTAGGTTCGGGGATGCCCCAGCGTCGTCCGCGGTCGTCGCTCCAGGACTGGTAGAGCCGTCCGAGAGTCGTCCGCAGGAACATCACCAGACGACCGTCCTTGAGCTCGGCGACGTTGGGCTCGTCGGCCAGCCACATCCCGCCCAGACCGTCGTCCTTCCACACCCAGACGTCGAATTCGCTGCGCTGCCAGGTGGCGCCGCCGTCGTCGCTGTAGTAGGCGAAGCACGCGCAGAACTCCGGGTCGTGGCCGTGGCCTTCGACCTTGACGCGTTTGCCGTTGATGGTACCGTAGGCGCCGGCAGGCTCGTAGATGCCTTCATGGAAGTTCTTTCCCTCGCGCACGCCGATGAAGAGCCGTCCCGATTGCGTCTCGATCATGGCGTTGCCGTGATATGGGGCGCCCATCGGTCCCATGAGGATGCGCTGGGACCAGGTCTTGGCACCATCGGTGCTTTTCCAGAAGTACATGGGTTTTCGCCAGCTTACCGACCAGATGCCTATGTCGCCGTTTTGCATCTGGATCGCGCCGGAAAGGCTATCGTAGGCGTCGCTGATCGCAAGCTTCTCCTTGCCGGTCCACGTATAGCCGCCGTCGGTGGAACGCCTGACGCCGTAATCTTCCGTGAACGCCAGCAGCGTGCCGTCCGGGCGCGAGATGATACCGCCCTTGAGCGGGAGCGGTGCCGTGAGGGCACCCGTCGCGTTTAGGATCTTCTTAAGGGACTCGATCTGGGCCTTCTCCTCCGGGGAGATGGACATGCGCCCGAACGAGACATCGTCGACATACAGAGGTCCGAGCTTAGACAGTTGAATGCACAATTGGGCTTCGATACGCTCGGGCTTGCCGTCGGCGTCAAACGCGGCGGGCGTGTAGAAATGAAGAGTGTGCTCCGTCCATTCCTTACCAACGTCCAGGGACCCCTCACGCGTCCAACCAAGCGTAAGGCTTATTCCCGCACGCACCCCGGTGTTGATCGAGAGACCCGCACTAGCCGGCATATCACGGTCGCCGCGAAGCCAAACCGAGTACCGATAGTGGGCGGATTCTGTCAGCTCCAACGGAACAGACTGGCGGACAGAGACCGACTGGAAGCTGGCGGGTTTGTCGATCATGATCGCCTTGGCGCTATCGCGGCCCTTGGACGCTGTCTCGAACGGAAAGCCCCCCTTGGTTTCACTCTTTCCGTCATCACCGACAGGGCTCCAGGAGGGCGGCGTCTCTCCGACCGTCCCCTGCTCGGCGTCGCCGTTCTGCACCAGGGTTTCGTCCGGAGCATCCGCTCCCCGTGCGGCCGCAGTGAAGACCAGAGCGGCCACGATCCAGAAGACAGCGATCGCCGCAGGGCCTTTCGTTCTTGTCATGCTTTCTCCTCTACCTCTGAATCGCGATACGCCTCCAACCCGACAAGCTGGTTCTTGAGGGGCGAATCCACGTGCTCCCGCATCTGTCTGTAGGCGATCTGGGGATCGCGGGTGGCCAAGGCCTCGACGACTTTCTTGTGCGCATTCATTACCGGCGGCATGGGCGTGGGGATCGCAATCCCAAGCGTTGCCACACGCGCTATCTCCCGCTCCAAGAGGGGCAATCCGGCGATCTGGGCGATCTTGGTGTGAAAGGCCAGGTCCAAGGCCTCCGCCCTTGTATCCTCGCAGCGACCTACCTGCTTGAGGGCGTCCATGCGGACGGCAATCCGGTTGAGTTCCTCAATGTCCTCGTCCGTGATTTTGTCGGCGGCAAGTACTGCCGATTCGCTCAGAATGGCGCGCCGAATGGCATAAATCCCCTTCATAGTCTCGGGCGTCAGGCCAACTACGCGGTACCCCACCCGAGGGATCATCTCCACGAGCCCGTTCTGCCGCAGCTTATTCATCGCATCCCGCACGGGGGTAACAGACACCCCGAGCTCGGAGGCGATTTCGCGTATCGTCAATTTATGACCAGGCTTAAGATCCCTGCGGGCGATTCGATCGCACAAGGCGGCGTAGACGACCCCCCCTTGCGTCTGGAACTGCTCGATCGTCAGCGTTCTCATGGTTTCAGTTCCCAAATTGATCTAAAGGCCCCTCGTGACGCATTGATGCATCAAGACAATATACACCCCCCCTCCCACTTGTCAAGCCGCTTTCGAAAAAAAATTCGAAAAAAACGCGAGGGTGTGCCCCCCCCCCCACCTAACCTCTTCGGCTACACCCGTACTTCGGGATCCCTTCGCTCCGCGATTATGTCTCTTGTCGAAAGACCACGCTTGCGGAAGGCGCGGGAGCAACGCTACTGCGGGACGCGGAGCTTTTCTCATTCCGGTTCACTGAGGAGGCGGGGGAAGCGCGCTCATGGCGCTCAGGACGAAGAGGGATTCTGTTTCGCTTCGACGATGTCCCCGAAGAGGAGGTAGAAGGGCTTCGGGTATTTATAGCCGTGGAGGACCTGGGCCTTGAGGACGTCGAAGTATCCCTCGTCGTCGACAAGGTCCTCGCGGACGGAGCCGCCGAGGATGCGGCCGACGACGAAGCTGTGGTAGCCGATCTCCAACTCCTTCAGGAAGCGGCACTCGATCGCCGCCACGCACTCGGCGATCCGTGGGACGGCGACGTGTTTGGAGGGGGCGGTCGAGAGCCCCGCCTCGTCGAGCTCACTCAGCTCCTCCGGGACGTCCTGCCCGAAGACCTCGACGGCGTCCGCGAGGGCCCGGTCGGGGATATTGATGACGAACTCGCCGACGCGCCTGATGTTGTGATAGGTGTGGGTGGGTTTTCCGACGGCGATGCCGACCTGGAGGCTGCCGAGGTTCGTCCAGGCGCCGAACGCGCCGCCGTTCACGACTCCGGTGGCATGCTGGGTCGTCACAAGAACAATAGGGCGGGTCGCGCAGAGGCGCTGGGCGGCCTCGGCATTGAGCTCTCTGTGCATGTCAGGTCCTCCGAAGCATCGGTTTCATCATCGCCGCACGCGCAAGCGGACGGGAACGGCCTCCTCGGCGCGATGGCAATGGCAGATCGCCAGCGCCAGGGCGTCGGCGGCGTCGTCGGGCTCGGGGACTTGCGCCAGTCCGAGGAGGACGCGGACCATCTCCTGCACCTGGACTTTGTGGGCGCGGCCGTTTCCGACGACGGCTTTTTTCACCCGGGCGGGCTCGTATTCATAGAGGGCGACACCGGCGTGGGCGACGGCGAGCATGGCCGCTCCGCGGGCCTGCCCCATCACGAGGGCGGTGCGGACGTTTTGTCCGTAGAAGACATCCTCGATCGCGGCGGCGTCGGGACGCGCCCGCCGGAGGACGCCGGCAAGCTCGCCGTAGAGCTGGACGAGTTTCTCGCAGAACGGCTTGTCTCGCGGGATCGAGATGGCGCCGTAGTCGAGCGCCGCGAGGCGGTTGCCGCGCTGCTCGACCAGGCCCCAGCCGGTGCGCGAGGTTCCCGGATCGATGCCGAGCACGCGCATCAGGACTCCTCCGTCTTGAACTGGGTGGCGTAGAGGACGCGATAGGTGGGGCTGGAGCGGAGGAGCTCTTCGTGCGCGCCGATCGTCTCGATTCGTCCCGAGCGGAGCACGACGACCATGTCGGCCCGCATGATGGTGGAGAGGCGGTGGGCGATGACGAAGGTTGTCCGTCCCTTGGCGAACTCCTCGAGGGCCTCGTGGACAGCGCGCTCGCTCTCGCTATCGAGCGCGCTCATCGCCTCGTCGAAGATGAGGATATCGGGATCGCGCAGGACAGCGCGGGCGATGGCGATGCGCTGTCGCTGGCCGCCCGAGAAGTCGACGCCCTCCTCTCCAAGGCGCGTGTCGTAGCCGGCGGCCAGGCCCTCGATAAAGGGGTGGGCGTTCGCGCGGCGGGCGGCGGCGACGATAGCGTCTCTAGAGGCGCCGGCGGTGCCGTAGGCGATGTTCTGCGCCACCGTATCGTTGAAGAGGACGGTCTCCTGGGTGACCATGCCGATCCGGGAGCGAAGGGACGAGAGCTTCAGGCTGCGCAGGTCGAGGCCGTCGTAAAGGATGCGCCCGCGGGCGGGGTCGTAGAGGCGGGGGATGAGGTTCGCGAGGGTCGTCTTTCCGGCGCCGCTGTGTCCGACGAGGGCCACGCACTGTCCAGGACGGACGCGAAAGGTCACGTCGCGGAGGACGAGGGGGCCGTCGCCATAGGCGAAGGAGACGCCCTCGAAGGTGAGCTCGCCCTTGAGGGGTCCCGCAGTCGCGGGATCGGGGGCGTCGGTGATGGCGGGGGCGGTGTCCATGAAATCGAAGACGCGACGGGCGCCCGCCAGACATCCCTGGAGGTTGTTGTTGACGTTGGAGAGCTTGCGCAGGCTGTCGAGGAGGCTCGCCATGAGGATATAGAAGGTAAGGAGCAGCGCGGCGGACATGACGCGGAGCGTGAGGACGAGGTAGGCCCCGACGACGAGCACCGCGGCGGCGCCGATCACGGTGAGGATCTCGACGGCGGGGCGGACGGCGGCGTCGGCTCTTTCGACGGACATGCGCTTGCGGAAGAGCCTGCGGTTCGCGTCGTCGAAGCGCTCTCTCTCGTAGCCTTCCATGCAGAAGACCTTGACGATGCGGACTCCCCGGAAGACCTCTTCGAGCATGGTCATCATGCGGGAGCTAGTCTGGAGGGCTTCTTTCGTCGCGCGGCGGACGAGTCGTCCGAAGTAGGTGATGATGGCCGTCACGGGGAGGAAGATGAAAGGGAACACGATCGTCAACTGCCAGCTCACGCGCAGGCAGAGGGCCACGACGACCGCTGCCCGAAGCGGTTCGCGAAGGGCCTTGCCGAAGAAGGTCCGGATGCCCGCATTGATCGCGGCCATGTCGTTGCTGAAGCGCGAGAGCAGCGGCCCGACCCCCTGGCGCTGGAAGAACTCGAGGTCCTGGGCGACGACGTTGCCGTGCAAGTCGCTTGTGAGATCGCGGACGACGCTGCATCCCACGTGGGCCGCGCAATAGTCCTGGATGAAGCGGAAGGCGCCTTGGACGAGCTCGAGCAGGACGAGGAGGACGCAGATGGCGATGAGGGCAACGAAGGGGGAGCTGCGGAACGCCTCGGGGAGGAGCCAATCGAGGAAGACCCCGAGTCCGCTCATTTCCTGGGCGTCAGCGAATCGGACGGGACCGTCATGGCCTCCCAGGAGGAGCTGCAGGGCCGGGTAGATGCCGAGAAGGCTCGCGCCGCCGAGGCCCGCGATGAGGATGGAGAAGACGATGGTCGCGGCGAGTCGAGACGGGTACCGGAGAACCCGTCGAACCAGTCTCCTAAGGTCGGTTTCCCTCACGCTTCTCTATCCAACACCTTGAGGGCCAGGCGGAGCACGGAAGGCGGGTCGATCGCCTCCATGCAGCGCCGGTCGGAGCAATAGCGCCTGAGGCACGGGGCGCAGTCGAGGTCGGGGGGGCACACCACGTGGCGCCGCTGCCGATAGGGACCGGTCCTCGCAGGGTCCGTGGGGCCGAAGACGGCGACAAGGGGCGTCGCGAGCGCGTCGGCGATGTGCATGGGGCCGGAGTCATTCGTGAGAAAGAGGTCGGCGTCAGCGAGCAGCGCGACGAGCTCCTTGAGGGAGGTTTCACCCGCGAGGTTGACGGCGTCGCCCCCCACCCGCGCCCGGATTCGATCCGCCCGGGAGCGCTCCCTTGCGGTGCCGGCGAACACGACCTTGGCGCGACGCTCGGCGACGAGGGCCCCGGCCACGTATGCGAATCCGTCGATCGTCCACTCCTTCGAGGGCCAGCGCGCCGCCGGGGAAACCAGCACGAGGGGACGTCGGGCGTCGCGAACGTCGGCGAAGCGCTCCCGCATCCGTCGGCGCGCGTCTGCATCGACGACGATCGGGAAGTCCACGGAAACGCGCCGGAGGTGGAGACGGTCCGCCAGGAGGAGATAGCGATCGACGGCGTGCATCGGGATGCCCGGGCCGTCCACCCTTACGTTGTAGAACTTGTGGCTGAGCTCGCGCGCGCTGCGGAAGCCCACGCGGACGGGGGCCCCCGTAGCGTAGCTCATGAGCCCGCTGCGGAAGAGCCCCTGGAGATCAATCACGAGATCGAAGCCGCCGAGCTCGATCGCGCGGAGGAACCTCCCGAACCCCAGCAGGCTCTCCCAGGCGCGCCGCGTCGAGTCCCAGCGCCCGCGGTCCCAAGATATCACCTCGTCAAGGGCACCGTTCCCCGCGAGCACCGCTGCGAAATCCTTGTGCACGAGCCATGCGATCCACGCATCCGGGAAGTTGCCGCGCAGCGCGCCCAGGAGAGGCAGGCTGTGCACGATGTCCCCCAGTGCGCTGGGCTTGACGATCAGGATGCGGCGGATCTCGCGCAGGCTGTGGACCGGATGCCCGGCGTGACGAAAGCCCTGCCGCCACAGATGCAGGATTCGCTCCTGGTCCACTGAGGCGGCGCTCATGAGGCGCGCCTCGCGCGGACGGCGCTCGAAAGCAGGCTCCACCACCGCTCCAGCTCCGGGCGCGACTGTGCCGCAAGCCCGAGGTAGGCTTTGAGAAAGCGCAGCCCGTCCGTCGTCCGCACGGCGCGCGTCGAGCGCGCCGATACTGCGAGCCTGGCGAGATCGAGCATCCTGCGTCCTGTCGACAGGCGTCTGCACCGTGAGATTCCGTCCAAGTCGATAAGATACACGGCCCTGGGCTCACCATCCTCCCGCGAGAGGAGGATGTTGCTCACCTTGAGGTCGCGGTGAGAGAACCCCCTTTCGTGGAGTGAGGCGACCGCGCGGCCCAAGAGCTCCGCCGCGCAAGCTCCGGCTTTCAGTCTATCCCTTCCGGCGAGATTTGGAAGTACACGGGTGAGAAAGGCATGAAGCTCCCGGGCGTCGGCGATGCGCTGCGTCACGACGCCGCTCTCCCGTAGGAGGCCGAGGCGCCGGACCTCCCAAGCGGCTACGGGCATGGCGGTGGGGACATCGCGGACGAAGAGGGCGTTGGCGAGCCGCCAGCCACGCAGGGCCCTGGAGCGTCGGACGAGATAGCTCAGTGCCCAGCGCGGTCCCTTGTTCTTGTAGCGCTTCACGACGATCTCGGCGGGGCCTTCGGGGCCGTCGAGGGCGTGAACCTCCACGCGGGTCGTGCCGCCGTCCTTGAGAAGCTTGGCTCCGACGCCGGTCTTCATGAGGGTGAGGAGCGCATCGCGATCCCATCCCCGGCGCAGGAAGTAGCGTCTGCCATCGAGCCTTCCCGTCTCGAAGTACTTGTTGTTCCGGACGCAGCGGCGTTCGCGGCTGGACCAGAACGCCTTGCGCCCCGCGAGGCTCGCGCGCTCGATCTCTCTCGGGTCGAGCCCCACGGGATCGGTCTCCTCATATGCGGCGAGGAAGCGTCGGCGCTGGGTGCGGGTGGTCCATCGGCTCCAGAACCAGTTGAAGACGGCGAGGTTGCGAAGGCGCAGGAGCGCGGGGAGTCCGCCGGGGCGGTCGCTAAGGGACACGTCGTGAAGGTCAGTGAGGAAGAAGTCCATGGCGCCCGCGTTCCGGCGGGCGAGGATGTTTCCCGCGTGGAGGTCGCGGTGGAAGACGCCTGCGTCGTGGACCGAGCGGATGAAGCGGGCGAGCGCCGGCCCCATCTCGCGCAGCATATCGGTCCTATGGCGAGGGGAAGCGCGGGATACGATCACGCTGAGGGGGAGAGCCCCGTCGATCGCGGCCGTCACGAGGAAGTTCGAGAGGAGCGCCCCGAAGCGCCTGCGCTCCCCCATCGCCAACGGCTCGGGGACGGGGATCCCGCGCGCGGCGCAGCGCGTCGACACTTCCCACTCCACCTTTCCCGTCGAGGGACGGAAGAGGAAACGGAAGCGGTCCCACCACGTCGGACGCCTGTATTCCTTGACGAAGAGGGCGCCGCCGGGGCGCTCCCACCGGTAGACCGCCCGTGCGGGCCCCTCCTTGACAACCTGCGTCGCGCCGTCGCGGGAGAGGTTCTCCCAGTCGGCGAGGAGGCTGGGGAGCTCCTGGGCGAAGGACGGGACGACGGTCCAGACGACGCCTCCGCGCTTCAGTCGGACGGGTTTGTTCGCCGTCGTGTCTTCCACGGAGCGGCCTCTTCCTTCAACGCGCTAGTGTCCCGCGTCTGCGGGGACGGGGGGACGCGGGAAACGGTAGATCACGATACGCTCTTCCGAGGCGCCGGGATCCTTTCTCTCCCGCACAACGGGCTCCAAGGCGTAGTTCGGGACCGAGTTCGCGAAGTCCGGGATGCACTTGTCGAACTCGTCAAGGTCAACGATCAGGAATTCATAGGACCCGTCCTGGGCGCGACGCAGGAGGGCGTCGAGGGAGCGGACATCCGAGAGCGCGAGGTCATCAGCGGTCCCCTGGGCGTAGAGGGCGGCGCGCCCGTCCCGGAAATAGAGGAACCGTTTCCCGGGCCCGAATGTCTCGAGGATCCTACGGCCGGCCTCGCGGTATCCCGAGGTTTCGTGGCGTTGGAGCTTGAACGCCTGGAAGGAGAGCACCACGACGCAGGCGGCGAGGATCATCCCAAAGACGGTGGCTCTCCGGGCGGGCGTGCCCGGGCTGCGCGACGGAAGGCCCGTGAGAGCCTTCGTCGCCACGTCGATCCCTCTCGCGGCCCACGGGAGCGCAAGAGCCCCGACAAGGATGAGGTGCCGACTGGAGACGTATCCGATGCGGCAGGCGAGAAGGAAGGCAAGGGCCACCGAGATCACGATGACCGCGACGAAGTAGAGCTCCCCCGCACGTCTCCTCCCTTCCCAGATCGCGCCCACGACCGCAAGCAAGAAGAGCAGAGGATGCACCGCTTGGGTCACCTGGGAGAGGACGAAGAGAGCCGCAACGGGAAGGTCGCCGCGCAGGCGGACGACGACGGAGTCGGCGTCCGTCGGCTCCCGGCCGTCGCGGGGGGCCGCCGGAAGGGACTCCACGTCCGGTCGCCCGTTCTCCGGCTGCAACGCGAGGTTCATGGCCGTTTCACTCATCACCAACGCGGCGAGGGATTTCTTCTTGGAGAGGGTCCAACGGCCGGTGTCACATCGGAGGAACACGAGATAGGGCCCCGCGGCGGCGGCGAATATCACCGCGCTCATGAGGAGGCAGATCGCTTTGGCGACGACGCGCCCGCGCCAATGCGGCAGGCCCGCCACCGCGATCGCCGACGCGCCGATGATGAAGACGACGCCGCCCTCCGGACGGGTGAGATAGGCCAGTCCGGAGAAAAGGCCCAGAAGCGCGGCCGCCGCCGCATCGCCGTCGGCGGCGGCGCGGAACCCGGCGGCGAGGGCCGCCAGACAGAGAAAGACGTATGTCGGCTCGGTGAGGACGTCGGCGCTGGGCCTCGCGAATCTCGGCAGGAACACGAAGAGAAGGCCCGCCGCCAAGGCGGTCCTTACACCGAAAATCCGCCGAACGAGGAGATACAGCGGGACCAGCGCGGCGACGGACATGGTCAGGCTCACGACCTGCCCGGCGACGATCCAGCCGGGGACGGCTAGATGCGCGACCACCACCAAGAAGGGGTAGAAGGGATGCTGAGCGTGCGCAAGGAAGACGCCGACGCGTCCGGCCGCGAAGGCCCGGGCCATCTCCAGGAATCCGACTGCGTCCTTGGCAACGACGACCACGCGCTCGAAGAGCACGATGCGCGTCGCGATCGCCAGCGCGACGAGAAGGAGGAACAGCACAAGCTCGCGTCTCGGCGACGTCTCCTCATTCAACAACGCTCAACTCCCTTTGGCAGGTCTTTCTGCGAGGCCAGTATACCCGTCGGGGAGACCATCACAATACCGGCGCGGCCCGTGCGGCGGCGAAGGGAGACTTGCAAAGGCCCGCCGAGGCGATATGTTCGTCCTGGGGAAGGAAGGCCGAAGTCCCGAAGGGCCGTTTTCCGTCACGCGTGCGGAATCGCCGCCAAGGATAGCCCATGATCGCACCTCCATCCGGGGCGCTGCGCGTACTGTATCTCGTACAGAATCCCAAGAGCCCGAGCGCGAGGTTCCGGGCCGTCGAGATGGCGCCGCAGCTTCTATCGTTCGGCGTCGCCTCCGAGGTGCGCGCGATCGGGCGGCATGGGGCGGAGCGGAAAGCGGTCTTCCGGGAGGCGGCGGCTTATGACGTGGTGGTGCTGGCGCGCAGGCTGCTCACGGGGAGGGACCTCCGGCAGCTCAGGCGCGCGGCGCGCGTCCTCATCTACGAGTTCGATGACGCCGTCATGTACCGCGACCCGCGCAGGGGGCGTCCGAAGTCCCTTGTGAGACGCCTGCGGTTCCGCAACGCGGTCCGGAGCGCCGACGCGATCATCGCCGGGAACCACATTCTCGCCGAAGAGGCGAGGAGATACTGCGAGGCGCCGGTGTTCGTGGTCCCGACGGCGGTGGACACGCAGCGGTATCGTGCGACGCGGGGGGACAGGCACCCGGAGGTGTCGGTCGGCTGGCTCGGCTCGAGAGGAAGCGTGTGGTATTTCGACCGTTTCGCGGACGTCTGGGAGCGCGTGAGCGAGGAGATGGGCGACTCCGTGCGCTTCCGGGTAGTCTGCGACGTCCCCCCGACATGGCGGAGCGCCCTTCTTGACTACATCCCGTGGTCGCCTGAGGCGGAGCTGGCGGCGCTATCCTCTTTCGACGTGGGGTTGATGCCTTTGACCGACGATCCGTTCTCCCGGGGGAAATGCGCCTGCAAGATCCTCCAGTACTTCGCCGCGGGACTTCCGGTCGTGGCGAGTCCCGTCGGGATGAACCGCGAGGTCGTGACTCCGGGCGTGACTGGCTTCCTTGCGGAAGAGCCGGAACAATGGGCGGAGTATGTCGGGCGACTCGCGACGGATCACACGTTGAGGGAGAAGCTGGGAGCCGCGGGACGGGAACTCGTCGCGCGGGACTATGACGTGCGGATCGTCGCACGACGACTGGCGCAGATTCTCAAGGGAAGAGGCTCCAGCGAGAACGAGACAACTTAAGTATCTCCCTCAAGGCCCCAAGAGCGGGGGGACGCACAAGGTGACGCACCGGCATGCGTTTTTCATCATGTCCCGCCGTAAGATGAGGCGATATATACGGTAAGGGGCGGCGCGTACTCGCTTCGCTTCCACCGTCGGCCGACGCGCGGAGCGGGCTTTCGGCCGCGACGCGATCGGTGCCGGGGATCCGCATAGGAGCTAGAACCATGTCGCGAATCATGTCGGCGGAAGGTTTCCTCATCTTCCTCCTCGTGGGACTTCACCTTTTCATATTCACGCGCGGGATGGACGAGGAGGGATGGGGGTCGCTATCCAACACCGTGTCCATTCTCGAAGACCGGGATCTCAACCTAGCGAACAACCGGTTCCCGTCCCAGGAGGGGCCGTCCGCGCCCGTCGAGACGGCGGTGCCGGCGGAAGTCGCTCCGGAGACCGAACCGCATGAGGGACCGGCGGCGGGGGAGCCTGTTCCACCTCCCGAGCACATAGAAGTCCCGCCGGCGGCTCCGGAGGGCCAGTCGGAGGATGCCCCTGCCGCAATGCCGGCGGCGGAGGAGGAGACACCGACACCCACAGGTCCATATGGGGCCAGTCCGGCGAACGCGGAGCGCATCGTAGCAAGGACGCCTCTCGGGACGAGCTTCTTCGACATTCCCTTCGTGTGGGCGGCGAATCGGTGGTTCATTCCCGAGGCGAAGCAGGACGATGATCAGGAGACGGTCCACGCGAAGAAGGCGGCGAAGGAGTCGACGGATGTCTTCGCGCTGCTTTTAAGTCGGTCATTCTGGACGGTCCTAGCGATGCTCGTCCTCTACGCCGTCCTCACGGATCTCGAATTCCCGCGCGGCGACAGCCTCATGTCGGTCCTTTTCATCTTCGCAAGCTCGTCGCTCACGTGGTATGGGGCATCGAGCTCATCCTACGGGGTTGCCACGTTCGTGTTCGCACTCATCCTCTACGCATTCACGCACCTCCTGCTCAAGATCAAGCAGGAAGCCGGGTACGAGTACTACGGCCGATGGTTCGGGATCGGGTTACTCGTAGGCTTAGCGGGCCTGGTAGAGTACGGCAGCGTATGGCTAGCGGCGGTGTTCGTGCTGTACCTTCTTCTGGACCGAACGGGGTGGGGGACGGCGATTCTCAAGATCATCGTCTTCGCCCTCGGGTTCGGCGCCGTGTGGTGGATCAACCCGTGCTACTGGTCGACGCAGTTCGGGACGGGGGTCTTCTCGGCCCTGCGGGAGACGTTCCAGCTCGCGGGCTGGCACCTAGCGCCGGTGCGGGTGCTGTTCCACCTGCGCAACGGCTTCTTCCTTTTTGCGCCGCTCTATTTCTTCGGGTTCTTCGGGCTGCTCCTGTACCTCATGAACCGGAGTGAGGCGCCCGTCGAGTTTCGTCTGGGAGGCGTCTCCCTCCTGAGTCTGCTGGCGCTGTCCTTCGCGGCGGGGCTGAACGTGCGATGGACGCAAGGGGGCTTCGGCCAGCACCTCCTGACGCCCGCGCTCGTGTTCGTCGCGATCGGGGTCGGCGAGCTTCTCGGCGCCGAGGACAAGAGGTTCCTGCGCTATCTCCTCGGGTTCGCTGCGACCGTCTGGAGCTATCTCGTGTTCCTCCTCGCCCGCTCCGGCATACTGGGCGACAGCGCCTACGGTCTTGCCGATGTCCGGCCATACTGGAAAGCGATCTGGGGGAAGGACTACACCTGGAAGTGGATCCTGAACCGGGTCGGGAACTGCTCGGCGACGATGAACTACATGCTCGCCGAGGAGCGCCGGGGAGTTTTTCTTGTCTTCATCGTGGCGGCGTTCCTGCTGCTGCTGCCAGCATTCTCCTTCGTGCGTGAGCACCGGCTGCGGGAGCAGCTTGAGCGCAAGGCCCGTCGCGACGCGGCGGACAAGTGGCGGGCGCCCGGCTGGCAGCGATAGCGCATTTGCGGCGGGACGGCGTTTGCCTTATCATGTCACGATGATGACACGTAGGGAAATCCGCTCGCACAATCCCGCGGAACCTTGTCACGTCAAGGTCACGGTTATCGTTCCCGCCTACAACGAGGCGGCGACCCTAGAGGCGATCCTCGAGCGCCTGGAGTCCCGGGACGACGTCGACGAGGTGCTCGTGGTGGACGACGGTTCTACGGACGGGACATCCGCGATCGTCCTTCGGTTCACGGAGCGGGACACGCGCTTTCGCCTGCTGCGCCATCCGACCAACCTCGGGAAGGGGGCGGCGGTGCGAACGGCGCTCGCGCAGGCGACCGGCGACGTTTTCATCATCCAGGACGCCGACCTCGAGTACGATCCCGTCGACTTCCCGAAACTCCTTTCCCCCATCCGACAGGGCAAGGCCGACGTGGTGTACGGATCGCGCATCCGGGGGAGGAATCCGATGAGCTATCTTTCCTTCTTCCTGGGAGGGGTGACGCTTTCGATTCTCACGGACCTTTTGTACGCGGCGCGCATCACGGACGAGCCGACGTGCTACAAGGCGTTCCGCCGCGAGGCGCTCTCCCGGATCGAGCTGCGGGCCAACGGTTTCGAGTTCTGCCCGGAGCTGACGGCGAAGCTGCTCCTTTCGGGGCGGAGGATCCACGAGGTGGCGATATCCTACGTCCCGCGCACGAAGGACCAAGGGAAGAAGATTCGCTGGACCGACGGCCTCAAAGCCGTGTGGACACTTTTCTTCCTGCGGCTTACGGGGAAGGTGCGCTGACGCGTCCGGCGCGAGCCGGCTGACGGGCGGCGGCGCGTCTGGTATAATGTCCGGGACGCGAGGGAGCGCGACAGGATGCACATTCTCTACCTCACGAGCGACAGGATTCCGGCGGGCGACGGCTCGAGCGCGCGGACGCTGGAGATCGCGGGGAACCTCGTCCGGCTGGGACACCAGGTGGACCTCGTGATCGACGCCGGAGCGTCGCAGCCGATCAAGGAGGTGATCTCCGGGGTCAAGGTGCGGCGGGTCAAGCAGACGGTGCTCGGCCGCTCGATCCCGATCTTGGCGTCGCGGAAACTGCTCTCCTTCCTGCAGCGCGACTACGACGTGGTGCTGGAACGGTTCTCGACGTTCGGGGGTACTGGGACGCTCGTGAGCCTGGTGAAGGACATCCCGTGCGTGCTCGAGGTGAATGCGCCGCACGCCGAGGAGCTGATCTGGCGCCGGCGTCTGCGCAACCCCGTCAAGACGGCGCTGCGGAGCTTGGGGCGCCTCCAGTTCCGGCTCAGCGCGATGATTTTAGCGCCCCGGCCATCGATCATTCCGTCGCTGTCCCAAGGGAAGACGCGGGAGACCGCGTGGGGCGTCAACACCGACCTTTTCAACACGGAGCTGGCGACGTCGAAGCGGGTGCAGAACCTGCGATGGACCTACGACCTCGAGGGGCGGACGGTGGTCGTCTTTTGCGGTAGCTTCGAAAGCCGTCAGAGCGTGGGGCGGCTCGCCGAGATCGCCGACCGCGTGACGCACGAGGATGCGAACGTCCGCTTTCTTCTCGTCGGAGAAGGCCCGACGAGCAACGAGCTCAGGAAAGAGATCGCGTTCCGGCGGATCGCGGACCGCGTCTTCTTCGCGGGCCGGCAGGCGTACCACGAGATCCCCTACTTCTTAGCCTGCGGGCACGTGGGGATTGCGCCCTACGGCGTAGAGGACGACGAGCTTTGCAGGCGGTTCGGCTTCTACGGGATCCCGGCCAAGGTGTTCGAGTACATGGCCGCCGGCCTCCCGGTGGTCACCTTCGACTACGACGCGCTGCGGCGGATCCTGGGCAAGGACGAGTGCGGGGTCCTCGCCGCGCCCGGGGACATCGCGGGTATCACGGAGGGCGTCCTCGGGCTGTGCCGGGACGCAGCCCGCCGGAGCGCTCTGGGACGCAACGCCCGCAAGCGGGCGCAGGAGCTCTATGCGTGGCCCTCGCAGGTCCAGCGCCTGACGCAACTCCTGGAGGGGATGCTGGCGAAGAGCCCGGCCCGCCGGAGACTGTTCTAGAGGACCCGCCGAGCGGGGAATCAACCCTTTTTGGGCTTGACACAAGACGAGCGCGTTCGTACTTTCGCACGTGCACGGGGCGATCCGTCGGGCGGTTTTGGGGACGCGGGTGCCTCCGCCGACAGCTCCCGCCCGCGATCGGCGCCCCGACGTCGGAGGAACGGAACATGGACGGCCGAAAGCAGAGGCTCATGGTCGAACCGAGGGGGGAGGTGACGATCGTGACCTTCGTGGACAAGAAGATCCTCGACGAGTCCAACATCCAGGACATCGGGGACCAGCTTTTCGAGCTGATCGAGAAGCACTACAAGATCGACCTCTTGCTCAACTTCGAGAACGTGGAGTATCTCTCCAGCGCGGCGCTGGGGAAGCTCATCACCCTGAACAAGAAGGTGAAGGCGGAAAACGGAAAACTGAAGCTCTGCTGCATCCGGCCCCAGATCTACGACGTGTTCAAGATCACCAAGCTGAACAAACTATTCGAGATCCACGATACCGAGGAGCGGGCGCTGGCGCGCTTCTGAGGCTCCCTCCCACGCCGTTCCCGTGCGTCACCGGTCCCAGGACAAGGGTATGGACTGGCAAACGGTCGTCATCCCCAGTCATCCGAATTTCATGGGGGTGGTCGAGCGTCGGGTGCTTACGTCCTTGGTGGACCTGGGGTTTGACGACGCGCAGCTCTTCGCGGTGCGGCTGGCGCTGGAGGAGGCGGTGACGAACGCCATCAAGCACGGCAACAAGATGGACCCGTCCAAGAAGGTGACCATCCGGTTCAAGATCGATTCGGAAAAGGTTTCCTTCGAGGTAAGCGACGAGGGGGAGGGGTTCGACTACAACGCGGTGCCCGATCCCACGGACGACGAGCACCTGGAGCTTCCGCACGGGAGAGGGCTTCTGCTCATGCGGGCCTATGCGGACGAGGTGACCTACAACGAGGCCGGGAACCAGGTCCGTCTCGTCATGAAGCTGGATCAGGATCGCGTCGAAGAGGGGGCTTTGTGAGCTTCGGGGAGCGTCCTTTTCCGGACGCGTCGCCCGTTCGTCTCCGGCGCGAGGGGAGGAGTGCGGTTTTTTCGAGCACGTTCCCCTCTTCCGAGGTCCATGCTCTTTCCGCGACGAAGCGCCCATGACGCCGATGTTCAAACAGTATCACGAGGTGAAGGCGAGGCACAGGGACGCCATCCTGCTCTTCCGCATGGGCGATTTTTACGAGATGTTTTACGAGGACGCGATTCTCGCGTCCCGGATCCTGGGGCTGGCGCTCACGAGCCGCTCCAAGGAGCCCGACGCCCCCCCCATGGCGGGGTTTCCTCATCACAGCGCCGAGACGCACATCGAGAAGCTCATCCGGGCGGGGCACAAGGTCGCGATCTGCGAGCAACTCGAGGACCCGACGGTCGCCAAGGGGATCGTCGACCGGGGGGTGATCCGCGTGGTCACGCCAGGGACGCTGACGGAGGAGAAGATGCTATCCGCGGGGAAGGAGAACTTCCTTGCGGCCGTCCGACCGCGTGTCCGCGGGGCCAGGGGGGCGGCGGGGATCGCGTGGGTGGAGCTGTCGACGGGCAGCTTCGAGGTTGCGGAGGTTTCGGTCGACGAGGCGCGGGACGAGCTTGCGCGGATCGCGCCTGCCGAGTGCCTGTTCGCTGAGAGCGTAGGCGACGACGATGAGCTTTTGCGTTTCGCGACCGACGAGCTGGGCGGCATGGTGACGCGCGTGCCGGACTGGACCTTCGAATCGCGCTCCGCCACGAACCTGCTCCTGGAGCATTTCTCCGTGACGACGTTGGCAGGTTTCGGGGTGGACCATCTAGAGGGGGCGGTGGCGGCCGCGGGGGCGATCCTGCGCTACCTAGGCGAGACGCAAAAGACCAGCCTCTCCCACATCCGCGGGCTGCGCGTCCACCGACCGGCCGACTACCTTCTCATGGATCGGGGCACCATCCGGGCGCTGGAGCTCACCGAGACCATGCGCACGGGGGAGGAGCGCGGGTCGCTCATCGGCGTGCTCGATCGCACGCGGACGCCAATGGGGAAGCGGCTGCTGCGGCGCTGGACGCTCTCGCCTCTCGTGGACGTCGAGGGGATCCGGCGCCGCCTGGACGCGGTCGCGGAGCTTGTCGGAAAGCGGCAGGTCGTCGAGGATCTCGCGGGGCTCCTAGCGGACTGCAACGACATCGAGCGTCTGACGGGGAGGCTGGCCACCGGCCGGGCGCATCCGCGGGATCTGCTATCGCTCTCGGAGTCGCTTGCGATCCTACCGGACGTCTCGGGGCTGCTGGCGACACTCGAGGCGGGGCTCTTCCGCGGGATGACTCCGGTGGACATCCTCGAGGACGTCCGACGACGCATGGTCGACGCGATCGACCCGGACGCGCCGATGCTGCTCAAGGAGGGAGGGCTCATCCGCGACGGGCACACCGCGCGTCTGGACGAGCTGCGCTCTCTCATCCGGGACGGGACGGCGTGGATCGCGAACTACCAAGCGGAGGAGATCCGCCGGACGAGGATCCCGACGCTCAAGGTCGGCTTCAACAACGTCTTCGGGTATTACATTGAGATCACCCACGTCCACGGGGAGCGGGTCCCGCCGGAGTACATCCGCAAGCAGACGCTCAAGAACGCCGAGCGCTACATCACGCCCGAGCTCAAGGAGTACGAGCGCAAGGTCTTGACCGCGCAGGAGGAGAGCCGGCAGCTGGAGTACGATCTCTTCGTGGCGCTGCGCGAGGAGTTGGCGAAGGAGGTCGGACGCCTGAAGAAGGCCGCCGAGACGCTAGCGGAGCTCGACGTGCTGGGGGGACTGGCGTCATCGGCGATCGCGCACCGCTACGCGCGTCCGGAGATCGTGGAGGAGCCGGTCCTTTTCATCACGGAGGGACGCCACCCCGTCCTCGAACAGCTCCTTACGGATACGCGCTTCGTTCCCAACGACGCGGCCATGTCCGAGGACGAGGGCCGGGTGCTGCTCATCACGGGGCCGAACATGGCGGGGAAGTCCACGTACATCCGGCAGGTGGCGCTCATCGTGATCTTGGCGCAGATGGGGAGCTTTGTACCGGCGCGCGAGGCGCGCATCGGGATCGTGGACCGCATCTTCACCCGGGTCGGGGCGTCGGACGAACTCGCGCGCGGGCAGTCGACGTTCATGGTCGAGATGATCGAGGCGGCCAACATCCTCAACAACGCCACGCGGCGCAGCCTCATCATCCTGGACGAGGTGGGGAGAGGCACGTCCACATTCGACGGCATTTCGCTTGCGTGGGCGATCACGGAGCACATCCACGACCGCGTCGACGCGCGGACCCTCTTCGCCACCCACTACCACGAGCTCACGGAGCTCGCGGACCATCTCGAGAAGGTGGAGAACTACAACGTGGCCGTCAAGGAATGGGGACACGAGGTCGTGTTCCTGCGGCGGATCGTGCCTGGGGCGACGGACAAGTCCTACGGCATCCACGTGGCAAGGCTGGCCGGGGTCCCGCCGGAGGTCATCGAGCGCGCACGGGCGCTCTTGGTCAATCTCGAGGAGAACGTGCTCTCGATCCGGGAACGTCCCGACCGGCGCGGCCCCAAGCCGCGGCTGGCGCAGTTGTCGCTCTTCCGAAGCCCGGCGGAGGCGCGGCTCTTGGAGGAAATGCGGCGGATCGATCCCGAGGTGCTTACGCCGATCGAGGCGCTCCAGAAACTGACGGAGCTGCGGCGGCAACTTACGGAGGGGTAGCCCCCCCTGCGGCCGAGGGAGCTTCGGCGGGCAAGCTTGACAAGGCGTTCGTCGCCGGTATGTTTCTTGAGACACAGCACAAGGGTTCAGAGGAAAGGAGACCCGCCGTGGCGGAAGCCACCACCTTTAAGGAAGAGATGACGATCCTCGAGGCCGTCCAAGCCCATCCGGACGCCGCCGGCATCCTGCAGGGGAGCGGGATGCACTGTTTAGGCTGCGTGATCGCCCGCGGGGAGACGTTAGGCGACGGGGCCCGCGCGCACGGGATTCCGGTGGAGGGACTCCTAGCCAAGCTCAACGCCCTGAAATGACGCGGCGCCGACGCGCGTGTCTCAGGTCCTGGTGATCTTAAGACTGGGTTCCTTCGGGACGTGCGAACGCACGAAGTCCTTGGTGACTCGATTGAGGGGAGGAAGGAACTCTATCTGTTCCCCCGTCGCGGTTTTGATCTTTCGCGCCAGCCGGAGATGGTAGAAGGGCTCCAAGGCCTCTTCGAGCTCGATCAGGCGCACGCCGACGCGTCTTGCGAGCGAGGGCGGGCTCTCGATGAGGCCCGAGTTCGCCCGGTAGAGGGTCAGGAGGGTCTTCCTCACGGGGCTGGAGATGAGGTCGTTGAGCCCCTGCGCAGCGACCTTCTTGCCGGTTTCAATCAACTTCGTCGCGGAGGACTCCACGAGGACGCAGATGTTGTTTCCGGCGTCCGAGGGCACGAGCCAGAACCTCGCCAGTCCGGGATGATAGGTTCCGCCGGGATGGCCATGAAGGACCTCGCCGTCGCGGAAGTACACCGTAAGCTCAAGCCTGCCGTGGCCGGCGCTGGCGACCGCGGACCGCTCCGCGGCGGAGGGACGCCTGTCGGGAGGCGGAGAGAACTCGCGCACGTGACAGACGAGCTTCACATCGGAGAACGCCACGAGGACGCGCTCGGCGGCGCCGACTTGCGCGAGCGGTACGATGTAGAAGCTCTCCGCGTGCGGATCGAGCTTGTAGCTCGTCCCTTTCAGGATCCTGCCGTCTTTGAAGTGCACGACGAGCTTGAGGTGCATCGACTTCTGCGTGCGGACGTCTTCCGCGGGTTGCGTGACCTGCATCTTCAAGGTCCGGATGCAGCCGAGGCAGTAGAGGTTCCCGTCGATGCACTTAAGGAGGCAGCGCGAGCAGCCGAAGCAGCCGCAACGGGTACAATACCCGATAGCCTGCAACTGGGCGTGTTGGTGGCACTTTTGAACCGCCACTGCCCTGCGCCTCTCAAGAGCCCACGTTCCTTGAGCGCCCCTTTAACGCCCCGGGCGCTCCATTCCAATATACCCCGCTTTTCGCCCGCGTGCAAGGCGAGCAGCCGCATCCTCGGCGCACCATCCCAAGATTCTTGACATTCCGGCGTTCAGGCGCTAATGTCGCGCACGTGTCGGCGGACTTTCCTTTTTCTCTAAGGGCCTGTCGGAGATCAAGATGCATCAAGTGACCCTCATTCCGGGCGACGGAACCGGTCCGGAAATAGCTGAGGCGGCGCGGATGCTTGTCGAGGCCGCGGGCGTCGCCGTGAACTGGGACGTCCAGTCCGCGGGCTTGGCCACGATGGAGACGGAGGGCACGCCCCTGCCCGACAGGGTCCTCGACTCGATCCGTCGGACGGGCGTCGCGCTCAAGGCCCCCATCACCACCCCGGTCGGAACGGGGTTTCGCTCCGTCAACGTTGCGCTCCGGCAGACGCTGGACCTTTACGCGTGCCTGCGCCCGTGCAAGGTGTACAAGGGCGTGCGGTCGCGATACGAGAACGTAGATCTCGTCGTGGTCCGCGAGAACACCGAGGATCTCTACGCTGGGATCGAGTTCGCGCGGGGGGCGGACTCCACGCGGAAGCTCTTGGCTGCGCTCGAGGAGCTCCAGAGCAAGGTGATCCGGGAGGACTCCGCCGTCAGCATCAAGCCGATCAGCGAGTACGCGTCCCGGCGGATTGTCACGTTCGCCTTCGAGTACGCGCGCTCCGCTAAACGCCGAAAGGTCACCGCCGTTCACAAAGCCAACATCATGAAATACAGCGACGGCCTGTTTCTGGAGACCGCCCGCGCGGTGGCCTCGAGCTACGGCGACGTCGAGTTCGAGGATCGCATCGTGGACAACATGTGCATGCAGCTCGTGCAGCGGCCCGAGGCGTACGACGTCCTCGTCATGCCCAACCTTTATGGCGACATCGTCTCGGACCTGTGCGCGGGGCTGGTCGGCGGCCTGGGGGTTGCGCCGGGGGCGAACATCGGAGACCGCTGCGCCGTCTTCGAGGCGACGCACGGCAGCGCGCCGAAATACACGGGCCTCAACAAGGTGAACCCGACGGCCCTCGTGCTGTCGGCGGCGCTGATGCTGCGACACATCGGCGAGAAGGACGCCGCCAACCGCTTGGAGGCCGCCGTCGCCGAGGTCATCGCCGAAGGCAAGCACGTAACGTACGATCTCAAGGCAAACCGCGACGATGCTTGCGCCGTGGGAACCCGGGAGATGGCCCAAGCCATCGCGCGGCGGCTTCGCTGAACAAAGGCACTTCCAGCACGGTACGGAGCGCAAAGCGTTGCGGGGACTTTCGAGCGGACGCGCTTTCTATCTCGACGCCATCGCGGGCAAGCGCACCGACGGCGCGGCGCGCGCGCTCATGTCCTTCCTGGTTCCGCTTTCGCGGATCTACGAGGCGGCGATCCGCCGGCGGAACCTCTCCTTCGACCGCGGACGGGCCGTTGCATCCCTGGAGATCCCGGTCCTCTCCATCGGCAACATTACCGTGGGAGGAACGGGCAAGACGGTCCTGATCGAGGACCTAGCCCGCAGGTTGCTCAGACTGGGACTGCGACCTCTCATCGTGAGCCGGGGCTACAAGGGAGATTCGGGCGGGAACGACGAGTTTCAACTCCTCGCGGAAAACCTGCCCCACGTCCCGCACGTCACGGGGAAGAAGCGCATCAAGGCGGCACACGAGGGGATCACGGCCCACCGGCCGGACGTCATTATCCTTGACGACGCCTTCAGCCATCGGGGGCTCGCGCGCGACCTCGACATCGTGACGATCGATGCGCTGTGCCCGTTCGGTTACGGGGCGCTTCTGCCGAGGGGCCTGCTTCGCGAACCGCCGGAGGAGCTAGCGCGCGCGGACCTCGTCGTCCTCACGCGCAGCGACCTCATCCGAGAGGAGGATCGTCAGGCAATCGAAACGGACCTCGCCAGGCTTTCCGGGAAGGCCGCCGTCATCGAGGCCTTCCATGATCCATGGCGCGCGGTTGACATTATGAACTCGCGCGAGGTAGATCACCGAACTCTCGCAGGGACACCGAGTTACGTGTTCTGCGCAATCGGGAACCCCCAGGGCTTCAAGCTCACTGTCGCAAAGCTGTCCATCCCCGTCGTCGGGGAGACCTATTTTATTGACCATCATCGGTACACGCCCGGGGACCTGCGGGCGATCGAAGTCGAGGCGTGCGCGCGAGGCGCGCGGTGCTTGCTGGTCACCCAAAAAGACAGGGTGAAACTCACGCGCATCGGATATAATTGGCGACTGCCGATTCGCAGCATCGACGTCCGTATGGCGTACCTTTCAGGCGAGGAGATCCTGGAGGAACGGATCGCCGGCGCCGTGGCGCGCGGGGGGCGCCGGGCGCAGCCAGCGCGCCATCCCTGAGGAGCACCCCGACTTGACCAGTCGTTCCCATCTGCGACAGATGATCGAGAAGCTCGGCAAGCCCACCGTGCTCGTGATCGGCGACTTCATCCTGGACCGTTACATCTGGGGACGGGTGGACCGGATCAGCCCCGAGGCCCCCATCCCCGTCCTTGCTGCCGAGACCGAAGAAGAGCGCCCGGGGGGTGTCGGGAGCGTCCTCAACAACTTGGCGGCGCTGGGCGCGAAGTGCAGGGCGATCGGTGTCGTCGGGGATGACGAGGAAGGCCGACGGTTCCATGGTCTGCTCGACGCGGCGGGGCTGTCGGGCGCATGCGGGACCGTGTTCACGGACCCGCGCCGGCGTACCACCGTGAAGACGCGCCTCATCGCGAAGGTCCAGCACCTCCTGCGCGTGGATCAGGAACACACCCATCCCCTCGACGGCGAGCTCGAGCAGGCGCTCATCGCCCGGGCCCTAGCGCACATGGACGACAGCGACATCATCCTTGTGAGCGACTATGGGAAGGGGGTCGTCTCGGCGGCGGTCATGGAAGCCGTCGTGTCGAGCGCCCGACGGCGCGGTCTCAGGGTGATCGTAGACCCCTGGCGGGGACGCGACTACGCCCATTACCGGCGCGCCACCGCGGTCACTCCGAACCGCAACGAGACCCAGATCGCGACGGGCATCCGTCTCGAGGCGACCGATGCTTACGAGAAGGCCGCCCGCAGGCTCATCCGCGAATACGAGCTCGATGCCGTCGTGATCACCCTTGACAGGGACGGGATCTACTGCGCCGAAGGGTCTTCGCCGGGGCGGCTCATCCCCACGCGGCCGCGCGCCATCTTCGACGTCACCGGCGCTGGCGACATCGTGCTGAGCGTTCTCGGGGTGGGACTGGCGAGCGGGCTGGATCTAGAGAGCGCGGCGGAGCTGGCGAACCTAGCGGCCGGGGTGGAGGTCGAGAAACTGGGGGCGGCCCCCGTCTCGATCTGTGAGATGCTCAACGCCGTCTCGGATTCGCCGCACCACGCCAGGGCGAAGGTCGTGAGCGAAGAGGAACTCCTGTCCAAGCTCGCGGAGCACCGTCGCCGCGGAGAACGGATCGTGCTGGCAAACGGGTGTTTCGACCTGCTGCACGCGGGGCACGCGGAGTTTCTAGCGTTCGCCCGCCGGCAGGGGGACACACTCGTCGTGGCGCTCAACTCCGATTCCTCGGTGGCGGGCCTCAAGGGGCCCGACAGGCCCTTTCAATCCCAGTCCGAACGGGCTAGAATACTTGCGGCATTGGGCGACGTGAATTACGTGGTCGTCTTTGACGAGCCGACCCCGGAGCGGATCGTGCGCAGCGTGAGGCCCGATGTCCTGGTCAAGGGCGAGGACTGGCGCGAGCGCGGCGTGGTCGGAAGGGAGTTCGTGGAGAGCTACGGCGGGACGGTGGTGCTGGCGCCTCTGGTCGAGGGCGTGTCGACCACGCAGATCGTGTCCAGCATCCGGCAGGGAGGCGGCGGCGTCCGGGAAAGAACATGAGCGAGGAACGAATCCAAGCCATCGTGAACGAAGCGGTCGAAGTCCTTCGCGCGATCGACGCCGCGCAGGTGAAGGCGATCCGCTCGGCCGCGGACGCGATAGTCAAGGCGCTGCGAAGGGACCGTCGGGTCTACATCCTGGGGAACGGCGGAAGCGCCGCCGACGCGCAGCACTTCGCAGCCGAGCTCGTTGGAAGGTTCCGCATGGACCGCAAGGCTCTACCCGTGACGGCGCTGACCACGGACACGTCGATCCTGACGTCGATCGGCAACGACTACGGGTACCAGTGCATCTTCAGCAAGCAGGTGGAGGGTTTCGTGCACCGGGGGGACGTGGTGGTGTGCATCTCGACGAGCGGGAACTCGCCTAACGTTGTGGCGGCCATGATGATCGCCCGGGAGCTGGGGGCGACGACGATCGGGCTCGCGGGCCACGACGGCGGAAAGATGAAGAGCTTGTGCGACGTCTTGGTGAGCGTTCCCGCGGAATCGACCGCGCGGGCGCAGGAGGCGCACGGCGTCGTCATCCATGCGATCTGCGAACTCGTCGAGGGCGAGATCTTCTCCCCCCAGCGGAGGGGGAAAACGGGCAAGGCTTCCAACGGCCGGTAGAGATCCAGCGTCCGCCGCCAAAAGCGAGAACGTTCGCGCGCCCGCGCGCGGCCCTACACGCATGAAAGTACTTTTCGTCTATCCAAACCGGGACTGCCAGATCGGCTTCAACTACGGCCTAGCGTTCCTGAGCGCGGTGCTCAAGGAGGCGGGACACGAGACGCGGCTTCTCAACCTCAACGAGAAGCTCGCGACGCTTCCGACCTTGGAGGAGATAGGACGGGCGGTGCGCGACTACGCGCCGGACCTTGTCGGGATGAGCGTCGTGACGAACCAGTGGCGCTACGCCCTCGAGGTGGCGCAAGCCGTCCGGAAGGTCACCGACGCGCCCCTCGTATGCGGCGGCATCCACGCGACCATGTCGGCGGAGGAGATCCTGGAAGGGACCCCATTCGACTACGCCGTCGTCGGCGAGGGGGAAGGGGCCATCCTTGACCTCGTGCGCGCGATTGATCGGAACGCCGACGTCTCGAGGATCTCGAACCTCGCCTGCCGCATTGACGGGAAGGTGCAGGTGAACGCCGTCCGCCCGCTCGTGAACCTATCGACACTCCCTAGAAAGGACTACGGGCTCTTCGACTTCCAGCGCATGATCGACGCCAAGGACGGATGGGTCGGGATCATGGCCGGGCGGGGGTGCCCGTTCCGCTGCACATACTGCTTCAACCATGCGATCGTGGAACGCTACAGCCGGGACACAGGTCTCTCCCCCGCCGCGCTCCACTACGTCCGCTGGCACCCCGTCGAGGAGGTCATCGAGGAGATCCTGTGGCTCCAGAAGACCTACCGGCGGATTCGCATGATCATCTTCGACGACGACCTCTTCACCCTCGACCGCGAGTACCTAGCGGAGTTCACGAAGCAGTACCGCGCGCGCGTGCGGCTCCCCTTCGTGGCGAACGCCCACGTGAAACACTTCGACCGCGACATAGCGCGCATGTTCAAGGACGCCGGCTGCGCTATCGTCAAGTTCGGGGTGGAGTCGGGGAGCGACCGGATCCGGCGGGACATCATGCACCGGAGGATGTCCAACGGGGAGATCGAGCGCGCTTTCGAGGCGGCACACGAGGCGGGGCTGCACACCTCGGCGTTCGTCATGCTCGGATTACCGCACGAGGGACGCGAGGAAATCGAGGAGACGGTCCGCCTGCTGGGACGCATCGGCCCCGGACGGTTCCGCTGGGCAATCTTCTTTCCCTTTCCGGGGACGCGCGCCTTCGAGATCGCGCGCGAGGGCGGTTTCATCGACGAGGCGAAGCTGCCGACGCTGTCGAACTTCTTCGAGGATTCGGCGCTCGACTTCGGGCCCGAGCACAACCTCTTCATCCGGAAGCTCCGTCGGGCGCTGCCTTGGTACGTCAACGCGGCGTGCGACCGCGAAGGCGCCGACTACTACCACAAGCTCGTGCGCCTTGTGGAGCGCTGGGACGAGAGCGCATGGGAGCGGCTCTCCCCACGGATGATCGAGTTCGACCGGAACGTCTCCGCGCACGCGGAGCGCAAAGGCTGGCGACACTACCTGGTGCGCTTCAACGATTTCATGGCGGTGGACAGCGCGTGGAAGGAATGATCGGCCCCATCCGGACGATCCTCATCCGCTCTCCCAACTGGGTGGGCGATTGCGTCATGGCGACTCCGGCGCTGGCGGCCTTCCGAGACGCCTTCCGGGACGCGACGATCCTGCTCTTGGCCCCGTCCTATACGGCCGAGGTGTTCGAAGGGGGCGACTGGTTCGACGAGCTCCTGGTTGTGCCAGGGAGTCGAAGCCTCGGGGCTTTTTTGCGCGCGGTGCAGACCGCAGCGGCCCTTCGCCGCCGACGGGCGGACCTCGGCATCCTCATGACGAACTCCCTGGGAAGCGCGGTCCTCATGAAGCTCGCCGGGGCGCGCAACATCGTGGGGTACTCCCGCAACGGTCGGTCCGCGCTCCTCACCACGGCTCTAGCACCCGCGCGCACGCTCGGGGGATTCGTCCCCGGTCCCATGGTTGATTATTACCTGGAACTCGCCCGGGCCGTCCGTCGTAGGACTGACGGGACGGAGGATCGGAGAATCCGCCTTGCCACGACGCCCCGAGAAGAGGAGGCGGCTCGCACGCTCTGGGAGCGACTGGGTCTGGGATCGAGACGAGTGGCGGGGCTCAACCCCGGGGCGGCCTTCGGCAGCGCGAAATGCTGGCCTCCCGCGCACTTCGCCGCTCTCGGGCGGATGCTGGCGGAGCGATCGGGGCTCGACGTCCTCGTCCTCTGCGGACCGGCCGAGCGGAGCGTCGCCCGCGCGATCATAACCGAGGCCGGGCACCCGGCAGTGAGGGGTCTCGAAGGGGAAGACGTCCCCCTGGGGGTCCTAAAGGCCGTGGTGCGGCGGCTCGCGCTGCTCGTGACGAACGATTCAGGCCCGCGTCACTTCGCGTGCGCCTTCGCGGTCCCGACCGTCACGGTTTTCGGTCCGACCGACGAACGGTGGAGCGAGACGGCCCGAACGGACGAAATAAAGATCGTGCGCGACCTCGCGTGCAGGCCCTGCATGAGACGCGTTTGTCCCACCGACCACGCCTGCATGCGCTCCATCGAACCGGAGGCGGTCTACGAGGCCGCTACGGAACTTCTCAAGGGACACAGATGAACGAAGGACTCAAGCGCGTCGTCCGGCGATTCCCAAAGGCCCGCATCGCTGTCGTGGGCGACTTCGTCGCGGACCTGTATGTGCACACCCGTCCCCGCCGCTTGAGCCGCGAGGCCCCCGTCATCATCTGCGAGTATGAGGGCGAGGAGATGGTCGCCGGGAGCGCCGGGAACACGGCGGCGAACGCGCTGGCGCTCGGCGCCGGCGTGCGCTGCATCGGGATCATCGGCGACGACGCGGAAGGACGGGGGCTGGCACGCCTGTTGAGGAGAGAGGGCGCCGACACCCGGGGGCTCCTACGCGCCCGTAACCGTCCAACTACCACGAAGACGCGCATCCTGGCCGGCGACCTGCACACGATCAAGCAGCAGGTCATCCGGATCGACCGCCACAGCGTGCGCGGGGCGACGGCCGCGCAGGAACGCACGCTCACGCGTGCGCTGGCGAGAAGCGTGCCGCGCGTCCAAGCCGTCATCGCCAGCGACTATGACGACAGCACCCTCACGCCCGAGGTGATCTCCGTCCTGTGCGCGCACGCGGCGCGCCTCCCCCTCGTCGTGGACAGTCGCGCTCGACTGCGGCAGTTCGCAAACGCCTTTGTCGCGACTCCCAACGAGACGGAGGCGCTCGAGCTCACCGGCATGATCCCGCGGACGCGGGGAACGGCGCGCGACCTTGCGCGCCTCGGGGAGCGCCTGCGGGGCGCGCTCCGGGCCCGGCACATCCTGCTTACGCGGGGAAACCAGGGCATGGTCCTCTACGAGCAAGGCCGCGCCCCCTACATCATCCCGATCGTGGGGAGCACGGACATCGTGGACGTGACCGGGGCGGGGGACACTGTGGCGGCGGCGTTGACGCTGGCGATCGTAAGCGGGGCGTCGATGCGTCAAGCCGCATGGATCGCGAACTGCGCGGCGGGGGTGACCGTGATGAAGCCCGGCGCCGCCGCCCTCACGCGGCGGGAGCTTCTTGACGCGATCGAGAGCGCCGGCCCCATAAGGACGTGACGACATGGCGCGCTTCGTCCGCTCGCACGCGGGTCTTCGTCGGATCCTGGACCGCCACCGCCGGAACGGCGAACGGATCGTGATGGCGAACGGCTGCTTCGAGCTCCTTCACGTGGGACACATCCGCTACCTCGAGGCGGCGTCGCGCCTCGGCGACATCCTCGTCGTGGCGGTGAACACCGATGCGAGCGTGCGTCAGCTCAAGGGGAGGGGTCGTCCGCTCGTGGACCTGGCGGAGCGCGTGGAGACGCTCCGGGCTCTGCGCTGCGTGGACTACGTCACGGCGTTCGGCGGGAAGACGTGCGACGCGCTCTTGAGCACGATCCGGCCCGACGTGCACGCCAAGGGAACCGACTACGCGACCGACACTGTTCCGGAGCGCAAGACCGTGCGCGCGTACGGCGGCAAGACCGTCATCGTCGGCGATCCCAAGCGGCACTCCGTGACGGACTTGATCCGGAGGATCGGGTCGCTCGGCGTCGAGGCGCGCGGCCGCCCCGTTAAGCGTCGCCCCCGAAGGAAGGCATGAAGACCACCAAGATCATCTTCAATGGCCGCACCGAGGGCCTCTTCCGCGGCGCTGGTCTCTCGACCGCCGAGGATTTTTTACGCTCGCCCATGGAACGAGTGACCGCGCGCTCCATCGAGTGGACCACGGGCGACCTCACGCCGGCGGGGATGTCCGCAACGTTCGTCCTCAAGACATTCTTCCCCGTGCGTCCCTGGCGGATGGGCGGGAGGGACCGCTGTCCCTGCCTTCGGGAGTACGCCAACCTGCTCTATCTCCTCGAGGCGGGCGTCGGCGTCCCCGAGCCAGCGGTCGCCGGCCACGAGGTCGAGGATGGAAGACTCGTCGGCTCCTTCCTCGTGACCGAGAAGCTCTACGACGCATCGCCCTGGCCCGTGCCTTTCCGGAGCCGCACGGAGCGACTCGACGCGCTGCGCGTCCTGGGCCTCACCATAAAGAGGATGCACGAGGCGCGCTTTCATCACGGGGACGCCCTCTTCTGCAATATCCTGTGGCGCGTCCCGCAGACGCGGGACGGACCGTCGTGCTTCATCACGAACTGTCCCCGCGGCAAGTCCATCCGAAGGGACCTCAGCGAAGGGGAGCGCGCGGACGACCTGGGGGCGCTCCTGGTCGATGCGGGGCGGGCGCTTACGCGGACGGAATGCCTGAGGATCCTTCTCCACTACCGGGGCGAGGGCGGGCTCGACGCGGCGTTTGCGAAGAAGGCGCTTGCGGCCCGTCGCGCGCGCATCCTCCGTCGGGCGCGGGTGTTCCTACGCGCCGACGCCCTCCCGGGGATGCCCATGTCGTTTCAGGCGCCGCCCGACACGCTTGTCTCCTTCGACGACGCGATCCTTCACGAGCTCAACGTCCGCAAGCTGGCGGATTTTGAAACGCTGCGCCGCCCGCCCGGACGGGAGGTCGTGTCGGGGCGAAGACCCGTCTACCGCCTGGAGGGGCGACCGGGCAAGGAGGACCTCTTCGTCAAGGTGATCGGCGCGCATGCGCTCAAGGAGAAGCTCGCGGCGTTTTTGCCGACGCTCGCATCCCGCACGCGGGCGCTCAACGAGTGGTTCGCCCTTCACGCAGCCTTAGGCGCGGGGCTTCGTGTGCCGCGACCCCTGGGGATCGTGCAGCGTCGTTCCAGGGAAGCGCCCATCGAATCGATCCTTGTCACCGCCGCCCTGCCGGAACGCGCCCGTCGGCTCGATCTCTTCCTCGACTCGCTTGGCGACGGGCGGGGGGCAGACCTTGCATCTCTCTGGCGGGCCATCGCCGTAGCCGTCGGGAGGCTCCATGCCGCCGGTCTCGTCCACAACGAGCTCTTTGCCAAGCACATCTTCGTCAGCGCCGCGCCGGACGCGCGTCCTCCCTTCCGTTGGGAGGTTCACTTCCTCGACCTCCAGAACGCGCGCGTGCGACGCGCGACGGCACTGCGAGCGCGGGCGCGGGACCTGGCGGCGCTGCGTGCGAGCGTGCCGCCCTTTATTCTTCCGACGACGGGCTGGAACGAGTTCCTGCGCTCCTACGTCGCGTCCTGCCCGCCGGATGTACGCTATCCCGCGCTCCGCAGAGCCGTGGGGAGCGCCCAACGGAAGCTCGGAGCCAACCGTCGGGTCACGCGGATGCTCTACGAATGGGCCGATCCCGCGACTGCGGGACCGCAGGCGCGACTTCCTCTCCGGGAGAGCATCATCCAGGTCTCCGAGAGCCTGCGCGAGCGGCTGCTCGTCCACGCGGATTATGCCCAAGCCTTAGCGGACGCGGGCCTGGCAACTACGCTGGATTTCCTCTACTGCGAGGGGTCGGCCATCCGCGCCAAGGAGAGCCGGTCGATCTCGCGGCTCACCCTCAAGACGGGGGAGCGATCGGTTCCGCTGTATCTGAAGCGTCACGAGGGCCAGACCCTCGGGCAGGTCCTCGCCGAACTCCTGCGCACCGGCCGGATCGAAAGCCCGGGGCTCCACGAAGCGGCCAACATTCAGCTCCTGCGCTCGCGGGGGATTGCCGCCCCTATCGTGGTCGCGGCGGGAGAGGAGCTTAAGCCCTTCTGGACGAGGCGGTCGTTTCTTCTCACGGCGGCGCTGGAGGGCGCACGCCCCCTCGACGATTTCTTTCGGGAGAAGAGCGCGCAGGCGCCACGTCTCAAGACGAAGATCATCGACCATCTTGCGCGTTTAGCGCGGCACCTTCACGCGTCGGGGTTCCACCATCAGGACTTCTACCTCAACCACGTTTTCATCCGCCCGGACGAGAAGCCGGAGCTCATCCTCATCGATCTTCAGCGCATGTACCGCCGACGGCGGCTCCGGCGGCGGTGGATCATCAAGGACCTCGGGCAGCTCAACTACTCCGCGGACCGGGCAGAGCTTAGCCGCGCCGACCGCCTGCGGTTTTTCAAGACGTACCTCAACGCAAGCTACCTTTCCCGCGCGGACAAGCGGTTTCTTACGCGCATCCTTCGCAAGACATCCCGCATCATCCACCATACCGGCTTCGGACAATGAAGCCGTAGCGGAGAAGCCAAAGGCCGGACATCCATGAAGCTCGCTTTCCTCATCGAACACTTCGATCCTTCGCGGGGCGGGGCGGAGACGTACGTCGCCCAGTTTGCGGACGGATGCGCCAGGCGCGGCCACGAGGTGCACATCGTCGCGCGCTCGGGCGATGCGGGGGCGCTGCCGGCCGGCGTGACGCTCCACCGCATCCCGGCGGCGAGCCTTCTCCCGTGGCGGAAGTTCGACCGGAACGCGAACGAGGTTATGCAGGAGCTGGGGGCGGACATCGTGCTCGGGACCGGAAAGACCACCTGCCAGGACGTCCTCCAGCCCCATGGCGGCGTGTATCGCGCGTCGCTGCGTCAGAACGGGGCCTTAGCCACGGGGACGGCGACCGGACTCCTGCGCGACGCCTGCGAGCTCTTCTCCTGGAAGCGACGATGCTACCTCTCAATCGAGAAGCAGCAGTATGCGTCGAGCGACACAGAGTTCATCGCGGTCTCACGGATGGTCAAGTCCGACATGATGCGCTACTACGCCGTTCCAGAGGAGAGAATCCACGTCATCTACAACGGCGTAGACACGACCCGTTTCCGTCCCGAGAACGCGGGGGTCTACCGCGAGGAGACGCGGGCGGCGCTGGGAGCGGGCCCAGGCGACCTCGTCGCCCTCCTCGTCGCACACAATTCTCGACTCAAGGGCGTGCGATGTTTGCTGCAGGCCGTCGCGGCATTGGCAGACAAGGTCCCCGCGCGGGCCGTCATCGTGGGGAAGGGGAAAGCAAAACCCTATCAACGTCTAGCGCAAGCTCTCGGGATCGCGGAGCGGGTTCGCTTCGAGCCGTCCACGGCGCGACCCGAAGAGTACTATGCCGCGGCGGACATCTACTGCCATCCCACGTGGTATGATCCGTGCTCCCTTGTCGTCCTGGAAGCCCTTGCGTCGGGGCTGCCCGTCATCACGACACGCTGGAACGGCGCAGGCGAGCTCATCACGAGCGGTCGCGAGGGCTACGTTATGTCCGACCCATCGGACCACGAGGAGCTAGCGCGCTTGATCCGACTCCTCGCCGAAGAGCCGGCGCGGCGAGCGGCCGGCGCAGCCGCCCGCGCGCTCGCGCTAGAGCACACGCTTGAGAGAAACCATCGCGAGATGATCGAGATCCTGGAACGGGCCGGTGAAAAGGCTCGCAGGAAATCCCCGAACGCGATACCATAGCGCCGACAGCTCTTTCCCCGGAGGCCTTCCGTTGTCGGCGACACTCTACACCGCCATCTGCATGATTGTCTCCTACCTCTGCGGGGCGATCCCGTTCGGCCACCTCGCAGGCAGGGTCTTCGCCGGCATCGACATACGGGAACAGGGGAGCCGGAACCCGGGCGCCACAAACGTATTGCGCGTTGTCGGCCTGGGGCCTGGGCTTCTGGTACTCGCACTCGACGCGCTCAAAGGCTTCATCCCGGTGATATTGTCGCGAGTATTCGCGGACACGATCGGGGACGGGACGGGGACGGAGCTTGTGATGGTCCTGTCGGCGGCGGCCGCCATCTTCGGACACATGTTCTCCATCTTTCTCTTAGGCCGGGGCGGAAAGGGCGTCGCAACGGCGGCGGGCGCGTGCCTAGCGATCATCCCCGCCGAGACGGCCATCGCGCTGACGGTGTGGGGGGGAACCGTCGTCGCGTCCCGGTACGTCTCCCTGGGGTCGATGTGCGCCGCGGTCGCACTGGGCGTGTCGCTCTTTTTCCTGGAACGGGACCTCTTCAGCACACGACTCCCCCTGCTCGTTTTTGTGCTCGTCCTCTGCGCCCTCGTGATCGTGCGCCACCGCGCGAACATTCGCAGGCTTCTCAAGGGCGAGGAGAACCGCCTGTCGTTCTCATCCCGGAAAGGCTCCCCATGAAGACGTCGCGCGCCGTTTTCCGCTCGTTCTCCGTCGTGTTGCTGCTCGCATCGGTGTGCGGGCCGGCGCTCGCAGAAAGGAGGACAGAGATGTCGCCCATGGAACTTGTCGAGCTTATCCTCAGCGAGACAGAGCCTCTGCAGAGGGATCGCGGGGACCGCCTTCCCCTGATCCATTGGCACGCGCGCGCGCTTGAGGCCGACGACGCGCGTCTCGAGGAGATCATCCGCGACCTGGACGCGCGCGGCATCGGGTTCTTCAGCCTCTGGGAGACGGGAACGAGCAGGGAATCGTCGCTCGCGCTGGCGCTGCGTGTCGCCGCCATTCAGAAAAGGCTCGGCCTCCCCGTGATCGTCTTCGCCAACGGCCCGATGCACATGTTTTTCAACGGCGAGGAGAGCACCGCCCACGTGGACGACGAGGGCAAGCCATTCTTCGACGACTCTTTCGGCGGGACGAAGATGGGCTGTCCCTTTGCACTCGAGCAGCGCATCGCGCCGATGAGGAAGGGGATGGAGTCCTTCGTTCAGGCTTACGTCGAACGAGACCTCCCCATCGACATCGCGTTCGCCGACTGGGAGATCGACGGCCCCATCGAGTGGAATGACGCTTGGAAGAACTCGAAGCGTTGCCGGCGCTGCCGGGAGCATATCCCCGACATCGACGACTTCGCCGCCTTCCAAAAGGCGCTGCGCGCCATCCGCAGCAGGCTTCAGAAGGAGGTCTTAGCCGAGCCCATCCTCTCGGCGTTTCCGAAAGCCCTTGTCGGGAACTACGGTGTCTACCCGAACGACGGCTATCGGTACTGGCTGGACTACTACGAACACGAGGACTTCCCCGAGGGGGTGGCGCTCAAGACGGACGGCGGCGCCCGCTACCGCCCGTGGGCGGACGAGTTCAAGGACACCGGCTTCACCTTCGCGATGCCGGTCGTCTACACGTGGTCCCGGTGCTACCGCTGGTATGACGACGAGAACACGGACTGGCGATGGTTCACCAACATGCTCCTCAACGCGACCAACGCGGGGAAGAGCACGTCGCCGAACATCCCCATCATCAGTTGGATCCACCACGCGATCATCTGGGAGTCCGGGAAGAGCTCCGAAGACGTGGTCCAGTTCAGCACGGAGAAGTACAAGGAGCTTCTCTGGCACATGCTGCTGCGCGGGTGTGACGCCTTCGCTCTCTGGTGCACGAACCAGGAGGTCGACTTCGAGACGCGGCCGCTGCACGAGGTCTACGCCGAATCCCTCGAGTGGCGCGAGTTCCTCGACCGAGGCCAACCGGTCTCTTTCGAGGTGCCCCGCGGGGCGGGCCCCGTGGTGTCGGGGCTGCGGCTCGGGGACCGCATGCTCGTCCGAAGGACGGATTTCGGAGACCCTTCAGCGCCCGCTTCGATCACCGTCGGGGGAAAGACGCTTCCCGTCCCGAGCGCGCCCGGGGTCTGCCGGGTAATCGGCCTCTCCAGCAGTCCATAGGGAAGATCCGCCTCGCTCCGCGCTTAGGTGGCGTGGGTCGCCGCGCGTCCAGCCCATCGAGAGGAGTGCGCCAGCGAGAGCACCCCCACGTAGAGGTACCCCAGCGCGAAGAGGAGGAGGAAGGGGATCGACGAGTAGTACCCGAGGGTGAAGGCCCACCAGATCGTCCAGGCCACGTAGCACGCAAGGGCCAGCTCGAGGAAGGGAAGGTACGTGACCTTCCCACGGTACTTGGCCATCCTGGCGCGCACTTCCTCCCGTCCGCCGCCGTACTTGGGCGTGCGCTCGAAGGCGCTCCTGTGCCCCAGGAGGCCCTCGGCCACTCCCTTCGCGTTCACGAGCGAAAGCCCGATCCCCAGGCACATGAGGAAGGGAAGGTAGGCCAGCGTCTTCCACCAGGTCCTCTTGACCCCCCTCTGCGCGACCACGTAGAAGACGGACGCGCTTAAGGACGCGAGCACGAAGAGCGGCACGTCGATCGCGAGGACCCCGTACCATCCGCTCCAGACGTTGGACTCGAACCGGCAGACGATCGCGGGCCAGAGCGCCAGCGTCATGAGGAACACGTAGACGTAGACCGTGGAGCACGTGAGGTGGAAGACGGCCTCCAGCTTCACCCACCACGGGAGGTCGCTCGCCAGCACCTTCGGGAGGATTTTCTTCGCCGTCTGCACCGCCCCCTTCGTCCAACGATGCTGCTGGCCCTTGAACGCGTTCATCTCGGCGGGAAGCTCCGCGGGACAGACCACTTCGGGGAGATAGACGAACTTCCATCCGCCGAGCTGCGCGCGGTAGGAGAGATCCAGGTCCTCCGTGAGCGTGTCATGCTCCCACTCGCCGCTCGACTCGATCGCCCGTCGTCTCCAAATCCCCGCCGTCCCGTTGAAATTGATGAACCGCCCTGACCGGCTGCGCGCGAGATGCTCCACGACGAAATGCCCGTCCAGGAAGATCGCCTGGCCCTTCGTGAGGAGGCTCTGGTCCTCGTTCATGTGCCCCCAGCGCACCTGCACCATGCCGACGGAAGGCTCGGCGAAGTGATGGATGGTCCTCTCGAGGAACTCGGGCGCCGGAATGAAATCCGCGTCGAAGAGGGCGATAAACTCCCCGCGGGCCTCCTTGAGGCCCACCTGGAGCGCGCCGGCCTTGTACCCCGTGCGATCCTCGCGATGGATGAGGCGGATGTCAAGGCCCCGGGAGCGCATGTCCTGGACGCAGGTCCGGACGATGTCAGCGGTCTCGTCGGTGGAATCGTCGAGCACCTGGATCTCCAGGAGCTCGCTGGGATAACGGATGCGACAGGCGGCCTCGATGAGGCGGCGCACCACGAACATCTCGTTATAGACCGGGAGCTGGATGGTCACGGGCGGAAGCGGGTCCAGGCGCTTGTCGGGCTCCCCGGCCGAGCGTCTGTGCCTCCAATAGAGCATCACCAGTACGTACCGGTGGAGCCCATAGATGACCACCATCACCACCACCCAGAGGTAGAAGACGAAGAAGACGCTCTTGACCGCGGAAAGGAACATGGCCGTATGGCACCCCGCCTAAGCCTCCCCGTTCATCCGTCTCATCTTGGTCCGCTCGCAGATGAAGTCAAGGGAAAAGGCACTCCCGACGCGGCCGGGACGGCCCTACGCTGTGCGGCCCGCGAGCGCATCGCGGATCCGGCGCTCCAGCCCCTCGAGCTCAGCGGCCTCGACCTCTCTGGGCCTCCAGTTGAGGAGCCCCACATCGTCGCGCGTCCAGCGGGGGATGAGATGGATGTGCAAATGCTCCACGACCTGACCGGCGCTGCACCCCGTGTTGTTGAGCAGGTTGAGGCCGTCCGCCCCCACGGCCCGCATCACGGCACCGGCAAGCGCCGGCAAGACCTCGGGGAGGCCCTCCAAAGCGGGCGGGTCGATCCGGGCGAGCGAGGTCACATGGGTCGTCGGCACGAGGAGCGTATGTCCCCGGCTCACCGGATGGATGTCGAGAAACGCCACGAACCGCGCGTCGCGGTACACGATCCGGGCCGGGATCTCCCCCCGCACGATCTTGCAGAAGATGCAATTGGGGTCCGGCGCGCTCAAGGTCACGGCACTCCCCCGCTTCGTCTTCCTACTTCCCCTTGCCCTTCCCAGGCTCCTCGGGCTTGTCCTGGGAGCCCTCCTTCGTGACGAGCTCCCAGATAACGAGGTCCGCGCTATCGCCGATGCGGTGTTTGAAGTGCCTGATAATCCGCGTGTAACCGCCCGGTCGGCTCGAGTATCGCGGGGCGATCTCGTTGAAGAGCTTGCGGACCATCGCCTCGTGAGGGAGGATCGACAGGGCGCGCCTATAGTTCGCCAGGCTCTTTTCCCGCGCCAACGTGATGAGCTTTTCCGCAAAGGGTCGGACCGCTTTCGCTTTTTCGGGGGTGGTGACCACGCGTCCGCTCTCGAAGAGGGCCAAGGCGAGGTTGCGGCGCAACGCTTTGCGGTGCGACGATTTCCTCCCCAGGATTCCCCGGATCTTGCGGTGTCTCATCCTTTCGCCTCCGCCTCGTCCTTGTCGATCTCCTCGTCCTGCTCTTCTTTCTCTTCGTCCTCTTCGCCCGGCTTCAGTTCAAGGCCCATCGCGGCCAGCTTGGTCTCGACCTCGGTGAGGGAGGTCTTCCCGAAGTTTCGGATCTCCAGGAGTTCCTCGCCCGTCTTGGCGACCAGTTCTCCGATCGTCCGGATGCCGGCGGACTCCAGGCAGTTGGAGGCGCGGACGGAGAGGTCCAGCTCTTCGATGTTCATCTCGTATTTCTTCGCGCGCTCCATCTCGAGGGCCGGCTCTTCGGCGACCTGGGCCGCATCCGCCGCCATCTTCTCGCCCAGCTCGAAGTATTGCACGAAGGGATTCAGGTGTTTGCGGAGGATCTTCGCCGCCTCCACGAGGGCCATCTCCGGGGTGACCGTCCCATCGGTCCAGATTTCCAGGATCAGGCGGTCGTAGTTGGTCCTCTGGCCGACGCGGGTGTCCTCGGTCCGGTAGCGCACGCGGGTCACCGGGGAGAAGACCATGTCGAGCGGGACACGCCCGATCATCGACTCCTTCCCTTCGCTCTCTTCCGCCGTGATGTAGCCGCGGCCCTTGCGGACCTCCATCTCCATGACGAAGGGCCGGTCGACGTTGAGGGTGGCGATATGATGCTGTCCGTGGAGGATCTCGACGCGCTCATCCGTGCGGATGTCGGCTGCCGTGACCTCCCCTTTCGCGTTCTTCTCGATTCGCATCTTGCGGGGCTCATCGCCCTGGAGGCGCACCACGAGTCCCTTCACGTTGAGCACGATGTCCGTGATGTCCTCGACGACGCCCTCGATGGAACTGAACTCGTGTGCGACGCCTTCGAGCGAGATCCAGGCGACGGCGGCGCCCTCGAGGCTGCTGAGGAGAATCCGCCTCAGGCTGTTCCCGACCGTCGTCCCGAACCCCCGTTCGAAGGGCTCGGCGGTGAAGCAGCCATAGGTAGGGGTAAGCGTCGCCGTATCGCAGGTGACGCGCGCCGGCAGTTCCAGGCCCCTCCATCGAACTCTCATGCTTCAACCTCCCGTACGCTAAACGTAAGGATGGGCGTCCCGGCGGGACGCCCTCGCCGGACTACTTCGACGAGAACTCCACAATGAGCTGCTCCTCGACGGGCATCGACACCTCGTCCCTGGCGGGGAGTCGGAGCACCTTGACGACAGGGGGATCCGCCGCGATGTCCAGCCACGTCGGCCGCTCCCGCTGGCGCGTGAGGTCCATCGTGTCCTTCACCGCCTTGCGCAGAGGCTCGGCGTCCCGGACGGTGAGCACGTCGCCCAGCCGGACGCCGTACGACGGGATGTCGGTCTTGCGTCCGTTCACGCGGATCCAGCCGTGACGGATCATCTGACGCGCCTGGGCGCGCGAGGCCGCCAGCCCGGAGCGGTACATCACGTTGTCCAGGCGTCTCTCCAACGACAGCAGCAGATGCTCGCCGGTGTTTCCCTTCTTCTGGAGCGCTTCCCGGAAGTATCTTCGGAACTGCGCGTCCAGCACCCCGTAGACGCGTTTGGCCCGCTGCTTTTCGCGGAGCTGCATCGCGTATTCGCCGGTCTTTCCCCGGCGGAAGGGGTGCTCGCCGGGGGGATACGCCCGGTCTTGCATCGCGCACTTAGGGCTGTCGCACCGGTAGCCCTTGAGGAAGAGCTTCATGCGCTCCCGACGACAGAACTTGCAAACAGGACCCGAGTACCTCGCCATGCACTTTCCTCTCTACACGCGACGCCTCTTGCGAGGCCGACAACCATCGTGAGGGAGGGGCGTGACGTCCTCGATCGCGCGGACCTCCAACCCCATCGCCTGCAACGCCGTGATGGCGCTCTCCCGGCCGCTGCCGGGCCCCTTGACACGGACCTCGACCTCGCGGATCCCGAACTTGCGGGCTTTTTCCGCGACGGTCTCGGCGGCGCGCTGCGCCGCAAAGGGGGTGCTCTTTCGAGAGCCCTTGAAGCCGATCGTGCCGGCGCTGTCCCAGCAGAGGACCTCCCCCGCCGTGTCCGTCACCGAGATGATCGTGTTGTTGAACGTCGCCTTGATATGGACGATCCCCTTGACGACGTTGCGATGCGCTTTCTTCTTGCCGGCAGCCATTCGATCCTCCGGATCAATGTCCCGCGATTATCCGCGGAGCGACGTCACGCTCTTCTTCCCCGCCACCGTCGTCTTCTTGCCCGGGCGGGTCCGCGCGTTGGTGCGGGTCCGCTGCCCGCGGACGGGGAGTCCTCTCCTGTGCCGGAGTCCCCGGTAGCAGCCGATGTCCCGCAGGCGGGAGATGTTCTGGGCCTCCTGACGCCGGAGCTGTCCCTCGATCACCCAGTCCTTCTCGATGATCGAGGCGAGGCGGTTGATTTCGTCCTCGGTGAGCTCCTTGGCGCGCTTGTCCGGGCTGATCCCCGCCTCTGCGAGGATCCGCTCGCTGGAGGTCCGTCCCACGCCGTAGATGTAGGTGAGCGACACCGCGATGCGCTTGGCGTCCGGGATCTCAATACCGACGATACGAGGCATACCCTCTCCTCTCGCTCGTTAGCCCTGCCGGCGCTTGTGTCGCGGGTTCTGACAGATCACCCGCACCACGCCCTTGCGCCGGACGATCTTACAGTGCTCACAGATTCGCTTGATACTCGACCGAACCTTCATCCCAACGGCTCCTATCGAATCCGTCCTACTCCCGGTAGACGATGCGTCCCCGCGTGAGGTCGTACGGGGACATCTCGACCGTCACCCGGTCGCCGGGAAGGATCCGGATGAAGTTCATCCGCATCTTCCCCGACACGTGCGCCAGGACAAGGTGTCCGTTGGCGAGCTCGACGCGGAACATCGCGTTGGGCAACGCCTCTTTCACCACGGCCTCGACGCGTATGGGCTCCTCTTTCGCCACGACCTTCACCTCGTTCCGTTCAACCTTCGCCGAAATCCGTCAGCACGCGGGCCCCGTCCTCCGTGACGGCCACCGTGTGCTCGAAATGCACGCTCGTCAGCCGATCGCGCGTGACCACCGTCCATCCGTCGGACAGCGTCTCCACGTCGCCCCCTCCGGCGTTCACCATCGGCTCGATCGCGAGCACCATCCCGACCTCGAGCTTCGTCCCGGCGCGCAGGATCCCACCATCTACAAAGTTCGGGACCTGCGGCTCCTCGTGCATCTCCCGACCGATCCCGTGGCCCGTGTATTTCCTGACCACGGAAAAGCCGTTCCGTTCCGCCCGGGACTGGATCGCACCGCACAGCTCCGCGAGCGCCAGTCCCGCGCGCGCCTTGGCGATCGCGTCGGAGAGCGCTTCCCTTCCGACCGCCAGGAGCGCCCGGTCGCGCTCGCTCACCTCGCCGACCGGAAACGTCCAGGCGGCGTCGGCGCACCAGCCCTTCCGCCGCACCCCGACGTCGACGCTGACGAGGTCGCCCCGGACAAGCTCCCTCGGCCCGGGGATCCCGTGGACGACCTCCTCGTTCACCGAGATGCACGCGGACGCCGGGAAGCCCCGGTATCCCAGGAAGAGGGGCACGCCCCCGTTCTTCCGGATCACCTCGTCGACGCGCGCGTTCAGCGCCGCCGTCGTCACACTCAGCGCGATCATCCCGCGAACCTCGAGAAGAGCCTCCGCCACGATCCGTCCCGCCCTTTCCATGAGACGGACCTGCCGAGCGGTTTTGAGGTGAATCATCCACGCCCACTCCTGTCCGACAGCGTCGCCAGCGCCGTCGAGACGCGCCTGGCGACCGACTCCTCGTCGTCGTCGCCGGGAACCTCCACGAGCGCTCCGCGCGCCCGGTAGAAGTCGATGAGGGGCGCCGTCTCCTTGTCATAGATCGAAAGCCGCTCCCGGATCGCGTCCGGGCGGTCGTCCTTGCGCTGAATAAGTTCGACGCCGCAGGCGTCGCACCGTCCGTCGCTGGCGGGGGGCATGAGCTTCACGTGGTAGTTGCGTCCGCATTTCGGACAGGTTCTCCGTCCGGACAGCCTCTCGAGCACCGTGTCGGAGCGCACCGCGAAGTAAACTACGGCGTCCAAGACTTCCCCCTGAACCCGCAACGCTTCCTCGAGCGCTTCCGCCTGGGCGAGGTTCCTGGGAAAGCCGTCGAGCACGAACCCTTTTCGGTCGGGCACGCGGCGGAGGCTCTCCTCCACCAGCTTCACGACCAGTTCGTCGGGGACGAGTCGGCCCTCATCCACGTAACCTTTCGCTTCCTTTCCGAGCTTCGTGCCTTGACGCATCGCCGTCCGCAGGAGTTCGCCTGTCGAGACGTGCACGAGGTCGAACTCCGTTGCGGCGCGCAACGCCTGCGTTCCTTTTCCCGCGCCCGGTCGTCCCAGGAATACGAGTCTCATCGGCGCCCCCGAATCCGGCCGCCCTTGGCCCCAAGGAAGCCGCCGTAATGTTTCTGGATCATCTGGCTCTCGAGCCTTTCCATGAGGTCGAGGCCCACGCCGACGACGATCAGGATCGACGTGCCGCCGAAGTACTGGATCACCTCGTAGCGTCCGCCGATGTTGAAGGCGCGGCCCACGAGTTGGGGGAGGAGGGCGATCGCCGTCAGGAACGCCGCCCCCGCGAAGGTGATCCGGACCATCACGCCTTCGAGGTAATCCGCGGTCTTCCTCCCGGGCCGAATCCCCGGGATGAAGCTTCCGTACTGCTTCAGGTCGTCCGAGAGCTCCTTCGGCTTGAACGTAAGCGACGTCCAGAAGTAGCAGAAGAAGAAGATGAGCGGCACATAGCACAACACGTACAGAAATCCCCCCGCCTGGAACCACTTCACCATGGTCTCCCAGAAGCTCGCCCCCTGCGTGATGCCCGAGATCGTCCGGAAGAAGTAGGCCGGGAAGATCAGGAGGCTGGACCCGAAGATGATCGGCATGACGGAGGCGTGGTTCACGCGGAGGGGGAGGTAGGTCCGCTGGCCCCCCAGCACGCGCGTGCCGCGGGTGATCTTGGCCTGCTGCATGGGGATGCGTCTCTGTCCCTGGGTGATGAAGACGACGCCCACGACGACGACGACGAACACGACGAGGAGGGCCCCGACGGTCAAGGGGTTGAGGCCCCCGGATTCCGTCAGTCGCCAGGTCATGTTGGAGCCGACGAAGTGCACGGCCTGGGGCAACCGGGAAACGATCCCGGCCATGATGATGAGCGAGACGCCGTTCCCGACTCCGTATTCGGTGATCTGGTCCCCGAGCCACATGAGGAACATGGCGCCCGTCGTGAGGGTCATCATCGTAAGGAAGTAGAACCCGATTCCGGACGGCATGGCGCCACCGCCCAGAAGCCACTTGTAATAGACGGTCCCCTGGAAGAGGCAGATCGCGATCGTCCCGAGCCGATGGTAGAAGCGGATCTTCTCGTATCCCTTCGCCCCCTCCTTGCTGAGCTGTTCGAGGTGGGGGATGACGCCCTGGAGGAGTTGAAGGATGATCGTAGCGGTGATGTAGGGCATGATACCCAGCGCGAAGACGCTCAGTCTCCCCAGCGCGCCGCCCGAGACGATGTCCACCACGCCCAGGAGGGGGCTAAAGAACTCCTTGACGGCTTCCGGGCGGGCGCCCGGAAGCGGAAGGGCGCTGCCAAGGCGATAGACCACGAGGAGTCCCAGCGTGATCCAGATCCGCTTCTTCATCTCCTGGTCGCGGAAGAGATTGAGAAGCTGTTTCAGCACGACACGATCTCCACACTGCCCCCGGCCTTTTCGATCTTCGCGCGGGCGCCCGCACTGGCGCGGTGCACCTTCACGCGGAGCGGGCGATCCACGTCCCCGTCGCCCAGGAGTTTCACGCCATCGCGGACGTTCTTCACGAGGCCGTGCTCGCGAAGCGCCTCCACGGTGACCTCGTCGTTCGGGTGGAAGACCTTGAGGTCCGCCACGTTGACGATCGCGTATTCCTTGCGGAAGTTGGCGTTATTGAACCCGCGCTTGGGGATCCGGCGGAAGAGCGGCATCTGGCCGCCCTCAAAGAAGCGCCGGCGGGAATAGCCGCTGCGCGCCTTCTGTCCCTTGGAGCCCCTGCCCGAGGTCCCGCCGACCCCGGATGCGGTGCCCCGTCCCCGGCGCTTGCGACGCCCCTTCGGCACCTTTACCGCGTAGACGTCCTTCAGGTTCATCGGAGCTTCACTCCCCGCAGCTTCTCGACCTGCTCGACCGTCTTGAGCTTCGTCAAGCCGTTCATCGCCGCTTTCACGAGGTTGACGGGGTTAGCGGACCGGATCGACTTCGTGAACACGTTCCGCACCCCCGCCGCCACCACGACCGCGCGCACCGCCGCCCCCGCGATGACGCCGGTCCCGGGGGGCGCGGGCTTGAGGACCACCTTCGCGGCTCCGTATTCGCCCCACACCAGGTGCGGGATCGTACCGTCGTGCACGGGCACGTCGACCAGGTGCTTGTGCGCGTCCTGGACCGCTTTCTCCACGGCGTCGGGGACTTCGTTCGCTTTCCCGAACCCGCACCCCACTCTTCCGCGGCGGTTGCCGACCACGACAAGCGCGCTGAAGCTGAAGCGCCTCCCGCCCTTGACGACCGTCGCCACCCGGTTGATCCGAACCACCGTCTCCGAGAACTCGGGCATTTCCTGCTCAGGCACGATCCACTCTCCACCAATCAGAACTGAAGACCCGCCTCACGGGCGGCGTCAGCCAGCGCCTTGATGCGGCCGTGGTACTTGTATCCCGCGCGGTCGAACGCGACTTTGCGAACCCCATGTTCCTGCGCGATGCGGGCGATCTCCTTCCCCACCGCCTTCGCCGCGTCCTGTTTGCGACACTTTCCGAACTCCTCGCGCAGCCGTTTCGTAAGCGTCGAGCAGCCCCCGAGCGTGCGCTGCGCCACGTCGTCGACGAGCTGACAGTAGATCTGCCGCTCGCTGCGAAAGACGCACAGCCTCGGCCGCTCAGCGGTGCCGGAGAGCTTCCGCCGCACCCGAAGGTGCCGGCGCAGGCGCCTCTCCCGATTCTCCCGCGTCATCCGTCGCTCCTCTCTCTTCCACGGGCACCGACCGTTTTAGGCGGGCCCGCTCACGAACGCCTTGCCCTGCTTGCGTCGGACCGTTTCGCCCGCGTAGCGGATGCCTTTGCCCTTGTAGGGCTCGGGGGGACGGACGGCGCGCACCTCGCAGGCGAACTGTCCGACCAGCTGCTTGTCCGCCCCGGTGATGATGATCTCCGTCGGGGAGGGGCATTCCACTTTCAGGCCCTCGGGCACAGGCATCTCGACCGCGTGGCTGAAGCCCACGTTCACGGCGAGCTTTTTCCCCTGGACCTTCGCGTTATAGCCCACGCCGACGATCTCGAGCTTTTTGGTAAATCCCTTGCTGACGCCGAGGACCATGTTGGCCGCCAGCGCCCGCACGAGGCCGTGGAGCGCCCGGTTGCGCTTCTCGTCGTCCAGGCGATGCACCGTGATGCGCCGTGCTCCGTCGTCCACCTCCACCCGGATGGGGTCCGGGACGGGGAGCGTAAGCTTCCCCAGCGGCCCCGACACCTCGAGCACGCGCGCGCTCACCGAGGCCTTCACCTTTTCCCCCATCTCCACCGGTTTGCGTCCGATCCGCGACATCGTAAAATCCTACCTACCACACCTTGCAGAGGACCTCGCCGCCGACGCGCAGGCGTCTCGCCTCCCGGTCGCTCAGCACGCCACGGGGCGTCGAGACGACCGCGATTCCCATCCCGCCGAGCACGCGCGGAAGGTCCTTCATCGCACAGTACACGCGTCGGCCGGGCCGACTCTCCCGGACGATTTTCGTGATCACCTTCTCCCCGTTCTCCCCGTACCTCAACGTCACCGTCAGCGCCGCGCGCTCGCCCTCGCGTTGCACCGAGTAGTCCTCGATGAAGCCTTCGCGCTTGAGGGCGCTGGCGATCCCCACCTTGAGCCTCGAGCTGGGCATCGACGCCGTGGCGCGCCCGATCCGCATGGCATTGCGCATCCGCGTCAACATGTCGGCCACAGGATCCGTCATCACCATCGAAACGCTCTCCTTCTCTTCCCGTCGGCGGTCACCAGCTCGCCTTGCGGACGCCCGGGATCTTGCCCTCGAGGGCGAGGTTCCGGAAACAGATCCGGCAGATCCCGAACTTCCGGTAATAGGCCCGCGCGCGGCCGCACAGCGCGCACCGGTTGTACCTGCGCACGGGGAACTTCGGGGGCTTCCTGCATTTCTCGATCAACGCCAGACGAGCCATGTGCGTCCTTTCACTGCGTCCGGAACGGCATGCCGAAATGCGCGAGGAGTCGCCTCGAGGCGTCCGTCGATGTGCTCCGGATCACAATCGTGATGTTCATCCCCTGCTGGAACTCCACCTGATCAACCGAGATCTCCGGGAACACGAGCTGGTCCGTGAGGCCCAGCGAGTAGTTCCCGTGCGGGTCAAACGCGTCCGGGGAAAGCCCCCGGAAGTCGCGCACGCGGGGGAGGACGATGGAGATCAGGCGGTCCAGGAACTCATACATGCGCTTCCGGCGCAGCGTGACCTTGAGCCCGACCTTGACACCCATGCGGACCTTGAAGGCCGACACGCTCTTGCGCGCCTGCGTCACCAGGGGTTTCTGGCCCGTGATAAGCGCGATGTCCTTGGTCGCCGCCTCCATGCGTTTCGGGTCCTGCAGCGCCTTTCCGAGGCCCATGGACACGACGATCTTCTCCACCCGGGGCACCGCGTAGCGGTTCTTCTCCCCGAGCTCTTCCATCAAGGCCGGAACGATTTCTTCCCGATAGCGTTCACGCAGTCGAACCATCGCTTCTCTCCGCGGAGCGCCCGCCGTCCGGCGGGCCGTCTCCGAAACCTCCTACTGCGAGGAGCCCTTTGGCATCTCTTTTCCGCATTTCTTGCACACGCGGACCTTTTCTCCCTCGCGGGTCTGGACGCCGTAGCGTCTCCCCCGGTCGCACTCCGCGCACACGACGAGCACGTTGGACACGTCGATCGGCGCCTCGCGCCGGGAGCGCGCGCCGTATGGGTTATCCTGGCTGCGACGGACGTGCTTCACGACGATATTCACGCCCTGCACCACAACGCGGCCTTTTTTGGGGATGCACTGGAGCACCTGCCCCTTCTTCCCCTTGTACCGCCCCGTCATCACCTCCACGAGGTCGCCCCGTCGCACGTGCATGTGCATCCGCTCCCTCACTGCGTGCATCAGACGACCTCCGCCGCTAGCGACACGATCTTCATGAAGTTCTTCTGCCTCAGCTCACGCGCCACCGCGCCGAAGATGCGCGTGCCCCTGGGCTCCCGGTTCTCGTCGATGATGACGATCGCGTTCCGGTCGAAGCGCAGTCCCGAGCCGTCCTCCCGGCGGATGAGCGACTTGGTCCGGACCACGACGCCCTTAACGATCTCGCCGGGCTGCACCGCGCCGCCCGGGATCGCCTTCTTCACGGTGGCCACGATGATGTCCCCGACGCGGGCGTAGCGTCGTCCGGACCCGCCCAGGACCCGGATGCACAACACCTGCTTGGCGCCGGTGTTGTCAGCCACATCGAGCCTGGTCTCCTGCATAATCATCTTCGTCGCTCCATCGTCGTCCTACTCGGCGGCCCGCAGAACCCGCACGAGCCGCCAGCGTTTTCGCCGCGACAACGGCCGCGTCTGCGCGATCTCCACAACGTCCCCCACCTTCGCCTTCTTCTCCTCGTCGTGCGCGAGGTACTTCTGCGCGCGTCGGATGTACTTCTTGTACCGCGCGTGCTGCACCAGGCGCTCGTGCCGCACCACGATCGTCTTCTGCATCGCGTCCGAGGTCACCACCCCCACCAGCGTCATGCGTTTGCTTCTCGGCTCCATCAGGCCTTCTCCTCGACCCCGGCCTTCCCGGCCGTCTCTTTCTGTCTCAGGATCGTCTTGAGCTGCGCCAGCGTGCGGCGGCTGCGGGAATACTCGGCGTTCTTCTGCGCGCCCTCGATCGCCATCTGGAACCGGAGGTTGAAGATTTTCTTCTGCGTATCGGCGATCCGCTGCTCCAAGTCCTCGGCCGGGAGGTCACGCGCCTCCAGAAGCTCGTTGCGCTTCATATCGTGCGCCTCCTCGGGACAAACCTGCACTTGACGCCCATCTTGTGCGAGACCCGGCTGAGGGTCTGGCGCGCGAGATCCTCCGTCACCCCTCCGAGCTCGAAGAGGATCGTCCCGGGTCTGACGACGGCGGTCCAGAACTCCGGCTCCCCCTTCCCCGTCCCCATGCGCGTTTCGGCGGGTTTGGCGGTCAGGCTCTTGTGCGGAAAGACCCGGATCCAGAGCTTCCCCTCGCGTCCCAGGAAGTGGGTAGCTGCCACCCGGCCCGCCTCGATCTGCCGCGCCGTGAGCCAGCCAGACTGCAACGACTGGAGTCCGTAGTCCCCGAACTCGACGGCGTTGCCGCGGCTCGCCAGACCCTTCACCCTACCGCGCTGCAGCTTTCGAAACTTGACGCGCTTGGGCATCAGCGCCATCGTTCACGTCCTCTCTTTCCCTTCGATCGCCCCGATAGATCCATACCTTCACGCCGATCGCCCCGTAGGTCGTCCGGGCGGTCGTGGTTCCGTAGGAGATGTCCGCTTGGAGCGTCGTGAGCGGAATGCTCCCCGAGATGGCGTTCTCGGTCCGGGCCATTTCGGCCCCGCCGAGGCGACCGGAGACGCGCACCTTCACGCCGCGGGCGCCAGCCTGCATGCAGGTGTCCAGCGTCCGTTTCATCGCCCTCCGGAAGCTCTGCCTCTTGATGAGCTGCTCCGCAATCGACTCCGCCACGAGCTGGGCGTCGAGGTCCGGGTCCTTCACCTCGCGGATGCTCACGCTCACGTTTCCCGTCCTTCGAGTGAGCTCCTCGATCGCCAGGCGCAGCTCATCGACGATCGCGCCACGCTTCCCGATAATGAGGCCCGGGCGGGCGGCGTAGAGGATGACGTTCAGCTCCTCGCCCTTGCGCTCGAGCTCGATCTTCGGGATCCCGGCGCGTCCGTAGCGTCCCTTCACGTAGCGCCGGACCTTCTGGTCCTCGAGGAGTTTTTTCGGGAACTCCTGTTTGGTCGCGTACCAGCGACTGGACCAGTCTTCGGTCACGCCCACTCGGAACCCCGTCGGATGAACCTTTTGCCCCATACGAGCTGCCCTTAAGCTTTCGGGCGGACCGCCACCCGGATGTGGCTCGTCCGCTTGAGAATTCGGTTCCACATGCCGCGCGCGCGGGCCTGTCCCCGCTTGAGCGTCGGCCCGTCGTCCGCGCACACTTCCACCACGTAGAGGTCGTCGACGTCCACGTCGACTCCGGCGTTTGCTATTGCGCTACGCAGCACCTTATGGACGAAGATCGCCCCCCGCTTGCGGCTTGTCTGGAGGATGGTCAGCGCCTCGTTCACGGGTTTTCCGCGGATGAGGTCCAGGACCGGCCTTACCTTGTAAGGCGAGATCCTCGCAAACCGATGTCGCGCGACGAAATCCATCTCTTTCTCTCTCCGGCTGCGCTATTCCTCAGCAGCTTTTCTCGTCGAGTGTCCGCGGAAGGTCCGCGTGGGCGCGAACTCTCCAAGCTTGTGTCCCACCATCTCCTCGGTCACGAACGCCTTCACGAAGATCCGTCCATTATGGACGAGGAAGGTGTGGCCGACGAATTCCGGGACGATCGTACACGCGCGGCGCCACGTCTTGATCGGCTCCCGCGACCCTTCCTGGTCCTGTCGGGTCACCTTCCGAAGAAGCTTCGGGTCTACGTTGGGGCCTTTTTTCACCGAACGAGACATCTGTCCAGGTCTCCTACTTCTTCCCCTTCGCGCGACGCAGGATGAACTTGCTCGACCGGTTCCGGCGTTTGCGCGTCTTGCCGCCCTTCGATAGTAACCCCGTCGGACTGCACGGATGCCGTCCGCCCCCCGTCCTTCCCTCCCCGCCCCCCATCGGGTGGCTGACGGGGTTCTGCGCCGTCCCGCGGACGTAGGGACGCCAGCCTTTCCAGCGGTTCCGGCCGGCCTTGCCGATGGAGATCGTGTTATGCTCGGCGTTGCCGACCTGCCCGATCGTCGCTATACAGTCGACGTGGACCTTGCGCATCTCCTTGCTGGGCAAGATGAGCATCGCGTAGTCGCCCTCGCGCGCGCTCAGGATCACGTAGCTTCCGGCGGAGCGGGCGAGCCGCGCCCCCATCCCCGGCGTGAGTTCCACAGCGTGCACCTCAAGGCCCAGGGGGATATTCCGCAGGGGCATGGCGTTGCCCGTCTTGGGCTCGACGCGCTCCCCGGCCACGATCGAGTCCCCGACCGCGAGGCCCTTCGGGGCGAGGATGTAGCGTTTTTCGCCGTCGGCGTAATGGAGGAGCGCGATCCGGGCGCTACGGTTGGGATCGTACTCCACCGCCGCCACCTTAGCCGGGACGTCGCGCTTGTCCCTCTTGAAGTCGATCACACGGAGGAGCTTTCGGGCGCCGCCCCCCCGGTGCCGCGCCGTGATTTTCCCCTGGAAGTTCCGTCCGCCTCGGCGGGACACACGTCGCACGAGCGTCTTCTCGGGCCTGCCCCTCGTCACCTCAGAGAAGTCCGAGACGGTGCCGAAGCGCCTCCCCGGTGTCGTCGGCTTGTATTCTTTCACGCCCATGATGGTCTCCCCGGCGGTCTACTCACGATGCCCTTAGATGAACTCGATGCGCTGACCTTCGGCCAGCGTGACGATCGCCTTTTTCCAATCGGGCAGTTTCACGGATCCGGAGCGGGCCCTACGGTGCTTTCCCAAGACATTGGCCGTGCGCACCTTCATCACCTTCACGCCGAAGCGCTCCTCCACCGCCCGTCGGATATCCGACTTCGTCGCGCCCTTGTCCACCTCGAAGAGGTAGGCGTTGCGAGATTCGGTGAGGTATGTCCCGCGCTCCGTGATGAGCGGACGTCGGATCGTGTAATGCGACGGCAAGGCGGTCACGACGCACCTCCCACCAAGCTTTCCAGCGCCTGCTTGGTGAAGACGAGCTTGTGCGCGCGGACCACCTCGTAGGCGTTCAGATCCTTGACGGGCAGCATCCGCACGAACGGGATGTTCCGCACCGCGCGCCACAGGTCGCCGCTGGGCCCCTCCACCACGAGAAGACACCTCTCCCGCACCCCCGCCTTTGCGAAGATCTCCGCGGCGTGGCGCGTCTTGGGCTCCGGCACGGTGAACGCGTCCAGGACCACCACCTCGCCGTCCCGGAACTTCGAGAGCAGCGCGCTGCGCAGGGCGCCCCGGCGGGCCGGACGGTTGATCCGCACGCTGTAGTCCCGCGGTTTGGGTCCGTGGGCCCGTCCGCCGCCCACCCTTACGGGGGTCCGGATCGGGCCGGCCCTCGCGCGTCCGGTTCCTTTCTGCCGGTACAGTTTCCTCTTGCTCCCCTCGACCTCCCCGCGGCTCTTTGTCCGCGCTGTCCCGACGCGCTGGTTGTGTCCATAGAAGATCACGACGTCACGCACGAGACGCTTCTTCACCTTGCCTCCGAGGACGTCCTCGGAGAAGCGGATCGTCTCCCCCTTCGTCCCGTCCTGATGATGGATCACCGCAAGTTCGATCATCCCCGAGAACCTTCCTCTTCTATCGCTTCGTCGGTCGGATAATGACATGACCCCCGTTCGCGCCCGGGACGGCCCCCTCGACGAGCAGGATACCGTTCTCCTTGTCTATTCTCACGACCCGGAGGTTGATCGAGGTCCTGCGGCAGGCGCCCATGTGCCCCCCCATCTTTTTCCCCTTGACCACGCGCGAGGGCCAGGCGCTAGCCCCGATCGAGCCGGGCGCGCGATGGCGGCGTTTGCACCCGTGCGACGCCCCGAACCCCGCGAAATGCCAGCGCTTCATCACCCCCGCGAAGCCCCGGTCCTTCATCATCCCTATCACGTCCACGCGCTGAACCCCATCGAGGAGCTCCAGTCCCGCCGCAGAGCCCAGTTCCACCGCGTCGCCCGCGTCCACCGGCACTTCCCGCACAAACTTCTTGGGTTCCGCGTTCGCCTTCTTGACGTGCCCGGTCTCGGGCTTCTTTGCCAGCGAGCGTCTCTTATCCTCGTACCCGAGCTGCACCGCGCAGTACCCGTCGCGCTCCGGCGTTTTCACCTGCAGGACCGTGCACGGACCCACGGCGAGGACCGTCACGCCGACGGCGGCCCCCTGCTCGTCGAAGACCTGGGTCATGCCCAGCTTCTTTCCCAGCACTCCGCGGATCATCCGTCTCTCCCTTCGCCGCCCCGCACCCCCGCGAGGCGCTTCTTCTAGAACAGCGGAAGCGCGTCGTCACGCGCTTCGCATCTTTTCCCGTCGCACTCAGGCCTTGATCTTGATGAACACCCCCGCAGGCATGTTGAGCTTCTGCAGGGCCTCCACCGTCTTCGCCGTCGGTTCGAAGATATCGATCAGCCGCTTGTGCGTGCGAATCTCAAACTGCTCCCGCGCCTTCTTATCAATGTGCGGACTGCGCAGCACCGTATACCGCTCGATCCGGGTCGGCAGAGGCACGGGGCCGCTTACACGCGCCCCCGTCCTCCTAGCGGTCTCGACGATATCCGTCGCCGACTGGTCGAGGATCCGGTGGTCGTACGCCTCCATCCGCAGACGAATGCTCTCTCTCGTCACCCGTGTGCTCCTCTCGCACTTCCAGGCGTCGTACAGTCGCCAGACATAGGCTCCCCCCGGCTTACAAAGGCCGAGAGATGCCGAGAAATGTCTATTTTAGAGACCGGGCCTGCGCTGGTCAACAAGAATTACCAAATCAACTCCTGAATTTCCAAGAGATTACATCCCCTCGCCCCCCCGGCCAGACCGCCGAAACCTTCCTCACGTCACAGGCGGGCGATTTGACCTAACATACTTGACCCGCTTGGCGTTACAGCTACATCAGGATCTTGGCAGCGATCCGGTCCGGCACCACCCGGTATTCCAGGGGCTCCATTGTGTAGACGGCCCGTCCCTGGCTGATCGAGCGCAGGGTGCTAGCGTACCCGAACATCTCGCTCAACGGCACGACGCACTCGACCACCCGCGTCCCGTCGAACTGCTCGATGCGCTCGATCTCCGCGCGTCGGCTGTTGAGGTCGCTCATCACGTCCCCGAGGTACTCGACGGGGATCGTGACCTGCACCCGCATGATCGGTTCCAGAAGCTGCACGCCTGCCGCATGCGCGGCGTGTTCCAGCGCGCGTCCCGCCGCCCCCTGGAACGCCACCTCGTTCGAATCCCTCGAATCGTAGGCGCCTCCCACCACGCGCGCCCGCACGTTGATCATCGGGTACCCCGTCTTGATCCCCGTCCGCACGGCGTCCGCCAGCCCCTGTTCCACGCTCGACTGGAACTGCTTGGGTATCTGCGTTTCCGCGACGGCGAACTCCACTTCGATCGGACGGTTGCTCGATACGACGTCGAAATCTATCGCCACCTGGGCGTACAGCCTGCGGGCCCCCACCATTTGCTCCACCTTGCCCTCGCCGCGGACGGCGCGCTTGAGGGTCTCCTTGTACGCCACCCGGGGCTGACCAACGTTCGCCGTCACGCGGAAGTCCCGCTCCATCCGGTTCTTGAGCACATCGAGGTGCAGTTCCCCCATCCCGCTCACGATGAGCTGTCCCGTCTCCTCGTCGCTGTGCCACTCGAAGGTCGGGTCTTCCCGCGCTAGTCGCGCGAGCACATCGAGCATCCGGTCCCGGTCGCGCACGGACTTAGGCTCCATGGCCATCGAGATCACGGTGGACGGGAACTGCACGCTTTCGAGGTACACCTCGTGGTGGGTGTCGCAGAGCGTGTCCCCGGTGCTCGTCGCCTTCGGACCGGTGACGGCCACGATCTCGCCGGGACCGGCCTCGTCGGTGCGCTCGTGCCGGGAGGCCTGCACGTGATAGATCCCGGTGATGACCTCCTTCTTATGCGCGCGAGGGTTCGCGACCCTGGTTCCGCACTTGAGTCTTCCCGAGTAGACGCGCACCCACACGTATTCCTGGTGGGCGTCGCTGGTGACCTTGAACGCCAGCGCCGTCAGGGGCTCCTTCGGGTCGGGCCTGCGCTCGACGGTCTTTTCCTTTTTCGGGTCGAAGGCCCGCACCGGGCCGATGTCCAGGGGGCTCGGCAGGTACGCGGGAATCGCGTCTAGGAGGAGCTGCACCCCCTTGTTGCGCAGGCTCGCACCGCAGAGCACCGGCACCAGCTTCGCGGAGAGCGTTGCGGCCCGGATCGCCCGACGCAGATCCGCGGCCTCGACCTCGAGCCCCTCCACGTACTTCCTCGTGAGCTCGGCGTCGAAGTCGGCGACGGCCTCGACGAGCGCCTCCCGTCCCCGGCGCGCCTCCCGACGTCTCTCCTCCCGGATCTCCTCCCGGATCACCCTCACCCCCGCGGACTCCTCGTCGAAATACACCTCCTGCATCTCCACGAGATCGACGACGCCGCGGAACTCCCCTTCCGCGCCGATCGGGAGCGTCGTGACGACGGGCGTGCAGGACAGACGCTTCCGCATCTGCTCCATCACGCGCCACAGGTCCGCCCCCACGCGGTCCAGCTTGTTGACGTAGCATATGCGGGGCACGCGGTACTTGTCCGCCTGGCGCCAGACCGTTTCCGACTGCGCCTCCACGCCCCCCACGCCGCAGAAGATGACCACCGCCCCGTCGAGGACGCGGAGGCTGCGTTCCACCTCCGCCGTGAAGTCCACGTGTCCGGGGGTGTCGATGATGTTGATCCGGTGCCCCGCCCAGTTGCAGGAGACGGCCGCCGACTTGATCGTGATTCCCCGCTCCTGCTCCTCTTCCTCGAAATCGGTCTCGGTCGTCCCCTCGTCGACTTCGCCGAGCCTATGGGTTTCCCCCGCGTAGTACAGGATCCGCTCGGTGGTGGTGGTTTTGCCCGCGTCGATGTGCGCCACGATCCCGATGTTGCGCACTTTCTCGATCGGAACGCGCTCCATGATCCCTCACCGGAAAGCGCAGAGCCTCTGCGTTCCCCCCTAGCTTACCACGCGAAGTGCGCGAACGCCTTGTTGGCGTCCGCCATCTTATGCACGTTCTCCCTCTGGGTGTGGGCGGCGCCCTCGCGGTTGTATGCCGCCACGAGCTCGTCGGCCAACCGATAGGACATCGCCTTGCCCTTGCGCGCGCGGGCGGCCTGGATTATCCAGCGAAACGCCAGCGCCTGCTGCCGCTTGGGCCCGACCGACATCGGGACCTGGTACGTGGCGCCCCCAACGCGCTTCGAGCGGACCTCCACGTGGGGCTTCACGTTGTTCACGGCCGTTTCGAAGATCGTCAGCGCAGGCGTGTCCTTGATCCGGTCCTCGACGAGCTGCATCGTCTGGTAGAAGGTCCTCTGCGAGACCGCCTTCTTCCCGTCCCACATCATCGTGTTGATGAACTTGCTGACGAGCGCGCTTGCGTACCGGGGATCCGGTCGCAGCGACTGGGCGGACTTCGTCCATTTCTTCAGTGCCATGCGGTGCTCTCCTCGCTACTTGGGCGTCTTGGCGCCGTATTTCGAACGCCCCTGCCGACGCGCCTCCACGCCGCTGGCATCGAGCGTCCCCCGGATGATGTGATACCGCACCCCGGGGAGATCCCGTACCCGCCCACCCCGGACGAGCACGATCGAGTGCTCCTGGAGGTTGTGTCCCTCCCCCGGGATGTAGGCTGTGACCTCTTTCCCGTTGGAGAGCCGCACACGCGCGACCTTCCGAAGCGCGGAGTTGGGCTTCTTGGGGGTCTGGGTTTTCACGATGCGGCAGACGCCCCGTTTCTGGGGGCACCGGTCCAGCACCGGGCTTTTGGAGCGCCGTCGCACTTTCCGCCGGCCCCGTCGCACCATTTGGTTCGTGGTAGGCATGCCTTTCCTTTCTATGTTCCTTCTCTCAGGCGGGAAGCTTCTCCGCTTCCTTCGATTCCGGCTCCTGCTCCTCCGGCGCCTTTGCGGGAGCCCGCCGCTCCTCGCGTCTCTTGCGCTCCGCCGAGGTCAGCTCCTCCGACTTTTCCAGTTCCGCCAAGTTGTGCTTCTGGAACCCCGTCCCCGCGGGGATGAGGTGTCCGAGGATCACGTTCTCCTTGAGCCCCATGAGCCGGTCCACCCGACCCGCCAGCGCCGCCCCCGTGAGGACACGCGTTGTCTCCTGGAAGCTCGCTGCACTGATGAAGCTCTCCGACTGGAGCGAAGCCTTCGTGATCCCGAGGAGCAGAGGCTCGAACGTCGCCTCCTTCTTCGACTCCTCGCGCACCGTCTCATTCATTCTCCGGAAATGGAAGCGGTCCACCATCTCCGTCGGCAGGAGCGTCGTGTCCCCCGGGTCCTTCACCAGGATCTTGCGCATCATCTGCCCGACGATGATCTCGATGTGCTTGTCGTCGATCGTGACGTTCTGGGAGCGATAGACGTTCTGCACCTCCTGCAGGAGATAGTCCTGGAGCTCGGCGGCTCCATTAATGCGCAGGATGTCTTGGGGAATCCGCGGTCCCTCCGTGAGGGCATCGCCGGCCTTCACCGTTTCTCCGCGGTGCACGATCACGTGCTTGCCGGGCGGGACCAAGTGCTCCCGCGCCACGCCCGATTCGCCGCGCACGACGATCGTTCGTTTCCCGCGGCGCTTCTCGTCCAGGAGTTCCACCACGCCGTCGATCTCGCTCATCACCGCCGGGTCTTTCGGACGCCGGGCCTCGAAAAGCTCCGTCACGCGCGGCAGGCCTCCCGTGATGTCCTGTGTTCCCGACACCCCGCGCGGCGTCCGGGCCAGGATTTGCCCGGCCGAAACCTTCTGCTCTTCCTCAACCTCGATGCTGGCCTTCTCGGGCAGCGGGTACACCGCGACGATCTTACCCGCCTCGTCGGTGATAATCACCTGGGGATGCAGGTCACCCTTGTATTCCATGATGACGCGCCGGGCGACGGCCCCGCGCCCGTCCAGCTCCTCGCGCAGCGTCGCATTCCGCGTGACGTCCTCGAAGCGCACGACGCCACCCAGTTCGGAGATGATCGGGACCATGTGCGGGTCCCAGCGCGCCAGCTCGTCGCCGGGCTTGCAGGCGTCGTTCTCGTTGAAGTGGATCACGGCGCCCGCCGGCACCGAGTAGGCGTCCAACTCGCGGCTTTTCTCGTCCAGCACGAGCACATATCCCGTCCGGTTCACGACGAGGTTGCGTCCCTTCGTGTCCCGCACGATCCGGAGGTTCCGGAACCCGACCTTTCCTCCCTGTCGCGCCTTGTGGTTGGAAAGTTCCACGGCGCGGCTGGCGGTCCCTCCGATGTGGAACGTCCGCATCGTGAGCTGCGTTCCGGGCTCGCCGATGGACTGGGCCGCGATGATCCCCACCGCCATCCCCTCCTCGACGAGCTTGCCGGTCGAAAGGTCCATCCCGTAACACAGCGCGCAGCAGCCGATCGCCGCCTCGCACTCGAGGACGGACCGCACGCGGATGGTCTCGAACCCCGTCCCCTGCTCCTCGATCTTTCGGGCGATGTCGTCGGTGATTAGCTCGTTCTCCCGCACGATCACCTCGTCGGTCACGGGGTTGACGATGTTGTCGCGGGCGACGCGTCCGCGGATCATCCTGGAGAGAGGGACCTCGATCCCCTCCCCCTTGTAGAGCGTCGTCTTTCCGATCCCCTTCGTCGTCCCGCAGTCGTGCATTGTGATCACCATGTTCTGCGCCACATCCGCGAGCTTGCGCGTCAGATACCCGCTGTCCGCGGTCTTGAGCGCCGTATCCGCCAGGCCCTTCCGCGCGCCGTGCGTGCTCGTGAAGTACTCCAGCACGTGCAGGCCCTCGCGGAAGTTCGCCTTGATCGGCTGCTCGATGATCTCCCCCGAAGGTTTGGCCATGAGCCCCCGCATCCCGGCGAGCTGGCGGATCTGGTCGATGTTTCCCCGGGCCCCCGAGGTCGCCATGAGATAGATCGGGTTGAGATACGGCTTGCCGTCCCGCCTGTCGTTCTTGAGCTCGTTCATCATCTCCTTGCCGACGAGCTCGCGCGCGTGGGTCCACTCGTCGATGATCTGGTTGTACCGCTCGTCGGGGGTGATGGCGTTGGCGTCGCATTGCTGCTGGATGCGCTCCACCACCTTCTCCGTTTTCTCCAGGATCTCCTTCTTGCGGGCGGGAATGCGCAGGTCGTCCAGCGAGAAGGACAGCCCAGCCAGCGTCGCCTGTTTGAACCCGATCTCCTTGATGTCGTCCAGGAGTCGCACCGTCTCCTCACGCCCGAGGAACTTGTGGCAGTCCGCGATCACCTGGTTGATCGCCTTGCTGAACAGCCCGTAGTTGTAGAAGCGCATCCCCTTCGGAAGCACGTCGTTGAAGATCACCCTCCCCACCGTGGTGGGCTTGGGCTTGCCGCCGGGAACCGAGGGCTTGCCGCCGGGCCCCGTCTCGGGGTCGATCCGACCGTCCTCCGAGATCACGGGGCGGTCCGTCCCCAGGCGGACGTGGATGGCCGCCTGGAGCGCGATCTTCCCGTGCGCGTAAGCGAGCATCGCCTCTTGCGGGGAATGGAAGCGCATCCCCTCCCCCCGCTGCTCGGAAAGCTCGAGGGTGAGATAGCTGATCCCCAGCACCATGTCCTGGCTCGCCCCCATGATCGGTTCGCCGTTCGCGGGACTGAAGACGTTGTTCGTCGACAGCATCAGCGTCGTCGCCTCGACCTGCGCCTCGATCGACAGAGGCAGGTGCACGGCCATCTGGTCCCCGTCGAAGTCCGCGTTGAATCCCGTGCACACGAGGGGATGAATCTTGATCGCGTTTCCCTCGATGAGGATCGGCTCGAACGCCTGGATCCCCATCCGGTGCAGCGTCGGCGCGCGGTTGAGGAGCACCGGGTGATGCTGGATCACGTCCTCCAGGATGTCCCACACCTCCTCGTCCTTGCGCTCCAGCATCTTCTTGGCGCTCTTGATCGTGTCCGCGTACCCCAGCTCTTTGAGGCGTCGGATGATGAACGGCTGGAAGAGCTCGAGCGCGATCTTCTTCGGCAGTCCGCACTGGTGGAGCCTCAGCTCAGGTCCCACCACGATCACGCTGCGCGCGCTGTAGTCCACGCGCTTTCCGAGGAGGTTCTCCCGGAACCGCCCCTGCTTCCCCTTGATCATGTCCGTCAGCGACTTGAGGGGCCGGTTCGATGACCCGAGCACCGGCCGCTTGCAGCGGTTGTTGTCGAAGAGCGCGTCCACCGACTGCTGAAGCATCCGCTTCTCGTTGCGGATGATGACCTCGGGCGCATTGAGCTCCATCAGTTTCTTCAGCCGGTTGTTCCGGTTGATGATCCGCCGGTAGAGGTCGTTCAGGTCGCTCGTCGCGAAGTTCCCGCTTTCCAGGAGCACGAGGGGCCTCAGATCCGGCGGGATAACCGGGATCACGTCCAGCACCATCCAGCTCGGGTCGTTGTCGCTGTCCCGCAGGTCCTCCACGATTTTCAGGCGTTTCGTCAAATCCTTGATTTTTTGTTTCGAGCTCGTCGCCTTGAGGTCCGCGCGCAGCTGCGTGCTCAGCTTCGCGAGATCCATCCGCTGGAGAAGCTCCTTGACCGCTTCCGCGCCCATCCCCGCTTTGAAGGCATGGCCGTAGCGCTCCCGGTACCGCCGGTAATCCTCCTCCGTCAGGAGCTGGCTCTGCGCCAGGGGCGTCTCCCCCGGATCGATCACGATGTAGTCCTGGAAGTAGACCACGCGCTCCAGGCTCGACGTCTTGACGTTGAGCAGGTTCGACAGCCGGCTCGGCATCGACTTGAAGAACCAGATGTGCACCACGGGGGCCGCCAGGTTGATGTGTCCCATGCGCTTGCGCCGCACGCGCGAGTGCGTGATCTTCACCCCGCACCGGTCGCAGATGATCCCCTTGTGCTTCATCCCCTTGTACTTCCCGCAGAAGCACTCCCAGTCCCGCTCCGGGCCGAAGATGCGCTCGCAGAAGAGCCCGTCCTTCTCCGCGCGGTACGTGCGATAGTTGATCGTCTCGGGCTTCTTGACCTCCCCGTAAGACCAGCTCCGGATGTCGTTCGGGCTGGCCAGGGTGATCTTCACCGCGGAGTAGTCGTTGATCTTCTCGTATGCCTGTTCCACCACGTTGCTAGGCCTCCATCTCGGGTGTCCCGACCCGCCCCGTCGCGGGGCCCGTCACTCCTGCAGGCTCCCCACCGCGGACTTCTCGAGCTGCATGTTCAAGCCCAGCCCCCGGATCTCGTTCGTCAGCACCTCGAACGACACGGGGGTCCCGGCCTCCAGGGTGTTCTCTCCCTTGACCATCGACTCGTAGATCTTCGTCCGGCCCTCCACGTCGTCGGACTTCACCGTCAGGAGCTCCTGGAGGATGTAGGCCGCCCCGTAGGCCTCCAGCGCCCACACCTCCATTTCCCCGAAGCGCTGTCCGCCGAAGCGCGCCTTGCCTCCCAGCGGCTGCTGCGTGATGAGGCTGTACGGTCCCGTCGCCCGCGCGTGCACCTTGTCGTCCACCAGGTGATGCAGTTTCATCATGTAGAAGTAGCCCACCGTGACCTTCTGGTCGAAGGCCTCACCTGTCCGTCCATCATGGAGCACGGCTTGCCCGTCGGGGGTAAGGCCCGCGCTGACCAGGGCCTCCTTGATCTCGTTTTCCTTCGCGCCGTCAAAGACCGGCGAGATCGCCTGGAATCCCAGGATCTTCGCCGCCCATCCCAGATGGGTCTCGAGGATCTGTCCGACGTTCATTCGGCTGGGCACGCCCAGCGGGTTGACCACGATCTGCACGGGCGTCCCGTCCGCGAGGAACGGCATGTCCTCCTTGGGGAGGATCTTCGCGATCACGCCCTTGTTCCCGTGACGGCCGGCCATCTTGTCGCCGACCGACAGCGTCCGTTTCGTCGCCACGTACACCTTCACCATCTCCAGCACCCCCGGCGGAAGCTCGTCCCCGCGCCGCAGATGCCCGATCTGCCGGTCCTGCTCGAACTGGAGCTCTTCCACGATCTGCTCGTAGGTCTCGTAGATCGCCAGCGCCTTGCGCCGCGCCTCGGGCGGGATGTCGAACTTGGCGAAGTCCAGCCCCTCCGAAAGCTCGAGGAGCTCCTGCTTGCCGGCCTCGCCGGTCGTATGCACCACCAGCCCCGAGTCCTTCATCCGCATGCGGAACTGGCCAGCCTCCTCCATCGACCGGATCATCTCCCGCATCGCGGTGGTGATCTTCTCCTGGTACTCTTCCTCGATCCGTTTGCTTTCGCGCTCGGCCTTCCGGCGCTTGGCATCCGGCTGGTGCGTCAGCCTCGAGAACTTCTGCACGTCGATCACGATCCCCTCGACCCCGCTGGGCACTTCCAGGGATTCGTTCTTCACGTCCTCCCCGGCCTTGCCGAAGATCGCGTGCAGGAGCTTCTCCTCCGGCGAGAGCTCGCTCTTGGACTTCGGCGAGACCTTTCCGACGAGGATGTCCCCCGGTCCCACCTTGGTCCCGATCCGGATGCCCCCGTCCTCATCCAGGTTTCTGAGCGCCTTTTCGCTCACGTTCGGGATGTCGCGGGTGAACTCCTCCTTCCCGAGCTTCGTCTCCCGCACCTCCACCTCGAACTCCTCGATGTGGATGGAGGTGTAGACGTCCTCGTGCAGGAGCGCCTCGCTGATGAGGATGGCGTCTTCGAAGTTGTACCCGTCCCACGCCATGAAGGCCACGAGCACGTTCTTGCCCAGCGCGAGCTCTCCGTGGAAGGTGGCGGCCCCGTCGGCGATCACGTCCCCCTTCTTCACGCGGTCCCGCTCCCGAACCACGGGTCTCTGGTTTAGGCAGGTGCGCTCGTTCAAGCCCACGAACTTCCGCAACCTGTATTCCTTCTCCCCCACGACGATGCGCGTGGCGTCCACGTAGTTCACCACGCCCTCCTCCTCCGCGCGCACCACCATCCCCGAGTTCTCGGCCACGGCCCGCTCGATGCCCGTGACCACGATCGCGGGCTCGGAGACGAGGAGCGGCACCGCCTGCCGCTGCATGTTCGACCCCATCAGCGCCCGGTTCGCGTCGTTATGCTCGAGGAACGGGATGAGGGCCGCCGACACCCCGACGAGCTGCTTCGTCGAGATGTCCACCACGTCCACCTCATGGGCCTCGCAGGTGGTGAAATCGCCCAGGTAGCGCACCGGGACGGGTTCCGCGATGATCTCCCCGTTCGACTTCACGTTGATGTCGGCCGGCGCGATTCGCAGCTCCACCTCCTCGTCGGCCCGCAGCAGCCGCACCTTGTCCGTGACACGCCCCCGGCGCACGACGCGGTACGGCGTCACCAGGAACCCGTATTCATCGACGCTGGCGTAGAGCGACAGCGAAGAGATGAGACCGATGTTCGTCCCCTCGGGCGTCTCGATCGGACAGATCCGCCCGTAGTGCGAGATGTGCACGTCGCGCACCTCGAAGCCCGCGCGCTTCCGGTTTAGGCCTCCCGGTCCCAGGGCGCTCAGCCGCCTCTCGTGCGTGAGCTGCGCCAGCGGGTTCGTCTGGTCCACCACCTGGGAGAGCTCCCCCCTCCCGAAGAAGTACTCGATCGCGCTCGAGATCGTTTTGGAGTTCACGAGCGTCCGCGGCGTCAGTTCCTCCGGCTCCTTGAGGCTCATCCGCTCCTGGACGGTGCGTCGGAGCTTCAGGAACCCCTTGCGGATCTCGTCGCTGGCGAGTTCCCCGATCGTCCGCAGCCGCCGGTTCCCGAGGTGATCGATGTCATGACCTCGCCCTCCCCCGCCCGCAGCTTCATGAGGTACCGAATAGCGTTCACGAGATCCCCCTCGCGCAGGGTCATCTCGGTTTCCGGCAGCTCCTGCCCGAACTTCCGGTTCAGGCGGAAGCGTCCGACCCGTCCCAGCCGGTACCGGTTCGTGTCATAGAACTTCTCATGGAAGAGGTCCCGCGCCTTCTGGATGCTGGCGGGGTTCCCCGGTCGAAGACGCTTGTAGAGGAAAAGCAGCGCGTCCTCGTGACTGGCGGTCGTGTCCTCGGCCAGCGAGTTGAGAAGGACCGGGTCCGCGTTCGCGTCGATGAGCTCGATGGTCCCGCCCCCCTCCTTCCTGAACTCCCGGATCGCATCCTCCCGCATGCGCTCCCCCGCCTTGAGCAGGACGGTCTTCCCGTCCTCGCCGACGATGTCCTCGACCACGTACATCCCGCGCGTCTTGCTGGCGAGCCTGGGCTCCTTGGTGTTGAACTTCCGCGTCGGGTAGAACGCGCGCAGGATCGCCGACGAGCTCGAGAGCTTTTCGCTCATGGCGCGCAAGAGACAGGTCACGGGGAGCTTGCCGGACTGGTCGATGCGGACAACGATCGCGTCCTTCTTCGTGACGTTGATCTCGATCCAGCTCCCCCGCTCGGGGATGATCCGGCAGCTTTGCAGCCTCTTCTCCTCCAATCCCCCCTCCTCCAGGAAATCCACGCCGGGCGACCGGTGGAGCTGACTGACGATCACCCGCTCCGCCCCGTTGATGACGAACTCCCCTCCCCCCATCATGATGGGGATCTCCCCGAGGTACACCTCCTCCTCAACCGGCTGCGCTTTGTTGAGTCTCAGGTAGACCCGGAAAGGCTTGCCGTAGGTGAGCCGCAGCTGCCGACACTCCTCGGGGGAGTACCGCGGCTTGGAGAGATCGTAGCCCAGGTACTCCAGCGACATCGTCTTGTCGTAGCTCTCGATCGGAAAGACCTCGCGCAGGACGGCTTCCAGGCCCTTGTTCATGCGCTTCGGCCGCGGGACGTCCTCTTGCAGGAACTCCGCGTAGGCGCGCGTCTGGATCTCCGTCAGGCTGGGGACGTCCAGGACCTCTTGCACCTTGCCGAAATACCGCTTTTCCATGGGATCGGGTCCCTCACAAACGCTTTACCGTGAGCCCACCGCACCCCCGCAGAGGTACAGAAAAATCCCACCCCGCCGCAAAGGGCGCCGCCGCGCTTGCACCTGCCCTCCCTCGCCTTGCGCTCAAGACACCTCCCCGGTCTCTCCGGCCGATCCTCACTTGAGCTCGACCGTCGCGCCGGCTTCCTCGAGCTGCGCCTTCATCTTGGCCGCCTCGTCTTTCGTAACGGCCTCTTTCACGCTCTTCGGCACCCCCTCGACGAGGTCCTTGGCCTCCTTCAGTCCCAGGCTCGTGATCGCGCGCACGACCTTGATCACCTGGATCTTGTTTGCGCCGAAGGACGTGAGCACGATGTCGAACGCGCTCTTCTCCTCCTTCGCCGCGGCTTCTCCCCCTGCCGCGGGCGCCGCCGCCACCACGGCCACGGGAGCCGCCGCGCTCACCCCGAATTTCTCCTCAAAGGCCTTCACGAGCTCGCTCGCCTCCAGCAGCGTCAGCCCGCTCACGAGATCGAGGATCTTCTCGACCTTCTCGCTCACCGCACCTTGTCCCTTCTTCTCACCTTCGTTCTCTGCCATCGTCTCCTCCGTTGCCTGGAACTATCGCCCCGGGGATTGTCCCGGAGGCTTGTCCTGAACTCTCCGACTCCTTGGCCAACTTGTCGCGGTACCCCGCGAACGCATATCCGAGTGACCGCGCGAGCCCCGCGAACGCGCCCGCCACGCCGCGCAGCGGCGCCGCCATGAGCCCCACGATCTGTCCGTACAACGCCAGGCGTGACGGGATGCGACCCACGGCCTGCGTCTCGTCGGCGTCCAGCGTCCTGCCCTCCACCAACGCCCCCCTGACGGTCAGGGTCTTGCACTCCTTCGAGGCGCCCATCACCGCCTTCACGAGCTCCAGCGGGTCTTGCCCGCCCGTGGCGACCGCGCAGGGTCCGCCCAGCAGCCTCCCGATGTTCTTGCGACCAGCCTGCTCGAGCGCCCGCTCGAACAGGCTGCTCTTTACCACATGGATCTCGACTCCCTTCGACGCCAGCGCACCGCGCACGACGCCAAACTCCTGCGCCGACGTCCCCTGATAGCCGCACACCACGCAGTCCCGCACCGAGCCGTAGCGCTGCGTGAACTCCGCGACCGTCCGTTCCTTGATCGCCCTGGCCACCCAACCTTCTCCTTCGTTCTACCCGCCCGTCAGGCGGTCTCCAGCAGCACCCCGGGGCCCATACTCGTCGAAAGGTACACTTGTTCCACGAACGTCCCCTTTGTCGTCGCGGGCCGGCTGGCGCGGATGTGCTCCGTGAACGCGCGGATGTTCTCCTCCAGGTCCTCCGCCTTGAAGCCCACCTTTCCCACGGGCGCGTGCACGTTCCCCCCCGTGTCCGTCCGGTACTCGACCTTGCCCGCGGCGAACTCCTTCAGCACCTTTACCACGTCGGGGGTCACCGTTCCGCTCTTGGGGGACGGCATCAGGCCTTTCGGGCCCAGGATGCGTCCGAGCTTACCCACGCGCGACATCATTGTCGGGTGCGCGATCGCCACGTCGAATTCCATCCACCCTCCCTCGACCTTCTTCGCGAGGTCCTCTCCGCCGGCCTCGATCGCGCCCGCCTTTTTCGCCTCTTCGGCCAAGGCACCGTCCGCGAAGACGACGACCCGCACGGTCTTGCCCAGCCCTTTCGGCAGCGACACCGACCCGCGGATCGCCTGTTCCGCCTTCTTCGGATCGACCCCCAGCTTCATCACGACCTCGACGGTCTCGTCGTACTTGCACGGGCGGAACGACTTCAGCACCTGCAGCGCCTCGGCGATGCTGTAGTGCTTTTCCCGATCGACCTTCCCGGCGTTCTCGATGTAGCGCCGACTTCGTCTCATGTCCTCGCCTTCCTCTCCCCCCTAGTCCGCCTCGACCTCGATGCCCATGCTCCGCGCCGTCCCCTCAATGATCCGCACGGCTTGGGGGATGTCCCGCGCGTTAAGGTCGCGCATCTTCTTCTGCGCGATCTCCACCACCTGGCTGCGCTTCACCTTTCCCGCCACCTCTTTCGAGGGGTTTGCCGCGCCCTTCGCCAGGCCTGCCGCCAGCTTGAGCAACACCGCCGCCGGGGGCGATTTCGTGATGAACGTGAACGTCCGGTCGTTGTACGCCGTGATCTCCACCGGGATGATCATCCCCGCCTGGTCGCGGGTCTGCTCGTTGAAGCGCTGGATGAACTCCGGGATGTTTAGTCCGTGCTGTCCGAGCGCGGGCCCGACCGGCGGCGCGGGAGTCGCCTGCCCCGCCGGCACCTGCAGCTTGATTTTCGCGACAACCACCTTCGCCATTCGTTCTCGCTCCCTAGATCGGCTCCACCTGCCAGTACTCGAGCTCCACAGGCGTCGCGCGGCCGAAGATCGTCACGATCACCTTCACCAACCCCTTCCCCGCGTTGACCTCCTCCACAACGCCGTCGAAGTTCTCGAACGGCCCCTCCTTGATCTTGACGCTGTCCCCCTCCTTGAAGTTGATCACCAGCCTCGGGGCTTCCTCGGTCCGTTTGGCGTCCCCGAGCATCTTTTCGACCTCGTGGTCCGCCATCGCCACCGGGCGACGCTCCGCCCCGATGAAATCTCCGATCCCCGGGGTTTCCCGCACGAGGTACCAGGCCTCCTCGTTCACCTCCCCGTTCTCCCCCACCTCCATCTCCACCATGACGTATCCGGGGTAGATCTTGCGCTCGGTGATGCGTCGGCGTCCCCCCCGGATCTCGCTGACCTGCTCGATGGGCATCATGATCTGGAGCACCACTCCCTCGAGCCCCGCGGCCTTGACGCGCTTTTCGAGGTTGCTGCGCACCTTGTCTTCTTTCCCGCTCTGCACCCGCAGCACAAACCACCGACGCGCCACGCCTCACGCTCCCTCTAACCGCCGATCACCCGTCGGATCAGCCACGTCAATCCCGCGTCCAGGAGAAAGAGATACGCCGCCAGGACCAGCATCGTCACGATCACCACCCCCGCCGACCCCAGCGCCTGCTGCCGAGTCGGCCAGCTCACCTTGCGCAGCTCGGTCTCCACCGCCACGAGGAACTCCACCACCCTCGGACGGTTGAGGAGAAACCATCCCGCCGCGGCGAACGCTAGGAGACACACACCCCCCACCGCTTGTCCCCACGTGTCCGGGAAGCGCGCCACCTGGAGCGCCTTCGGGAAGGACCTTCCCCCCAGGAACTGGCTCGCCGCCATCTCCACATACGCGAACACGCCCAGCGCCAGCACCGTCGCCCCCGCGATGAGGCGCGATGCAGCCGCCTGCTCCTTGTGATAGATCCGCACGATCATGGCCGGCCATCGCCCGCTACTTCTTGCGTTCCTTGTGCACCGTGTGCTTGCGGTCCTTCCGGCAGAACTTCTTGAGCTCCAGCCGGCCTCCCCCCTTCGTCTCCTTCTGGGTGCGGTAGTACCTCAGCCCGCACTCGCTGCACTCCAGCGTAATATGCTCCCGCACCATGGCGCGAGACTCCTCAAGACGGGCGCGGATCATCGTCCGCGCTCGAACCCTTCGCTCCCTGTCCTACTCGAGGATCTCCGTCACGACCCCCGCGCCCACCGTCCGACCGCCTTCGCGGATGGCGAAGCGAAGCTGCTCCTCCATCGCGATGGGGGTGATGAGCTGGATCTCAAGGACCGTCCGGTCCCCGGGCATGCACATCTCGGCCCCGAGCAACTGCGCGTTTCCCGTCACGTCGGTGGTCCGGAAGTAGAACTGCGGGCGATAGCCGTTGAAGAACGGCGTATGACGTCCGCCTTCCTCTTTCGTCAACACGTACACCTGTCCTTTGAACTTCGTGTGCGGCGTGATGGAGCCGGGCGCGGCCAGCACCTGTCCGCGCTCCAGGTCTTCCTTCTCAATCCCTCGCAGGAGGACCCCGATGTTGTCGCCGGCCTGCCCCGAGTCGAGGGTCTTGTTGAACATCTCCACCCCCGTCACCACCGTCTTGCGCGTCTCGCGCAGCCCGACGATCTCCACCTCGTCTCCGATCTTGACCTTGCCCCGCTCGACCCTCCCCGTCCCCACGGTCCCGCGTCCCTTGATCGAGAACACGTCCTCGACGGGCATGAGGTACGGCTTCTCCAGGTCGCGCACCGGGGTCGGGATGTAGGCATCCACCCTGTCCATGAGCTCCCAGATGCACTTGGACTTCGCGTCGTTTTGGTCCCCGGACGGGCTCTGCATGGCTAGGAGCGCGCTCCCCCGCACGATGGGGATCTCGTCGCCCGGAAACTCGTACTGGCTCAGAAGCTCGCGCAGCTCCAGCTCCACGAGCTCGATGAGCTCCGGATCATCCACCATGTCCACCTTGTTGAGAAAGACCACGATCGCCGGCACGCCCACCTGCCGCGCCAAGAGGATGTGTTCGCGGGTCTGGGGCATCGGGCCGTCGTCCGCCGCCACCACGAGGATCGCCCCGTCCATCTGCGCGGCGCCCGTGATCATGTTCTTAATGTAATCCTGGTGCCCCGGGCAGTCCACGTGCGCGTAGTGCCGGGCCTCCGTCTCGTACTCGACGTGCGCCGTCTGGATCGTGATCCCGCGCTCCTTCTCCTCGGGCGCGTTATCAATCGACCAGAAGTCCCTCGCCTTTGCCTTGCCGGCCTTCGCCAGACACAGCGTGATCGCGGAGGTCAGCGTCGTCTTTCCGTGGTCCACGTGGCCGATCGTCCCAACGTTCACGTGCGGCTTGGTCCGAACGAACTTCTCCTTGGCCATGGTCGATGGTCCTCCCTTTTCTGTCTTCCTTCGATTGTCCGTGTCCGCAACGTCGCGCCCGGGCGCGCAAAACGTCTCCGCGCTTCTTGGAGCTGCCGACGGGATTTGAACCCGTGACCTCGTCCTTACCAAGGACGTGCTCTACCAGCTGAGCTACAGCAGCACGTCCCCCGCCAAAGGCTGCGGCCCAAATGCGCCACAGTTCCTCTTTCTACGCAGAGACTCGTTAGTCTACCAATGGTGGAATCCCTGTCAACCCCTTTCCCCCCACTTTTTTGGAGCGGGCGATGGGAATCGAACCCACATGACCAGCTTGGAAGGCTGGGGCTCTACCATTGAGCTACGCCCGCTTCCGTCGTCTGCTTGGTGGGGAGAGCAGGATTCGAACCTGCGAAGGCAACGCCAGCAGATTTACAGTCTGCCCCCTTTGGCCGCTTGGGTATCTCCCCAACCCTAAGACACACACTCACTTGGAGCTAGCGAGGGGAGTCGAACCCCTAACCTGCGGTTTACAAAACCGCTGCTCTGCCATTGAGCTACGCTAGCGACGCCCTGAGAGCCCATTCAATTTATCTTCGTTTCCCGGCTTTTCAACAGAAAAACGCCCGCCTTGTCCTCTTCGAGCACCTTTCGTGTCTTTTCAAAGCCTCCCCATCCCGCAATTTTCCCCTTGACGGACATCTGCCGGCGGCTAAACTACCTCCCCGAAACAATCGTCCCGGCCTTCAAAGAAATAAGAGGATTCGCCCGCGAATCATGGCCTATAATATTGTCGTTCTCGTCAAGCAGGTGCCCGACACCAAGCGCATTACCGGCAAGGCGATGCGCGACGACGGCACCGTCAACCGAAGCGCCCTTCCCGCCATCTTCAATCCCGAAGACCTGCACGCCCTCGAAATGGCCCTTGTCGTCCGCGAGGCCCACGGCGGCTCCGTCACGGTCATCACCATGGGTCCTCCGACGGCCGCGGAAGTCCTCCGCGAAGCCCTCTACCGTGGCGCAGATCGCGTGATCCTCCTGAGCGACATCCGCGCCGCCGCCAGCGACACGCTGGCCACCTCCTACATCCTGAACTGCGCAGTGCGCAAGCTCGGCGAGGTGGACCTCGTCTTCTGCGGGCGACAGGCGATCGACGGCGACACCGCCCAAGTCGGCCCCCAGTGCGCCGAGAAGCTGGGCATCCCCCAGATCACCTACGTCCAGGAGATCCAGAGCCTCTCCGACCGCACGATCCGCGCGCGCCGGAATACCGACGCAGGCTTCCAGATCGTTGAGGCCCGCCTCCCCGTTCTCCTCACCGTCGTGGACGCCGCCAACGACCCCCGCTACCCCGCCGCCCGACGCCTCATGCGCTTCAAGCGCGCTTTCACCGCCACCGAGGTCTCCCGCGCCATCAAGCGCGAGAACCCCCAGATCGACCCCCAGGTCCACGAGCAGCGCACACGGGAGGCCGTCCGCGACCTCCAGCTTCAGGGTCTCCTCATCGAGGAATGGAACCTCGACACCATCCGGGCGGATCTCGCCTGGTGCGGACGCGACGGCTCGCCCACGAAGGTCCACCGCATCCAGAGCATAGTCCTCAAGGCGTCCGCCACCAAGGACATCCCCGCCTCCCGGACCTCCATCACCTCGCTCGTCCATGAACTGATCGAAGACCATACCATCGGATAGCGCCCATGATCTCGAAAAACCTGAAAGGTGAAGTCTGGGTTTTCGCCGAGGCCGACCACGAGCACGTCGCCGAGGTGAGCCTCGAGCTCCTGAGCAAGGGCCGCGAGCTCGCCGACACGCTCCGCGTGCCTCTCGGCGCGGTGCTCCTCGGGGGGAGCGTCGCGAACCTCGCCGCCAAGCTCATCGCCTTCGGCGCCGACAAGGTGCACCTGGTCGAACACGCGGCGTTGGCGCATTACCAGGCCTCCCCCTACGCGAAGGCGATCGCCCAACTCGTCCAGAAGGAATCCCCCCAGATCGTCCTTTACGGGGCCAGCGGCGTCGGACGCGACCTCGCCCCCCGCATCGCCAGCGCACTGCGCGCGGGTCTGACGGCCGACTGCACGGACCTTGAGATCGGCGACTACGAGGACCCCGTCTCCAAGCAGCGCTATTCCAACCTGCTCCTCCAGATCCGTCCCGCCTTCGGCGGGAACATCATCGCCTGGATCGTCAACCCCGAGCGCTGGCCCCAGATGGCCACCGTCCGCGAGGGCGTCATGCGCCTCCCCGAGGCCCAGCCCTCCCGCACCGGCGCAATCGTCCCTCACCAGGTGACGCTCTCCCCGGCCGATGTCGCGCTCAAGCTCGTCGACGAGTACCGCGCCGAGAAGAAGGTCAACCTCAAGGCCGCGCGCATCATCGTCACGGGGGGCGCCGGCGTCGGATGCAAGGAAAACTTCAAGCTCGTCTACGATCTGGCGAACGTCCTGGGGGCCGCCGTCGGCGCCTCCCGCGCGGCAGTGGACAACGGCTACATCTCCAAGGACCACCAGGTCGGCCAGACCGGCACCACGGTCCGACCCGCCCTCTACATCGCCTGCGGCGTCTCCGGACAGGTCCAGCACCGGGCGGGCATGCAGGAAGCCGCCAAGATCGTCGCCATCAACAAGGACCCCCACGCCCCAATCTTCTCCATCGCCCACTACCGCATCATGGGCGACCTCAACGTCGTCCTCCCCATGATGACCCAGGCCGTCAAGGAGCGTGCAGGCCAGTGAGCAACTTCTTCTCCGACAACGGCGATCTCGTCTTCACCTTCGACCATCTTCCCCTCGAGGAGCTCGCCTCCCTCCAGGAGGACGGCTTCGCCGACGCGGCGACCTTCGACTTCGCCCCCCGCGACGGCGCCGACGCCGTCGACAGCTACCGTCGCGTGCTCGTCGTCGTCGGCGACATCGCCGCCAACTTCATCGCGCCCCGCTCCGAGGAGATCGACCGCGAGGGGAACATCCTGCACGAGGACGGCTCCGTCACCTACGCCAAGGGCATCCGGGAATCCCTCGAGGTCCTTTCCCGCGCCGAGCTTATGGGCATGACGCTCCCCCGGCGGTTCGGCGGGCTCAACTTCCCCGCCACCGTCTACACAATGGCCACCGAGATCGTCTCCCGCGCCGACGCCTCGCTCATGAACCTCTTCGGGCTCCAGGGGATCGCCGAGACGATCAACGCCTTCGCGGACGATACGCTGCGCGCCAAGTACCTTCCCCCCTTCGCCCGGGGCGAGACCACCGGCGCCATGGTCCTCACCGAGCCCGACGCGGGAAGCGACCTCCAGAACGTCCAGGTCCGCGCCGAGCCCAACGAGGACGGCACCTGGCGGATCAACGGCGTCAAGCGCTTCATCACGAACGGCTGCGGTCACGTGCTCCTGGTGCTGGCGCGCTCCGAGCCCGACCGCGACGGGGGCCTGGGGCTCTCCCTCTTCCTCTGCGAGCGACAGCCCGGGATCAAGGTCCGCCGCCTCGAGGACAAGCTCGGCATCCACGGCTCCCCCACCTGCGAGCTCCAGTTTAGCGACGCCCTAGGCCACCTCGTCGGCGAGCGTCAGCGGGGGCTCATGACCTACGTGATGGTGCTGATGAACGGCGCGCGCGTCGGCATCGCCGCGCAGGCCCTCGGCATCGCCGAGGCGGCCAGCGCCGAGGCCCGCGTCTACGCCTACACCCGTCAGCAGTTCGGTCGGCGCATCGAGCGCATCCCCCCCGTGAGCGACCTGCTGGCGAACATGCGTCTCCAGATCGAGGCCTCCCGCGCGCTCCTCTACGAGACCACCCGCGTCGTGGACCAGCACATGGCTCTCCTGCGTCGGCTCGAGAAGGGCTCCTTCCCCTCCCCCGTCGAGAAGAACGAGACCGTCCGCGCCGAAAAGACCGTGAAAAGGATCGCGGGACTCCTCACCCCCATGTCCAAGTTCTACTGCTGCGAGGTCGCCAACGCCGTCGCCTACGACGCCATACAGGTCCTGGGCGGCTCCGGATATATGCGCGACTATCCCGTCGAGCGACACTACCGCGACGCCCGCATCACCAGCATCTACGAGGGCACGAGCCAGCTCCAGGTCGTCGGCGCCGTCGGAGGGATCCTGGCGGGCATGGCCTCCCGTCACATCGCCGACCTCGCCGCCCGTACGGAGAACCCCCCGCGGGGAACGAAGACCGCGCGCGCGAAGCTCGCGCGCATGTCCGCCGACTTCGAGAGCGCGCTCGCCTTCGTCAAAGACAAGGGCAGTCAGGAATACACCGACCTCGTCGCACGCAAGCTCGTCGAGGTCGCCTGCGATCTCATCATCGGTTACCTCTTGCTCGACCAGGCCCGCCACGACAAGCGAAAGGCGCTTCTCGCTAGCCGCTTCGTCACCGAGGCCGCCCCGCGCGCGCGCATGAAGATGACCCTCGTCCGCTCCGGCGAAGATTCCTCCCTGCGCGCTCTCGACGCGATCATCGGCCCACCCGTCGGCGAAGAATAGAACCCCTCCCTCAGCTCAATTCGGACACCCCTGGACGCCCCGGCTGCCGGCGAGCGCCTTGTGCACCGCCGCAACAAGCTCCTCCGCGCTGAACGGCTTTCGCAGGAACCCGCCCGAGCGCTCCCCGAGCTCATTCCCCCAGATCTCCTCCAAGTCGAAGGTGCTTGTGAGGATCCCCTTCATGTGCGGCTCTCGATCGAAGAGCTTCGCGAGTTCCTCCCTGTCCCTTACGCCGGGCGCCTCCGAATCGATGATCGCCGCGTCCATCTCGCCGTCGCGTCCCCGCAAGGCCTCCATCGCCTCCTTGACGCTTCCAGCCTCCGCCACCCGGCACCCCGCCCCCGCCAGCACCCGCCGCGTCACCTCGCGCACGACGCCGTCGGACTCGATCACAAGGATTGTGCCTTCCGTGCGCTCGGCCCGCTCCTTGCTGCACTTCTCGGCGCGTCCCTCGGCCGGGAGATACACCCGAAACACCGACCCCTTCCCCTGCTCGCTCTGCGCCGTGATGTACCCCCCGTGGCTTTTCACGATCCCGTACGCCGCCGCTAGACCCATCCCCCGTCCCTGGAACTTCGTCGTGAAGAACGGCTCAAACGCCCGCGCAAGGGTCTCGGCGTCCATGCCGCAACCGTTATCTTCCACAATGATGCACACATAACGCCCGGGCGGCACCGGCCCCCTTCTCTCGGGCACCACTTCGTTGCGCGTCGTGACCGTTATCCTCCCCCCTTCGGCAACCGCCTCCGCCGCGTTGAGGAGAAGGCCCGCCACCAACTCCAGCAACTGCGCACCGTCGCCCTCCACCGGATCCAGGTCACCGGCCGGCACCTCCTCGATCCGCGCCTCCGTCACGCGGGATTCCGCCAGTTCCCCCAGCGCCTTTCGCACGATCTCGTTAAGGTCGATCCTCCGCGTTTCGAACCTGCCCAAGCGCGCATACGCTAGCATCTTCCGCGTGATCTCCGCCGTCCGCTGTGCGCATCGGCGGATGTCCTCCACCATCCGCCGCTCCTCTCCCCTCGCCGGCGACCTCGCCTTCAGCAGCGCCGCGTTCCCCAGCACCCCCATCATCAGGTTGTTGAACTCGTGGGCGATCCCGCCGGCGAGTGTCCGGAGCGCCTGCATCCGCGCCTCCCAGCGGACCTGCTCCTCGGCATGTTTCTCCTCCGTGATATCGACGGCGCGCTTGAGCCACACGTCCCGTCCGTCGGGCCACCGGATGACCCTCCCCACACCCCGGTACCACCGCCCGGACCTCTCGCTAGACGCTTCGCGTCTGACGCCCTCTCTCAGGTGCTCCGTGGTCCCCGTGGGACAGAACTCGCAGGGCACATCGAGCCCCCGAATCGCCTGATGGCACACCTTCCCGGTCGGG
>JAZDKG010000071.1:0-18303 GCA_043803205.1 Planctomycetota bacterium
GCAGGAGAGTAAGGTTTATCACCCTTCGACTTACCGGGCGGCGTAGCCAAGAGGTTCAAGGCGAAGGTTTGCAAAACCTTTATTCACCGGTTCGAATCCGGTCGCCGCCTCCAGTTTTCCGCGGGCAAGATCATCCCGGGAGGTTTTCCCGGGCTCAATTTCAATCCTCCAACGGGCCAGGGGAGGAGGAAGCGGATGGCGCCCAAGTATGCAATCGGGATCGACTTCGGCACGGAGAGCGGTCGGGCGGTCCTCGTGGACGTCGCGACGGGGGAAGAAAAGGCGACGGCGGTGCACCGGTACGCCAACGGGGTGATCGACGAAGCGCTGCCGGACGGGAAGACGAAGCTCGCGCACGATTGGGCGCTGCAGGACCCGGCGGATTACATCGAGACGATGCGGAAGACGATCCCGGCGGTACTGCGGGAGGGGAAGGCGGGTCCGGAGGCGATCATCGGCGTGGGGATCGACTTCACAGCATGCACGATGCTGCCTATCGACGCGGAAGGGGCGCCGCTGTGCCAGCACGAAGCCTTCCGAAGCACGCCCAATGCGTGGGTGAAGCTGTGGAAGCATCACGCGGCGCAACCCGAGGCGGACCTCGTGAACGAAGTCGCCCGGCGACGGGGCGAGAGGTGGCTTCGGCGGTACGGGGGGAAGATCTCGAGCGAATGGTTCTTTCCGAAGGCGCTGCAGACGCTGGTGGAGGCGCCCGAAGTGTACCGGGCGGCGGACCGTTTTCTGGAGGGGGCGGACTGGGTGGTGCTGCAGCTGTGCGGGGAGGAGAAGCGGAACGCCTGCACCGCGGGGTATAAAGCGATCTGGGACAAACACGAGGGGTACCCGAGCGAGGAGTTCTTCGCGGAGCTTCATCCGGAGTTCCGGACGGTGGTGAAGGACAAGCTGTCAACGGCGATCTACCCGCAGGGGACGCGGGCGGGGGGATTGACGAAGAAGCTAGCGAAGATGACGGGACTGCGTGAGGGGCTATCGATCGCGGTGGCAAACGTAGACGCGCACGTAGCGGTACCGGCGCTGACGGTGGTGGACGAGGGGAAGCTGGCGATGATCATGGGGACGTCGGTGTGTCACCTCGTCCTCGGGAAGGAGATGAAGTTCATGGAGGGGCAATGCGGGGTGGTGGAGGACGGGATCATCCCAGGGTGGATGGGCTTCGAGGCGGGGCAGTGCGCGGTAGGGGACATTTTCGCGTGGTTCGTGGAGCACTGCGTCCCCGAGAGCCACCATGCGGAGGCGAGGAGACGAGGTATCGAGCTTCACGCGCTCTTAGAGGAGAAGGCGTCGAAGCTCCGGCCGGGGGAGACGGGGTTACTGGCGCTGGACTGGCACAACGGGAACCGCAGCGTGCTGGTGGACGCGGAGCTGTCGGGCCTCGTGCTAGGACTGCACCTCAACACGCGAGCGGAGGAGATCTATCGGGCGCTCATCGAGTCCACCGCGTTCGGGACGTATAAGATCATCCGAAGCTTCGAGTCGGCGGGGGTGGCGGCGCGGGAGCTTTACTGTTGCGGGGGCTTAGCGGAGAGGAACGAGCTCTTGATGCAGACTTTCAGCGACGTGACGGGGCGGGAGATGCGGGTGAGCGCTTCGGGGCAGACGCCGGCGCTGGGGAGCGCGATGTTTGCTAGCGTAGCGGCAGGGAGAGCGGCGGGAGGATACGACACGATCGAGCAAGCGGCGGAGAGGATGGCGAAGCTCTCGAGCCGGGTGTACCGGCCGGACGGGCGGCGGCACGAGTTATATGAGAAGCTCTACGCAGAGTATGAGACGCTGCACGACTATTTCGGGCGCGGGACGAACGACGTGATGAAGAGACTGCGGGCGCTTAAGAGCCTATCCCGATAACAGGGCCGTGTGCGCCGCGAGGTGCTTGCGAGCAGGCTAAGGAGCGAGGAGGCAGACGTGTCAGAGGTTAGACACGGGGACGACGAGCGATCCCGCAAGGCGGGAACGCAACCACCCGCGGCCCTGCTATTGGGATAGGCTCTAGGAGGTCGGTCGCCAGCGGCCGAGGGGAGGAGCAGGAGAAATACCATGCTCAAGAAACTCAGGAAAGAGGTGTGCCAGCTCAACCGGCGGGTCTGCGAGGAGGGGCTTGTGCGGTGGACGATGGGGAACGTCTCGGGGAGGGATTTCGAGAGAGACCTCGTCGTGATCAAGCCGTCGGGGGTGGAGTTCGAGAATCTCACGGCGGACTCGATGGTGGTAGTGGACCTGGAGGGGAACGTGGTGGAGGGGGAGTTGGCTCCGTCGGTGGACACGCCCACGCATCTCGTGATTTACCGGAGTCGGCGGGACGTAGGGGGGATCGTGCACACGCATTCGAACTTCGCGACGGCGTTCGCGGCGGTGGGGCGAGCGATCCCGGCGGTGCTGACGGAGATCGGGGACGAGTTCGGGGAGGAGATCCCGGTCGGGAAGTATTGTCAGATCGGGGAGATTGAGATCGGGGAAGAGGTCGTGCGGTCGATCGGGCTAGCGAAGGCGATCCTGATGCAGAACCACGGGGTATTCGCGATCGGGCGCAGCGCGCGGGAGGCGGTGAAGGCGGCGGTGATGGTGGAGAACGCAGCCAAGACCGTGTGGATCGCCGAGCAGTTGGGCAAGGTGATCCCCATCCCGCCCGAGGAGGTCGCGCGTCTGCACAGGCGCTACGTAGAGAAGTACGGGCAGGGGGAAGCGGTCGAGGAGTGATCGAGCCCCCGGGGCGGCCCGATCGAGCGCTCGCTACTTGACAAGGGCGCGCGCGCCCAATAGGGTGCATCCCCAACATCGGCAATCCGTTGACGAGGACTTGTTCTTGGCCGCACCGCAGGAGCTGGACCGTCGGGCGAAGCTTGAGAAGCTCAGGGGACTGGGGGTGGATCCGTTCGGGGGGCGTTTTGACGGGACTCGGCCGGCGGCGAGCGTCGCGGCGCAGATCGACGCCCTTGCGCCTGAGGAAGTGATCCGGGTGGCGGGGAGGGCGCTGGCCATCCGGGGACACGGGAAGGCGGTGTTCCTCGACCTCCACGACACGTCGGGCAAGATCCAAGCGTATGTGCGCGAGGAGGAAGTGAGCTCGCTCACGTTCGAGGTGGTGAAGCTTCTGGACTTAGGCGACATCGTGGGGGTGGAGGGAAGCGCGTTCCGGACGCGGTCGGGGGAGCCGACGGTCCTGGTGAAGGAGCTTCGGATCTTAGCCAAGAGCCTGCGCCCGATGCCCGCGAAGTGGCACGGGCTCAAGGACCCGGAACTGCGGAGCCGTCAGCGGTATCTCGATCTCATCGCGAATCGGGACGTGCTCGAGCTCTTCCAGACGCGGACGCGCGTGATCCGTCTCATCCGCAAGTTCCTGGACGATCTGGGCTATGCGGAGGTGGAGACGCCGATGATGCAGGCGATCGCGGGCGGGGCGGCGGCGAAGCCCTTCATCACGCACCACAACGCGCTGGACATGGACCTGTATCTGCGGATCGCGCCGGAGCTGTATCTCAAGCGGCTCTTAGTGGGGGGGATGGAGAGGGTATACGAGATCAACCGGAACTTCCGGAACGAGGGGATCTCGGTGCGGCACAACCCCGAGTTCACGATGCTCGAGGTGTATCAGGCGTACGGCGACTACCGGGCGATGATGGACCTCGTAGAGGAGATGGTACGGTATCTCTCCGGGGCGCTGGGGCTAGGGGGAACGATCCTTTCAGGCGGGATCGAGATCGACATCGGAGGTCGGTGGCGGCGGGCGACGTACCGGGAGCTTTACGAGGAGCAGACGGGGCTCGCGCTGGGGGATGCAGCGGGGGCGCGGGCGCGCGCGAAGGAGAGGGGGATCGCGGTGGAGGGGCTGTCGGACATCCAGGCGGTGAACGAGGTCTTCGAGGACGCGGTGGAGCCGGCGCTCATCAACCCGACCTTCGTCCTCGATTATCCAAAGGCCCTCTGTCCGCTCACGAAGGCGAGCCCGACCGACGACGCGTTGGCGGAGCGTTTTGAGCTTTACATCGCGGGGATGGAGGTGGCGAACGCGTATACGGAGCTCAACGATCCCGACGACCAGCGCGAGCGGTTCGTGCAGCAGCTTGCGGGAGGGAGGAACGAGTGGGGGGAGCTGGACGAGGACTTTCTTTTGGCGCTCTCGTACGGCATGCCGCCGGCGGGGGGACTGGGGGTAGGGATCGACCGTCTCGTGATGCTTCTAACGGACCGCCGCTCCATCCGCGACGTGATCCTGTTTCCGCTTCTGCGGCGCAAGGAAGGGGAGCAGGCCGAAGACGAGGACGCCTCCTAGTTCGCCATTTCGCAATTCCGGTACCGCAGCATGTACAAGACCTTCATCTGCCTGAGATACCTAGCGCGGAAGCGAATCACGTGGTTCAGCGTGGTGTCGGTGACGCTGGGCGTGATGGCGCTCATCGTAGTGATGAGCGTGATGCACGGGTTCACGGGGCTCTTGAAGGCGTCGATGCACGGGACGCTATCGGACATCGTGGTGCAGTCGCCGAGCGCGAGGGGGTTTGCGGGGTATGAGAGGCTTTCGAAGGAGATCGCGGCGCTGCCGCACGTGTCGGCGGTGGCGCCTCGGATCGAGAAGTGGGCGATCTGCGCGGTGCGAATGGGGGAGGAGCTAAACTACACGCCGGTGCGGCTGATCGGGATCGTGCCGGAACTCGAGGATTCGGTGAACCATTTCCGCTCGACGGTGGGCAAGCCTCTGGACCGGCAGAGGAACATCCGGCAGGGGGCGGAGTGGGAGGAGCTGGGGGCGCTGTGGAAGAAGGAGGACTGGCGGGGGAAGAACTGGAAGCTCACGTGGGACGACCCGGCGATGGCGGAGGGGAGGGAAGAGACGCTGTGCATCCCGGGAAGCCAGGTGATCCGCCGGGAGCTTCCGCCGAGCTACTGGATCGGGCGGGAGCGGCTGAAGCTCATCACGGTGGAGATGCAAGGCGGCGGCGACAGCTCTGCGTATTTCACGGTGGCGAACACGTTTTCGAGCGGGATGTGGGAGTATGACAGGACGGTGGTGTATATTCCGCTCGAGGCGGCGCAGCGTCTCGTGCGCATCCCGGGGGCGGTGACGGAGCTCATGGTGCGCGTGGACGACGAGCGCGCGATCGGCGAGACGGCGCAACGGATCAACGATCTTCTCGCGCGAGCGGACGCCAGCGACGCGGAGTCGCGTCCGGTGGCGCTCGGGTGGCAGGAGGTGAACCCGGCGCTTCTCAACGCGGTGAACCTCGAGACGACGACGATGTACATCCTGCTTTTTCTCCTTCTGGTGGTGGCGGGGTTCGCGACGATCGCGATCCTGACGCTGATCGTGCTTCAGAAGAGGCGGGACATCGGGGTGCTGATGGCGATCGGGGCGCCGCCCGGTGGGGTGAGGCGCGTGTTCCTCACGTTCGGGCTCATCATCGGGCTCGTGGGGGCGACGCTGGGGGTTGCGGCGGGGATGGGTTTTCTGTGGCGCCTGGAGGACGTGCGCGCGGCGGTGAACCACATCACGGGTTTCGACCCCTTCCCGGCAGAGCTCTACTATTTCAGCGCGATCCCCAAGGAGTACAGCGCGCTGCGGTATTTCAAGATCTGGTTAGCGGCGGTGGGGGTGTGCGTCATCGCGAGCGTCTACCCGGCGGCGCGGGCGGCGAGGCTCAACCCGGTGGAGATAATCCGCTATGAGTGATCTCCTCCAGGCGGTCGAGCTGTGCAAGTCCTTCCCGTCGGGGGCGGAGGAGCTGCGGGTCCTGCGCGGGCTGGAGCTCATGGTGCGGGAGGGGGAGTTCCTCACGATCGTGGGGGCGTCGGGAACGGGGAAGTCGACGCTGCTGCACCTCTTGGCGCTCTTGGACGAGCCCACAGGGGGGAGGATCCTCCTGCGGGGGAAGAACCTGTCGGTCCTCTCCGCGCGCGGGCGGAGCGCGGTGCGGTGTCGGCAGTTCGGGTTCGTATTTCAGTTCTACTACCTGCTTCCGGAGTTCAACGCACTGGAGAACCTGGTGCTGCCCAAGATGATCGAGCTTTCGCGGAGGGAGTACCGGGGGAAGCGCGAGGAGATCGAGGGGCGGGGGCGGGAGATCGCGGGGCTCCTAGGGGTGGAGGGAAGGCTCCACCACAAGCCGGCGCAACTCTCCGGGGGGGAGCAGCAACGGGTCGCCATCGGCCGGGCGCTCCTCAACAATCCGGAGGTTCTCTTCTGCGACGAGCCGACCGGGAACCTTGACGAGCGGACGAGCGAGGAGATCCTCAACCTCATCTTCAAGCTCAACGCGGAGCTGGGGACGACGGTGGTGATGGTGACGCACAACCTTGACGTCGCGGCGCGCTCCGCGCGGACGCTGGAGCTTCACGAGGGGCGGCTGCACGCATGGGACAGGGGGAGGGGGCTGCGCTCGTGACGGGCCACCTGCGGTGAAAGAGGTTGCTTTCGGGCCGGGGAGGCGTAGAATTGCCGGGCCGCGAGGGTGACGGTCAGCGCAGGGCACCGCGAGGAGAGGCCATGGGACTGAAGGTTTTCATCGACGGGAAGCACTACGAGAAGGAAGACGCGAAGATCTCGGTCTTCGATCACGGTCTCTTGTACGGAGACGGGGTGTTCGAGGGGATCCGGTCCTACGGCGGGAAGGTTTTCCGGCTCGATCAGCACATCGAGCGCCTGTACGACGGCGCAAAGGCGATCCAGCTTACGATTCCCATGACGCCGGAGGAGATGAAGCGGGCGATCCGCGAGACGTTGGGCGTCAACGGTCTCCGGGACGCCTACATCCGGGTCGTGTGCACGCGAGGCGCGGGCACGCTGGGTCTGGACCCGAACCGGTGTCCGAAGGGGTCCGTGATCATCATCACCGACTCGATCCAGCTCTACCCGAAGGAGCTGTATGAGAGGGGGCTGGAGGTCATCACGGCGGCCACGGTCCAGAGGCATCACCAGACCGTGAGCGCGCGCATCAAGAGCCTCAACTACCTCAACAACATCCTGGCGAAGATCGAGGCGGTGAACAACGACGTCCCGGAAGCGATTCTCGTGAACGAGGCGGGGTACGTCTGCGAGTGCACGGGCGACAACATCTTCTTTGTGAAGAGGGGGGAGCTCGTCACGCCGCCCGTGACGGCGGGGATCCTCAGGGGTATCACGCGGGACGCGGTGATCGAGTTGGCGCGCGGGACGGGCCGGGTCGTGCGGGAGGAGCTTTTCACGCGGTACGAGCTCTTCACGGCGGACGAATGCTTCCTCACGGGGACGGCGGCGGAGGTGATCCCGGTGATCCGGATCGACGCGCGCACGATCGGGGACGGGAAGCCGGGCCCGGTGACGGCGGAACTGCGCAACGCCTTCCACAAACTGACGGGAGAGGGCTGAGGGCCAAGGGGATCACGCCGGGGGCGACAGGACCGGCAGGCTCACGGTGAAGGTCGAGCCGCGGCCGAGTTCGCTCTGGACGGAGATCTCGCCGCCCAGGAGCTTGACGAGCTCGTGCACGATGGCGAGGCCCAGGCCGATGCCGCCGTAGCGGCGGGTGGCGGACCCGTCCACCTGGCGGAAGCGTTCGAAGATCATCGACTGGTCCTCCTTGCGGATCCCAACGCCCGTGTCGGCGACGGAGATGTGCACGCGGCCGTCGCGGGCGGCGGCGCGGATAGTGATTCGTCCGCCGTCGGGTGTGAACTTGACGGCGTTCCCGACGAGATTGTAGAGGATCTGGGTGAGCTTGCCCTCGTCCGTATAGAGGCCGGGGACGTCTGAATCGACCTGGACCTCGAGGGAGAGCTTTTCCTGGATGTCCGCGAACATCCCGACCACCTGGGTGACGACATCCTGGACGGAGACGGGGCGGAGGTCGACGGAGAGCTCGCCGCTCTCGATCTTGGCGAGGTCGAGGATCTCATTGATGAGTCGAAGGAGGTGTCTGCCGCTGAGGTAGATGTTGCCGGCGTAGCGCAACTGTTTTTCCGCGAGGGGAGCGCGGGAGGAATCCCGGAGGAGCTCGCTGAATCCGATGATGGAGTTGAGGGGGGTGCGCAGCTCGTGGGTAACCGTTGAGAGGAACTGGCTCTTGAGCGAGTTCGCACGTTGGAGCTGGACGTTGACCTGCTCCAGCTCGGTGAGTTTCTGATCGAGGTCGCGGTTCAAGGCGCGGAGCTCTTCCTGGGACTGTTTGAGCCTGCGCACCATTTCGTCGAAGGCGTCGGAGAACTCCCCGATCTCGTCGCCGGTAGCGAGGTCCGCCCGCGCGTCGAGGTCCCCGCGGGAGATCCGGTCGGCGGCGCCCTTCAGGCGCTCGAGGGGGGCAATCATCAGGGCCCGGATGACCTTGATGAGGACGAGGAGGGTGGAGAGGATGATCACGGCGAGGCTCGCGGCGATCACGCGGCGGTTGGCGCCGAGCCCGATGGCGCCGGATTCGGGCTTCCAAGGGAAGGAGATCGAGATCGCACCGCGAAGCTCGCGGGACCTAAAGCCTTCCTGTCCGTGACAGACGAGGCAGTCGGCGGTGACTCGCAGGGGGGCCAAGTACTGGAAGGCCTCCGTCGCATTGAGGAGGTTCCAGCGGTCGGGGGCGGTGGGGAGTATGCGGTAGATCTCGTCGCGTTCGCCGCGGCGCGCTCTTGACATTGCCTGTTCCAAGGAGTCTGCGAAGGCTTGGACGACCTCGGCGCCCGCCGGCTCGGCGAGGGCGCGTGTCACGCCAGCGAGGAGGGCCTGGGTCTCCCGGCCTTCGAGGCCCCAGACGAGGGCATCGACCACGTCGATCCCCTCGGACAACTGGAGGCTCTGGAGGAGGAGGGGGGCCATCGGGAGCTCAACGGGGGCGGCAAAGAGCTCGCGGACCAGGGCGAGGATCCGGGCCTGAGGGGAGTCGGGGAAGGCTTTCTCCGCAGCGTCGGCGGACTCCCGCTGGAGCCGGTCGAGGTCTGAGAGGCGGGCTGAGCGGAGCAGGGGCCGAAAGAGCTCCTGGACGGCGTCGCGGGATTCCTGCTGCTCGAGGGCTTCGACGAGGGGCTCGATTCCGACCGAGGGGTCCTCGCGCAGCTCCTGGAGAGCATCCTGCGCGGGGGGGGAAGACATCTCCGCCAAGAGGCCGTCGATGGCCTTCGCGGGCTCCTCCAAGGTGAACGTGGTAAAGAGCTTGGCGAGGGCGGAGAGGCGCTGGCGGTCTTGAAGGATCTCGATCAGAGTGGCGACGGCCTTGCACTCGGCATCCTTATAGAAGAGGGCGGTCGCGCGCGTGCGCGCGTCGGCGGCGGTCACGGCGCGGAGGCGCTCATCGACCCTTGTCCAGTATGCGTCCAGCACGGCGGGGTCGCTCGAGCGCGCGGCGAAGGAGAGCACGGTGCGGAGCCTGCGCTGGAGGCGGGGAGAACGAAAGGCAGTGAGAAGGACTCTGTAGGTGACGTCGGAGTTCGGCTGGCGCAGGGCGCTCAGGAAGGCGCGCAGGAAGAGGGGGTCCCTTGGGCCCTCCAGGTTTTTGGCGAGCGACTTGAAGGGCTGATCGACGCCAGCGAGGGTCTCGAGGGCTGGGGCGTTGGAGAAGGCATCGAGGGCGTCCAGCTCGAAGGTATCCATCGGGAGGTTCTGGGTATATTTGGCGTCGCGGGAGACGACGCGCCAGTAGTACCTAGCGGCGGGTCGAGGGAAGCTCGCGAGGGGGTGCGGGGTGCGGGTCCCGGTCGTCTGGGCTTGGAGGGCGAGCTCGCGCATGGGCTCTACAGTGTTCTCAAAAAAGATGCGCGCGGTCTGGACGTAGAGGAGGGTTTTTTCGCGGAGGGTGATCCACAAGTAGGTGGCGGCGGCCATACCGGCTAGGACGAGGCCGACATAGAACCACGCTTTATTCTCGAGTCTCAGGTTACGCAGTCGAAAGGGCAACGGGAACCTCCGTAGTCTCAGAGCTGTAGGAGGCCTCTCGAACGATCTCCAGGACGTGTTTGGCGCGGATGGGCAGTCCCAAGGCGGCGGCGCAGGAGGAGAGCTGGAGGATGCAGCCGGGGCAGGCGGAGGCGACGACCGCGGCGCCGGTCCTGTGGGCGGCGCGGATGCGGTCGGAGCCGATGGAGCGCGCGAGATCCGGGAAGAAGGCCGCGAAGGCGCCGCCCAGTCCGCAGCAGGCGCCGCCCGCATCCAGCTCGACGAAGCGGGAGTGGCGGGCGAGGAGCTCACGAGGCTCCGACCGGATGCCGAGGGCGTAGTAGAGATGGCAAGGGTCGTGATATGTCACCGTCTCGTCGATGCGTCCGTCGAAGGGCGGGGCGAAGCGGACGAGGAACTGGGTGGCCTCGCGGAGTCGCTTGGCGACCGGCTCAAAGCGCGGGCCGAGGAGGCCGCCGTATTCGCGCATGAGCACGCGCGCGCAGGAAGCGCACGCGGTCACGACGTGGTCGTAGTCGCCATCGAGAAAGACCTCGAGGTTCCTCCTGGCGAGGGTCCGCGCGAGGCCGGTGTCTCCCAAGGAGAGCGCGGGGGCGCCGCAGCACAACTGCCGGTCGGGGACGACGACCTCGAAACCGGCGCGCCGGGCGAGGTCGATAAAGGCCTCCGCGATGCCGGGGTACACGTAGTTGATGAGGCAGCCGAGGAAGAGACAGACACGGGGGCGACGACCGTCTCGTCCGTGGACGCCCGCGAAGGCCGAGAGGGCGGTTCTCGGGGCGAGGTCCGGCACAGGGAGGCGGTTGAGGACGAAGAGGGGAAGATGCCGGAGGGGGACGTTGGAGGCTGTTTTCTGGAAGCGCTGAGCGAGGCGGAGGCCCAAGTCGAGGAGCGCGCGGCGGGGGAGGCTAGCGCGCATCACCTCACGCGAAAGCGAGACGACGCCGCGCCGGTCGTCAAGGAACGCGCGCACGCCGTGGACGAGCCGCACATAGTCCACGCCGGAGGGGCAGACGTCCCTGCACCGCGTACACAGGAGGCAGCTATAGATGTATTCGTACAGCCGGCGGGAGGGGCCGAGGCTACCCGAGAGAAAGTCCTGCGCGAGGGCGATCTTTCCCCGCGCGACGCTCGCTTCCTGTGGGTCTCTCGCGAAGAGCGGGCACAGGGACTTGCACTTTCCGCAGCGCGCGCAGCGCTGCGCTTCCTCCAGGAGTCCACGGGTCGAATCGTCGAGAGGGGTTCTCATGGGGGGCCTTCCGGCGGAAAGATCTTGCCCGGGTTGAGGATGCCGTTTGGATCGAAGAGGGACTTGAGCCGGCGCATGAGCGCGAGGGCGCCGGTGGAGATCTCGTAGGGAAGGAAATCGCGTTTCGTAAGGCCGATCCCGTGTTCGCCGGAGAGGGTGCCGCCGAGGCGGACGGCCTCGCGGCAGATGTCACCGGCGGCGCGACAGGCGGCATCCAGCTCGCGCTCATCCTTTGGGAGGAGGTTCACGTGGATGTTGCCGTCGCCGGCGTGTCCGAAGTTCGCGACGTCGACGCCATAGCGAGCGGCGACGGCCTCGATCGCGGCGAGCATCTCCACGAGCCGACTGCGGGGGACGCAAATATCCTCGTTGACGCGGTGAGCGCAAGAGCTCTGAAGGGCGGGCGAGACGGCGCGGCGGAAGTCCCAGAGCTTCTCCCGGTCGGCGGCCTCTTTCGCGACGACGATCTCGAAGGCCCCCTCGTTGCGCAGGATTTGGACGGCGCGCTCGAGATCAGCGGAGGCGGTTACGGCGGGGCCGTCGGTCTCGACGAGGAGGACGCCGGCGGTCTGCGCCGGGAGGTCGACCTGGGCGTTCCGGCGGGTGATCTCGATCGAGCGAGCGTCGATAAACTCGCAGGCGCGCGGGAGGACGCGTTTCCTGACGAGGGCGGCGGCCCCGGCGAGGGCCTGCGCGCAGGAGCGGAAAGCGGCGAGGGCGGTCGCGGCGGCCTCGGGGGCGGCGATGAGCTTGACGGTGATTTCGGTGACGACCGCGAGCGTGCCCTCGGAGCCGACGAGGAGGCGCACGACGTCGTATCCCGTCACGGTCTTGACGGTCCGTCGTCCGAAGCGAAGCACCTCGCCAGAGGCGAGCACCGCCTCCAGCTCAAGGACATAGTCGCGGGTGACGCCGTACTTAAGGGCGCGCAAGCCGCCGGCGTTCTCCGCGACGTTTCCGCCAAGCGTGCTCATCATGCTCGAGGCGGGATCGGGGGGATAAAAGAGTCCGCGGGCCTCGACGGCACGCTGAAGCTCCGCGACGAGGACACCCGGCTGGGCGACGGCGTATTGGTCCGCCTCGTTGATCTCGAGAATGCGGTTCATGAGGGAGAGGTCGAGGAGGATGCCCCCTTGCACGGGGACGGCGCCCCCGGTGAGGCCGCTAGCGGCGCCCCTGGGGCAGACGGGGACGCGGTTGTCGTTCGCGTAGCGAAGCACCTCGGCGACCTCGGCGGTCGAGAGGGGTTGCGCCACGACGTCGGGGAGTACGCTGAGTCGGGTCCCGTCGAAGGAGTAGAGGCAGAGGTCCTCGGGGGACCAGCGGGCGCGAGCGCTTGAGAGCAGACGCGCCATCGTCCGGCGCAGTTCGGCGAGGGCGCCGGCGGAGAGCTCCGAACGGCTGTGATCCTCGGGGAGACGCATCGAGAGCCTCTTGACAGAAAGCCGGCGGGGCCTGACGCTTCAATCCTACCCGCGAGGAGAGGGGTTTCAACGGCCGACAGAACCGTTTTGGCTTGACGACGATTCGGGGCAGGGCTACCATCGGGCGGTTCCGAGAAAGGGGGAATACCGTGGCGAAAGGGACGACCGGGCAAGCGCTCCCGGACGCGCGGGGGTGGTTCGGCGCCTTCGGGGGTCGTTTTGTGCCCGAGACGCTGATGCACGCGCTCGAGGAGCTTGCAGCGGCGTACGAGGACGCGAAGCGCGACCCGGGATTCCAGCGCCAGCTCGACGGGTACCTCCGCGATTACGTGGGGCGGCCCAGCCCGCTCACGTTCGCGGAGAACCTCACGAGGAAGTTAGGCGGGGCGAAGCTGTACCTCAAGCGCGAGGACCTGAACCACACCGGGGCGCACAAGATCAACAACACCCTTGGGCAGGCGCTCTTGGCGCTGCGGCTGGGGAAGCGAAGGCTCATCGCGGAGACGGGCGCGGGGCAGCACGGAGTGGCAACGGCGACGACGGCGGCGCTCTTCGGGCTGGAATGCGACGTCTACATGGGGACGGAGGACATGCGCAGGCAGGCGCTCAACGTCTTTCGGATGCGTCTCCTGGGGACGCGGGTGATCCCGGTGGAGTCCGGCTCGCGGACGCTCAAGGACGCGCTCAACGAAGCGATGCGCGACTGGATGGCGACGGTCGAGCACACGCACTACGTGCTGGGGAGCGTAGCGGGGCCGCACCCGTTTCCGATGATGGTGCGCGATTTCCAGAGCGTGATCGGCCGGGAGACGCGGGAGCAGATCCTCAAGAAGGAAGGCCGCCTTCCCGATTACCTTGTCGCGTGCGTCGGAGGCGGGTCGAACGCGATGGGGATCTTCCACCCGTTCTACGGAGACGCTGAGGTGCGCTTCCTAGGGGTTGAGGCGGGGGGGCTGGGGCTATCGACGGGGAAGCACGCGGCGTCGTTGACGGCGGGGGCGCCAGGGATTCTTCATGGAAGCCTGAGCTACGTCCTGCAGGATGAGGAGGGGCAGACGCGCGAGGTCCACAGCCTGTCGGCGGGACTGGACTATCCCGGGGTGGGGCCCGAGCACTCTTTCTACAAGGAGAGCGGGCGGGCCGAATACGTGGCCGCGACGGACGACGAGGCGATCGAGGGGTTCTTAGCGCTCTCGAAGACGGAAGGGATCATCCCGGCGCTGGAGAGCGCGCACGCGGTTGTCAAGGCGATGGAGCTCGCGGCGAAGCTCGGAAAGGACAAGATCATAGTGGTGAACATCTCGGGGCGGGGGGACAAGGATGTGAACGAGGTGCAAGCGGTGCTCGAGCGGAAGGGGATCGAGTTTCCACAGGACGCGAGCCGGAGGCAGGCGTGAACCGCATCGACGAACGCTTTCTGAAACTCCGGGGGGCGGGGCTTCCGGCCTTCATCCCGTTTTTGGCCGCGGGGGACCCGGACCTTGAGACGACGGGGCGGCTTCTGCGGGTCTGCGAGGAGTGCGGCGCGGACGCGATCGAGCTGGGTTTTCCGTACAGCGATCCGATCGCCGACGGCCCGACGATCCAGGAGGCGTTCGTCCGGGCGCTCGGGCGGGGGGTGCGGCTGGAGGAGATCTTCAGGACGGTCGAGCGCGCGCGCCGGGAGGGGACGTCCATCCCGATCGTGGCGATGCTCTCGTATTCGCTCGTCTACCGGATGGGCCTGGAGGGGTTTGTCCGCAGGGCGGCGAAGGCGGGGCTGGACGGAGCGACCGTACCGGACCTTCCCGTCGAGGAGGCGGAGGAGCTGGAGCGGATCGCGCGGAAACAGGATTTCCATCTCATCTACCTTGTCGCGCCCACGACGGACGAAGCGCGGCGCAAGCGGATCCTCAAGCGCGCGGGGGGATTCATCTACTACGTGAGCGTGCGGGGGATCACGGGGGTGCGAAGCGGGATCGCCGAGGACCTCGCGGAGAAGATCGCGGGGCTGCGGGCCGAGGCGAAGGCGCCAGTGGCGGTCGGGTTCGGGATCGGATCGGCGGAGCAGGCGGCGGCGGTCGCTCACTTAGCGGACGGAGTCATCGTCGGAAGCGCGATCGTGAAGCTCGTGGCCGAGAAGGCGAAGGAAGGGAGCGACGCCGTGGTCAAGGCTGTGGGGGCGCTCGTCCGGGAGCTTTCGGCGGCGACGAAGAGCGTAGGAGGAGGATAGCGCCATGCTGGACAAGAGCACCTTTCTCATCCGGGAGCACGTGGGTTTCGCGAAGCTGCACGAGGCGTACGACATTTTGGATCCCGCCACTGGGCAGAAGATCGGGGAGGCGAAGGAGGAGACGTCCACTTGGGTCAAGCTGCTCAAGTTCGTCGTCAACAAGACGATGCTCCCGTTCAAGGTGGTGATCCGGGACGCGGGCGGAGCGGCGCTGGTCGAGGTGCGGCGGGGTTTCACATTCCTGCGCTCGGTGGTGAACGTGTATGACGCGGAGGGGGGACGCCTAGGGTATTTCCGTCAGAAGGTTTTCTCGCTGGGGGGGCAGTTCGATTTCTACGACGACGCCGATGCGCACGTGGCCACGCTCAAGGGCGACTGGAAGGGATGGAACTTCAAATTCACGTCGAGCGGGGGAGAGGAGATGGGCGTGGTGACAAAGAAATGGGCGGGGATCGGGAAAGAGCTTTTCACGACGGCGGACAACTACGTGGTGGACATTTCCCCGACGTTTGCAGAGACGAAGGCGGGGCTTGTGCCGCTGCTTCTAGCGGGAGCGGTGGCGATCGACATGGTCCTCAAGGAGACCGGGTGATTCCTAGGGGGCCTTCTCGTCGGTGATGGTGAAGGTCCCCTCTCCCGGGCGGGCGACGCCCGCGGCGACCTCGACGACCCGGATGATGAAGGGGACGGCGAGGCAGCTAGCGTCCTTGATGGTTCTCTCGGCGGCGCTGAAGACGGTGTTGGTGGAATAGTTGAAGCCCTGGAGGCCCGAGATCCTGCGGTCGCGGTCGACGTCGACCGTCACTCCGTAGAGCGTAGCCTGAAGGTTGCGCATGTTCGGGCAGTCGCTCTCGATCACGACGGTAGCGTGAAGGCCGTCCTCGCAGGAGGCCCAGACAGTCAGGCGCTTCTGACACGTGGGACACGTAAGCACGCCTTTCGCCATGGATGGCCCCTTTCCCAGTTTTCCAGCATGATACGGCGACTTGATGAAAGCGCAAGGTCAAGCGGGGGGTCCCGGATGGAGGATTCCCCCGGCGAGGTCGCGACCGAGCTCGCGGGCTTTGGCGAGGAGGTCGGGGTGTTTGAGGATCTCGCCGCGGGCGTCCACGTCATGGATGAAGAGCTCACCGACGATTCGAGCGTAGAGGGCGGCGAAGAAGGACCGCGCGACGACGCGCACGCCCGGATCCTGCCAGAGGAGGTGCATGCCCCCGACGACGAGGAGGGCGGCGGGTTTTTTTGACTTCTCGCGGCTGAAGGTCGGGTCGGTCGCCCAGAGGGCCTGGCAGCGATCGATCATCGCCTTGAGGGCCGCCGGGGGTCCGCCGAACCAAATGGGGGTAGCGAGGACATAGCCTTGGGCGGCACGGAGTCTATCGAGGACGTCCCGCATCGCGTCCTCGATGACGCAGCGCCCCGGGGGATTGGAGCGCGAGCAGCCACCACACGCGCGACAGTCTTCAATCGCAAGGTCGGCGACGCGGATCTTTTCCCACGTCACGCCTTTCTCCTGGAGGCCGGCGAGGAACTCATCGAGCAGCAGTTCGGTGTTTCCGCCGCGACGGGGACTTCCGGCGATGGCGACCAACTGGGCGCTCACGGGCTCTCCTTGAGAAGGTCCCGCACGAAGCCTTCGAGGTCGGCGGGGAGGCCCGTCGTCGAGTAGCGGACGGCGCCACTGGCGTCGGCGATGACAAGCCAAGGCGTTGCGAAGACCCCGAACGCATCGGCGATCCTGTCCCGGGGATCGAAGGCGACGGGATAGTCGATCCCGAAGGAATCGAGCTGGGCGGGGGCAAGGCTCTCCAAGCGGTCCACCCCTATGACGTCGACCTTTCCGGCGAAGGTTCGCGCGAGGCGCGAGAAAACGGGGATCTCTTCCTTGCACGCGACACACCAGGAGCCCCAAAACACCAGAACGACGGGCTTGTCGGATTCTTTCGAGCTCCAAACGCCAGGCGTCCAGCCATCGGGGGTGCGGACGACGAGCGGGAGGACCATCTCGGGAAGGTCGCTCCCGACGGTGGGAACGGATGTCGGAGGAACGACTTTGAGCTCGGCGGGCGGGGTGGAGCGACGCTCCATAAGCTGGCCCGCGCGCACGAAGAAGGCGGCGCCGACCGCGAGGATGACGGCGGCGAAGACCCTCTGGAGGACCAGCATCCATCGGCCGGGCTTGGGCCTGCGGGCGATCATGGCCGAGAAGGTCCCGATGACGAGGAACGGGACGCCCAGGCCGAGCGCATAGAGCGCCACGAGGAGGACCGCCCGCACGAAGTGGGCTTCGCGCAGGGCGACACCCATGATGAGTCCGAGGACGGGTCCGGTGCACGGGCCGAGGACGAGGCCGGCGGACGCGCCGACGAGGAACGCCCCGCCCAGGCCCGTCGGGTTCTTCGGCCCGGAGGCGCGCGAGGGGGAGAGGGTGAAGTGGAAGACATCGAGCATCCAGAGCGCCAGGAGGAGGTAGAGCGTCCCCATGGCGAGGGCGAAGAGGGGATGGGAGTTCCAGTCGCCGAAGGCGACGGTCGAGCTGAGGGCGAGCTTGGCGGCAAAGAAGACCGCGACGACCGCCACGAAGGTCGCGCTGATCCCCAGCACGTAGGAGAGCGCGAGGAGGAAGGCCCGCGCGCGGTTCGGTGCGTTCGCAGCGCCCAGGAAGGCGACGGTGATCGGGATCACGGGGTAGACACAGGGAAGGAGGCTCGAGAGCAGGCCGGCGAAGAAGACGATGGGGAGGATCGCGGGGCTTCCGGCGTCGAGCGCCGGTCGGAGCGCGTTGGCCAGCGACCGTATCAGGTTCTCGATCCACGCGACCATTGGAAACCCCGACTGTCCGGGGGTGCAGCGCCGCGGGCCTAGGGGGCCAAGGCCTCCTCGACGGCGCGGAGCAGTTTCTCCTTCGGCATGTATCCGACCATCGTGCGGAGGACGCTCCCGTTACGGAAGAGAAGGAAGCTGGGCACGCTCGTGACGGAGAACCGCTGGGCGAGCGCCTCCTCCTCGTCCACGTCCACGGCGCAGACACGCGCGCGTCCGGCGAGATCCCGAACGAGGTCCTCGACGATCCCCTTCATCAGTTTGCAGGGCCCGCACCAGTCGGCGTAGAAATCGACAAGCACCACGCCGGAGGCGCACATCACTTCGGAATCGAAGTGGACGGCGGCGATCTTGTGGGGTCCCGGCACGCCTCCTCCCTTCTGCAGCGGCGTCAGACGGTCTCAAGTGCCCGGCGGTCGGCCATGTCGAAGAGCTTGCGCTCGCGGGCCTGGTCGATCTTGAGGGCCCGCCGCTTGGCGAGGATGTGATCCATCGACTTGGAGACGATTTTCGAGAAGTCCGGCTCGAACTCGAGTTTTCCGCCGACATCTTTCTCCCAGCCGGAGGAGATGAGGTCGGTCACGACGCCGCTGGCGGACACGGGGGAGCTGACGCCGAAGAGCACGTAGGCGCCGGAAGCGACGAAATACGTGCCGATGGAGAGCGCCTTCTGGGAGAACCATTCCGGGGCCATGCCGACCATGGGGAGATCGGAGATATCCTCCCCGAG
>JAZDKG010000072.1:0-58061 GCA_043803205.1 Planctomycetota bacterium
GGGGGTGCTGATGAGAAGCCAGCGCCGGTCGGCGACGAGGATAGGGGTGGAGTGATGGACGCCCTGGGTTAGGGTTTCGACGCCAAGCTCTGCCTCCGTCTCGCCGGAAATGCACTCTCCCGAGGGCGCAAGGTGGTAGAGAAGCCGGGCACCCTCTCCCGCGGGTGTCTCGAAGAGATGGAGGTCGATCCCTTCGATCCGGATGACGCTCAGGGCCTTGTCCAGGAGATCGGGGACGCGATAGACGCCGAGGACGAAACCTTCGAGGTTCGTTCGGCGTTCTTCGACGGTGCCGGTGGGAGTTCCCTTCCGGTAGACGGGATGAAAGGCGAGGAAGCCGAGTTTTCCGGCGGTCTCCTGGGTGAGGGTGATTGCGGGGGTGGCGGCCATTGCGCCGGTGTCGCGCGCTTTCTCAAGAGCCTCCCGGCGCGTCGGCTCGGAGGCGAGGTCGAAGCCGACGGCGACCTCGTTCCCCAGGTAGGGCTCGACAAGGTAGACGGGGAAGTATTCGTCGCGATGGGCGGCCCTTGTGAGGCGGCCTTCGGCGTCACGCTCGGTGATCTCGAAGGAGTCGAAGCCCGCGTCGCGCGCGGCCTTTTCGCACGTTTCCCGCTCGGCGTCGTCCACGCGGGGGATCCACTCGAGGGCCTGGATGTCCGGGTGGCGTTTGCGCAGGACCTTCACAAACTCGCTGAACTCGGATAGCTCCACCTCGCGTGAGCCTGCGTAGAAAGCCGCGAGAGCGCAGAGCATCTCGAGGCCCTGATCGGTCTCCTTCTGAATGGCGGATGCGCACTCCCGTGCTCCGCTCTGGAAGCTCGCCTCGAGCGCCTCGAGCTTCCACTTCCGGGAGAGGACAAACGCGCCCACCGAGAAGCCGACTCCCACGCAGATCGTGAGGAGGACAAAGGCGTACCGACGCAGGGTGAAGCTGCTGGACGTTGCTTCGGAGGCCGTGAGGTCTTCTACCACGTCTCTTCCCTTTCCTCCCCTTCGGCCCCTCTTGCGTTATGGAACGGGACCGACCTCCCCGGCAGTTCCCGTGAAGGCCATGCGGACCGCTTCGAGGATACGATCGGGCTCGACCGGTTTCGCCAAGAGCATGATCGGGGAATACCGCATGGCTTCAACCATGAGGTCGCTTTCGGGATAGCCTGTGACGATGATGACGGGAAGAGATCCATGGCGCTTGCGGATCTCCCGCAAGGCCGCCGGGCCGCCCATCCCGGGCATCTTGAGGTCGAGAAGAACGAGGTCGCGGGAGACCCGTTCGAGATCCTCGAGGGCCTCGCGCCCGCTTGCCGCGGTCGTGACGAAGTAGCCGGCGCCCTCGAGCGTTCGGCGGAATACGTCGCAGACGGTCGGATCGTCGTCCACGACGAGGATGCTTCGTCGGCGATAGGCAGCGTGCTGGGACTCGGCCCAGCGGTAGAGCGTGCTGCGGTTGAACCGCCAGCCCCCTCCCACTTTGTAGGCCGGGACTCTGCTTTCGCGGGCTAGGCGCCTCAGGGTCTCCGCATGGATCCCGAGGTACTGGGCCGCCTGATCGGCATCTAGGACATCGCCCTGGTCGACCATCGAAGCCCGCCTCCTACGGGTTCCTGAGAGACAAGTTCGGCGGAGGCGTCCGGAATATCGACCTAATGTAAACTACTGTATAGTATCGGCTGCTATTGTATGGTTTGTCAAGGGAAAACCGGCGCCTGGTCCCGGCTGCATCTTGCTCAGAGTAAACCCGTGTAATAACCGTGTCCAAGTAAGCAGGAGACGGGGGTCATCCATCCATCCGCCGGCAACGGTTTACGGGAAGGGGAGATGCGAGACAGCAAGCGGTCGCTTCGTGGATTGCCGTATCCGGGAGGTGAGGCGCTCAGGCAAGCACTTTCCGGGCTCGCTCGACCACTGTCCGCAGGGCTTTTCGCTTGTCGTCGGCGAGGGCGGGGGGCGTGTAACGCCTGACGGCGTCGCGCCAGGCGTCGTTCGCCCGTTCGAGGATGGCGCGGCTCTTCTTCGCCTCCTCGTCGGGGGTGGTCCAGTTGGTGCGGTCGAGGAACGCCGGGTACCAGAACTCGGTGTGGGACCGGCTGACGGTCTGCTCGCAGCTCATGTAGGCGCCGCTCTCCCAGGCGACCTCGCGGATGAGATCCACGGCAAGGGCCTCGTCGCCCATGTCAACGGGCTCGTAGAGCTTTTCGAGGGGGCGGGCAAGCTCGACGTCAATGGCGATCTGTAGAGGGGAGCAGACCTTGGCGGCGTCCAGCGACCCGTCATGGCAGCCCCAGTAGGCGTACTTCGCCATCACCGACTGCTTGAAGGTCTTTTCCCAGACAGCCTGCATCCCGGGGACCTTCGCGTCGACGTAGGCGGGGTAGATCCCCATTGGGAGCTCGAGGAGGCGATCGCAGGTCTCGTAGATGCCGAGGTCCTGAACGACGACCTCGGGGGTGCAGAAACAGATCCGTCCCGTGCGCATGTCGAGGATGCCGCTGATCGTGGTGGCGCTGAACGAGGTGTCCTCGCGCATCGCCTTGGCGATGACGCAGCCCCCGACGATCTCCGCCACCCCGATGACGATCGTTCCGGCTCGCGTGATGGGGGCGTTGGCGCCCGACAGGGGCATGGTCGGAAGGGCGAAGTGCGCGTTGTAGGGACTGCGCGCGAGCGCCAGGTCCGCGGTGCGCCGGCCGAAGATGAGGGGACTGGTCGGGCAGTTTCCGACCGACACGAAGCGCGGCGATTTCGCCTTTCCGGTGAAGATCTCGCCGATTTCGATGATGAAGGGAAGCTGGGAGGGGTGGAAGGTTTCGACGGCCCCGACGCGCTCGGGCGGGACGAGCTCGATCATCATGGCGGCGGCTTCGATCGCCTCGAGGAGCGGAGGGGAATCGCTCATGATGACGGGGGGGATGGTGGCGCCGACGCCCGGGAGGGAGGCGGCGAGCTTGAACATCCTCTCGAGGTCGGTCCGCTTGGCGGGACGGCGGTCACCGGTGTCGGGGTCGAGGTAGACCTGAGGCGTGCCGCCCGCGCCGACGGTGACGCCGGGGGCGGCGGTCCGGTGACGGGCCTCCCGACGGGCGCGGCCTTCGGGGGTGAGGTTGCGCGCGAGGTCGAGCGCGCGCTGGATCACTTCGGGGGGCATGACGGCGACTTCGCGGGCGTAGTCCACTTGGCACCCGAACTTCTCGCAGCGGCGCAGGAGTTCCTCGTTTTCGACCTTGTATCCCATGGTGGAGAGGACCCGAACGGCGGCCTCGTGGAAGCGCGCCAGGGAGTTATCGGAGAAGAGGTGGTCGCTCATTCGTTGCTTCCTTTCCGCAGGGCGATGGCGTTACAGGAGTTCGGCGCTGGCCTTTTCGAGGACCTTCTGAATCGCCTTGGACATGGGGGCGGGGGCTTGATAGGGCTCGTGGCGGGCGAGGATGTCCTGGACGCGGGAGTGGGCGTGCTGGAGCACGTCCGTCTCGGATACGCCCGTCAGGCCCTCCTTCCAGTAGGCGTGGGGGATGACGGTGGGCATCCAGAGGGTCTCGCGGAAGTGTTCAAGGGTGAAGTCGGTTTCCATGTGGGACTTGCCGTGCTGGGCTCCGATCCGCTCGATCTCGGGGACGGCCATTCTCGTGTCGGTCATTTTGGCGGGGCGATAGAGCTCGAAAACGCCGCGGCAGACGTCGAGGTCGAGGATGCACTGTTCGAGGGAGAAGAGGGACGCCCCGTCGAGGTCGCCGAGGTGGAAGGCGGTCGAGCACTTCTGCGGGGCCATGGCGAGCATTTTCATGACGCGGTCCAGGGCGCACTGGTAGCCGGGCACGACCGCGTCGGTATACCAGGTCCAGTCGAGGCCCATGGGGACGCCGAGGACTTCGTTGAACATGGTGGTGGCGAGACAGTTCTGTCGGATCGCGCCGGGGCTTGCCCAGCAGGCCTTGCCGGTGCGCATGTCGATCGTGCCGGTGAGGATGAGGGATCCGACGCGTCGGTTTTCGTCGGTGGCCATGAGGCAGGTCCATGCGCCGAGGATCTCCGCCGCTGCTTGGGTTGCGCAGCCTTCGATGGTGGCTGGGGCGTTCGCCCCGGCGATGGCCATGGTGTAGACGCCGCTGTTGAAGTCGTATTTGCCGCCCTCGATGTAAAGCTCTGCCGCGCGGTCTCCGAAGGTGAGGGGGCTGGTGACGCCCTGGGCGTTGCAGTCGGCGCCGATGTTGGGGCGGTAGTCGCGGAGGATCTTGCGCAGTTCCGCGAGGTATTTGACCTGTTCGGGGATGTTGTTTTCGACGCCCGAGGGCTTGGCGGAGTTGAGGTAGCAGAGCGCCTGCATTTCGATCACCATGGTCTCGATGGGGAGCCGACCGATCTCGACGGGGGCGGCGAAGCTCGAGACCTCGGGGAGGGCGTCGGCGAAGCGGACGGTGGCGATGAAGTCTTCGCGGGTCGCCTTGCGGCGGGTGTTCTTCTCGAAGTCGTGGAGGAAGAAGCAGCCGTCGCCGAGGCTTGCGTGGAAGGCGTCGTCGAAGGGGCGCTCGGAGGGAAGGTCACGACGGCCCATCGCCTTACGGATGGCTTCGACGGCTTTCTCGACGACCTTCGTCGGGAAGCGAACGATGCAGTCGGTGCGCGAGACGCGCGCGCCGTAGGCCTCCAGGCGCGAAAGTACCGTCTCGTGCGTCACGCGCATCCCGACGGTGGCGAGGATCCCGAGGGCGGCGTCGTACATCTTGTGGAGGTCGTCGGTTGTAGCGATGCGGATGTTTCCGATCTTCATGGGCATCGGCTCCTTATGGCGCGAAAGGGGGCGCCGTCACGCGCCGGGCTTGAGTTTGCGCGCGTGTTGGGCGACTTCGTCGATATTGTCGAAGACCTTGTGATAGGCGGCGATGATCCCGTCGAGTTCCTTGGGGCCGTTGGGGGGCGCGAACCCCCAGGAGATCCAGACGGTGTGGTCGCAGACGGCCTGGGCGGCGGGGTACTGCTCCTCGGCGTAGCGCACGCGGCCCTTGTAGTGTGCGCAGGTCCAGGGACATCCCTTTCCGTAGCCAACCTGGTCCTGGAAGACGGCCTGTCTGGGGACGGGGCGGGTCTGCCAGAGGCCGGCGTTCACCCCTTCGGCGCGCAGCGCCTCCTGCACGGCGACGCGGAACCTAGCGGGGGCGACGTCCAGCCCGAGATCTTCGGGGGAGACCCAGATCATGTAGAACCAGTACATGGCGACGCTTCCCTGGGGGATCTTCTGGAGGCGGATACCTTTGATCTTGGAGAGCTCGCGGTCGAGGCGTCGGCAGTTCTCGACGCGCTGGGCGTTCAACGTGTCGAGGCGGGTGAGCTGGCTGCGGGCGAAGGCGGCGACAAAGTCGGTGGTGCGGTACATCCAGCCCATCGTGTAGGAGTTGTATTCGCGCGTCTTGCCCTTGTGGATGGTTTCGCCGAAGGTGCGGACCATCTCGGCCTTGTCGCGCAGCTCCTGGTCGTTGGTGACGAGGAGTCCGCCGTCCGCGGCGCTCAGGTGTTTCCACTGGTTGATGCTGAAGGCGGCCATGTCGCCGAAGTTCCCGACTTTTTTGCCGTTGTAGGTGGAGCCGTGCGCCTGGGCGCAGTCCTCGATGACGATGAGGTTATGGCGACGCGCGATGGCCCGAATGGGGTCCATGTCGGCGGAGACGCCGTTCAAATGGACGGGGATGATCCCCCGGGTGAGGGGGGTGACCTTTTCCTCGATCTTGGAGACGTCGATGAGCATGGATTGAGGATCGACGTCGACGAAGACGGGGATGGCGTTGTGGTGGAGGACGCAGGTGGCGCTGGCGAGGAAGGTGAAGGCGGGGATGATGACCTCGTCGCCGGGGCCGATGCCGGTAGCGGCGACGCACATGTGGAGGGCCGCTGTGCCGGCGTTTGTGGCGAGGGCGTACCGGGTGCCGACGTACCGGGCCCATTCCTCCTCGAGGGCCTGGATGTGGGGGGTATCGGCGGAGCTTACGCCCCGGTCGAGCACCGACATGACGTAGTCTCGGTCCTGCTGATTGACGGGGGGCCATTTCTTGAAGAAGCCCTCGGGGAGGAGTCTTTTTCCTCCGAAGAGCGCGAGTTTCTCGGGCATGTGCCTATCTCCTTCGAATGAGAGGTTCAGGCGTCGGATGAGCGCGGTTCGGCGGTCGAGCCGCGCAGGACGATTCTCGGCTGGACGAAGGTGACGCGAGGCTTCTCGGCGGGGCGGTCGAGACGGCTAGCTAGTCGACGCGCGGCGAGGGCGCCCATTTGGACGAGCCGGAGGTCGATGGTCGTAAGGGGATGGGCCCAGCTTTCGGCGGCGCGGTCGTTGTCGTATCCGACGATGGAGAGGTCGCGGGGGACGTCGAGTCCCTCGTCGAGGGCGGCAGCCCAGAGGGCGGCCGCCACCCAGTCATTGAAGCACGCGATCCCGGTGGGGACCTTCGGCTCGAGCAGGAGCTGACGGAACTGCCGGCGCAACCCGGCGGAGGGAAGGCTATCATCTTCGTGCGTCGGCGGCGCGCAACGCAGGTGTCGTCGGTCGGAGGGGGGGATAGAGAGCTCCTCGCACGCCTTGAGGTAGGCGCGGATCCTGCGCTGGGCGTGTTCCGACACGCCTGCGCTCTCGACGTCCGCGTATCCGATGAAGCGGTGTCCCCGTGCGAAGAGGTGGCGGACGGCGAGGCCGACGCCCGCATCCTCGTCGATCACGACTGCGTCGAGGCCGAGGTCGAGCCCGGCGTCGACGAGGATGACGGGGCAGTCCGCGCCGGCGAGCCTCCGATAGAAGTCCGCGAGTTCGTCCAGGAAGTAGGGGTAGATGATGAGGCCTGCGGGACGGTCCTGGAGGGAGGCGCGGACGACGTCCTGGACCTCGTGGGGACCCCATCCGACGGTGTCCTTGACGATGAGCTCCAACCCCAGGCGATGGAGCGTGTTTGAGAGTCCCCGCACGAGGTCGGCCCAGGGGCTCCCGTGGTCCATACGGAGGAAGGTGTATACCTGCCGGCGTTGGCGGTTGGCGGCGAAGAGCTCCGCGGAGGCGACGAAGGTGCCGCGGGAGGGGCATCGAATGACGAGGCCCTCCTGCGCAGAGAGGGAAAGAGCTTTGCGGACGGTGTCCTTGCTCACGCGGAAGAGGCGGGCGAGGTCGCGCTCACTGGGGAGGCGGTCGCCCGGGGCGAGGGTGCCGGTACGGATGGCGGCGGCGAGTTTATGCGCCAACTGGCGGCTAAGCTCGACGGGATGAGCGCGGTCCAGGGAGAAGTCGGCGAGGGGGACCACCGGTATGCTCCGATCTGATACTATGAACCACATCCTACCGCCATTTCGCGGGTTTGTCAATGCCCTTCTGCGACTTACGTGATGGAAGGTATAACTGCTTTGTTGGCAGCTGGTTATGTTGGAGATGTGCTGCTGGAAGGCGCTTGGAGGGCCGGTTGGTCGAGATGTGAGATTGGCGGGACGGGTACGCTTGGCAAGCTCACGGGAGGTGTCTTGTCAGTCCTTCTGCGCTGACTGGCTCAACGAGGGGTGAGGACGAGGGCGGCAAGGACGAAGAGCATGAGGGCGGTGGCGAAGCGGGCGGTCTTGGCATCGATGTCGGGGAGACGTTCGCCTTGCAACGTTCTTGCGACGGGCCGGAGGAGGAGAAGGGCGCAGACCGGCGAGGCGGCCAGGGCAATCGGACCCCATCGGGCGAGGGCGATCAGGACGAGGCCGGCAAGTGCGCCGGCGAGGAGGATCAGGTAGAGCATCTGGACTCCCTTTGCTCCGAGCGCGTGCACGAGGGTCACGATTCCCGCGTCGGAGTCCTCTGCGCGGTCGCGGAGGTTGTTTCCCACGAGGACGGCCGTGGTGGCGAAGCCGATGGGGAAGGAGAGGGCGAGCGCGAGGGGTTCGAGCCGGCGGGTCTGGGCGTAGGCTGCGCCGAGCATAAGGAGCGGGCCGAAGACGAGGAAGATCAGGGGCTCCCCGAGGGCGCGGTACTTGAGATGGAAGGGCGGGCCGGTGTAGGCGTAGAGTCCCGCGACTCCCGTGAGGCCGAAGGCCAAGACGACGGGGCCGCGGAGCCACGTGAGATACGCGCCGGCGGCGGCGGCGATGAGGAGGGCCACGAAGGCCTCGGCGAGGATGTCTCGCGGGAGGAGCCGCCCCCGCACCAGCAGTCTTCCGGGTCGGCCGTCGTCCGCCTCCTGTTTGCGGTCGACGCCCGAGCGGAAATCGAAGTAGTCATTGAGGAGGTTGCCGGAGGCGTGCAGAGTCATGACGCCGAGGAGTGAGACGAGGAGGATGTCCCACCGCCAGTCGGAGGGCGGAAGAGCGGCCGCAGCGGCGACGGCGACGGGGATGACGGAAAGGGGGAAAGAGAAAACGCGCAGAGCACGCAGGCGGGCTCGGAAGCCGTCGGGAAGCATTCCGGGGAGGGGTCTTTCCGCAGGGTCGGTCATATTCGGGAGGATTTTACCGGAAACCAGTGCCGGGTGGCGAGGCAGATCTTGACGAGGAGGAGCATGACCGGGACCTCGATGAGGACTCCGACCACGGTAGCGAGCGCCGCCCCCGAGGAAAGGCCGAAGAGCATGGTGGCTGTGGCGATGGCGACCTCGAAATGATTGGAGGCGCCGATCATGGCGGAGGGGGCGGCATCCTCATATGTCAGCTTCAACGGTCTACTCAGTCCATAGCCGATCCAGAAGATCAGATTGGTCTGGATGAACAAGGGGATGGCGATCCAGAGGATCGTCAGGGGGTTGGAGAGGATAACTTCGCCCTTGAACGAGAACAGAAGGATCAGGGTTACGAGCAGGGCAATGATGGTAATGGGGGTGAGGACATGAAGGAACTTGTCCCTGAACCACTCCTCGCCCTTGGCGGCGATGATGGATTTGCGCGAGAGGTAGCCGGCGACGAGGGGTAGCGCGACGTAGATTCCGATGGAGAGGACCAGCGCCTGCCAGGGGACGGGGAGTCGGCCGACGCCCAGGAGGAAGCCGCCGAGGGGGCCGTAGAGGACGAGCATGGTGAGGGAGTTGATGGCGACCATTACGAGGGTGTGTCCGTCGTTCCCTTTCGCGAGGAACCCCCACACGAGGACCATGGCGGTGCAGGGGGCTATGCCGAGGAGGATGCAGCCCGCGAGGTAGCTTCTCCAGAGGGGCACCTCGAGCATCTTGACGTCTTCCACCATCACTACTTTGCCCGCACCGTACGCCTCGCCGACGGGCAGGTCCATGCCCAGGGGCATCTTCACATGGTCAACGGCTTCAGGGCCGATCACGCCGAGGAAGAGAGTTCCAAGGAAGAAGATGGCGATGAGATACATCGTGAAGGGCTTGATCGCCCAGTTGACGAAGAGCGTGAGGCCGACGGGCTTGACGCTCTTACCGGCCTTGAGCACTTCCGCGAAGTCGATCTTCACCATGATGGGGTACATCATGAAGAAGAGGCAGACCGCGATGGGGATGGAGACGACGGGGGCTTCGCCGACGTAGATGGCGAGGCCGTCGAGGAACCGAGCGACCTGCGGCGCGAGCTTCCCGAGGACGATCCCGACGAGGATGCACAGGATCACCCAGGCGGTGAGGTACCGTTCGAAGAAGCCGAGCCCCTTGGGCTTCTTTGTCACGCACGCGTCCGATGTCATCGCCTTTCACCTCCGATAAGGGGGTTCACGTTCGTTTCGGCTTCACGGCGGAGATGTCGAGGCTGGTCGCATAGTCGGCGAGCTTCGCGCCGGTGGGGAGAAGCTCGACGAGGGCGTCATGCAGAGGATCGTTCCAACGGGTCATGCTTTCGATGACTCCTGGTTTGTCGCGGAGGGTGACGTCGGCGAAGCCGGCCTCGCGGGCCATCGACTCGGTTTCATTCTTGAGGACGGCGCCAGCGACGCAGCCCACGAGGGCCTCGACGCTCTTGCGCAGAGCGTCGGGGAGGGGACGCAGGAGGGCCAAGTCGCTCACGGCGACTCGGCCGCCCGGCTTGAGGACGCGGAACATCTCGCGCCAGATCTCACGTTTGTCGGGGGAGAGGTTGATGACGCAGTTGCTGATCACGACATCGACGGAGTTGTCGGGCGCGGGGATGTGCTCGATCTCCCCGAGGCGGAACTCGACGTTGTCGAGGCCTGTGCGGTCGCGGAAGGCGGCGGCGTTTTGTCGGGCCTTCTCGATCATCTCGGGGGTCATATCGACGCCGATGGCGCGACCCGAGGGTGCGACCTTTTCGGCGGCGATGAAGACGTCGAACCCGCCGCCGCTGCCGAGGTCGAGGACGACTTCGCCGGGCTCGAGGGCGGCCAGGGCCGTGGGGTTGCCGCAGGAGAGGCCCATGTTGGCGCCTTCCGGCAGTTCTCCGAGTTCCTCCGACTTATATCCCAGGGCTTTGGCCATGGCGTCGGGGGAGGCGCCGCAGCAGGAGGAGGCACAGCACCCGTCGGTCTTGCCGCCTGCGATCCGGGCGTAGGCTTCCCGGACGGTTCGTCGGGTCGATTCCGGATCGGTCTTGGTCTGTTTGCTTTTCATTGTTTGTCTCCGCAGGACGGGGGCGGTCCGTTGGGGCGGGACGCCGGGAGCAGCCCTTCCGGCAGAGTCTCAACGAAGCGCCGGATCTCGTCGCGGACTCTGCGGTAGTGGGCGAGGGCTTCGTCTTTGGTTTTCGCGTCTTTGGCCAGGCGAGGGGGGTCGTCGAAATCCTTGTGCATGACTCTTGTTTTTCCCGGGAAGCGAGGACAGCTTTCACGGGCGTGGTCGCAGACGGTGACGACGCAGTCGAAGTCAAGGGCAGTGAGGTCTTGGACGCTTTTCGAGCGCTGGTGGGAGATGTCGACGCCAGCCTCGGCCATGACCGCGACGGTGTTCGGGTCCAAGCCATGGGGAGCGACGCCGGCGGAGAAAGGCTCGATGAGGTCTCCCTTGAGACTTCTCGTCCATCCTTCAGCCATCTGGCTGCGGCAGGAGTTGCCGGTACACAGGAACAGGACCCGCAGTCTGCCGGGCATCGGCTACTCCCCTTTGGCGATCCGTATGGCGATGTCCTTGGGGAGGGCCAGTCCGGCGGCGACCTGCATGGCCTTAAAGACGCCCACGGGGGCGGCGCAGGCGGCGCAGCAGCCCTTCAGGGTCTCGCGCGCGGCGGAGAGCACGAGGCTCTCGGAAGCCGGGCTGATCTCCCGGAAGGCGTCCACCGATCCGCTTTTCTTGAGGACGGCGGCGAAGGACCGAACCTTCTCGCAGTCCGAGATGATCTCGAAGTCCACGTGCTGATCGTCGGCGCATGCGGCGGCGATGTCCGATTGGAACCCGCAAATCCCGGCATCCACTCTTGCTCTTGTTTTCATCTTGCGTCTTTCATCTTCTTTTCCGGCGGACACAGAGCTCCGCCTTGTCGAGCTTCAGGATGTCGCGCAATTTCCCAGCGTCGCGCGCGATCTGCTCGTCTTTCCGGAGGCATTTGCGCAACCACTGGAGCGCTTCGGCCACGCAGGTCGATTCGGGTTTTTCAGGGAGGCGGTAGTACACCCAGCGTCCTTCCTTGCGGCAGTCCACAAGGCGCGCCCGCTCCAGGATCGCCATGTGCTTGGAGACGGTCGAGGGGGCCAGGGCCAGGAGCTCGATGAGCTGGCAGACGCAGAGTTCCCGGCGGGCGAGCGCGAGGAGCGCGCGCAGCCGCTGGGCGTCGGCGAGGGCCTTGGTGATGGTAAGGAGGTCGCGCAACGTTCTCTCCGTTAATTCGCCATATAACGAATTATAGGTCCCCTGGGAGGAACGTCAAGTCCGCGCATTCGGGGAAGGGGCGGAGAGGGGCGACCGATGTCCCTGCGGGTCAGACGTGTTTTTTCATCCACCGCCCCGTCTCGAACCACGACGCCACCAGGATTCCGTGGACGGCCATCGCCGCCGCCATGGACCACCAGATTCCATGGATGGCCGGTTGCCAGAGGCGGGAGAAGGCCACGGCCAGGGGGACCTGCAGTCCCCAGAGGCTCAGCATCGTGATGATGAAAGGGGTCATGCTGTCCCCGGCGCCGTTCAGCGCGCGGCCCAGGATGATTCCGAGGGCTGCGAAGACATAGAAGGGAGACACGATGCGGAGGTAGTTGGTGCCCACGGCGACGACGTCGGGGTCGGAGTTGAAGGCGCCGATCATGTCGGGCGCGAAGACCATGAAGGCCGCGGCCGCTACGCACATGATGGCAACGTCGATCAGCGTGGCGTACCACGCGGAGCGCTTTGCTCTTCGCGGTTCGCCTGCTCCCAGGTTTTGGCCGACCATGGTTGCGGCGGCGCCGCCCAGCGCGAAGGCGGGCATCAGGACGATCATGTGGAAGCGCATTCCGACGCCATAGGCGGCGACGGCGATGGTCCCCGCGGCGGCGACGAATCTCATCATCACGGCGTTGACGAGGCTCCGGGCGAGCATCTGCCCTGCGCCCGGGATGCCGATCCGGAGGATCCGCCAGCAGAGGAACAAGGCCGGCTTAAAATGGTGGAGCTTCAAGTGGAGGTGGGTTTTTCCGTTCAGGAGAAAGAAGACCGAGAGGAATGCGGCGGCGCCTTGGGCGAGCACGGTCGCCAGGGCGGCCCCTCGCACACCCATGCGGGGGAGCGGACCCAATCCGAAGATGAACGCCGGATCGAGGAAGATGTTGAGGACGTTTGCGACCAGCATGATCCACATCGGCGTGAGGGCGTCCCCGACGCCCTGGAGCGCGGCATTGCCGATGAACAGCACGAAGACGGTTGCGGAGCCCAGGAGGGAGATCCTGAGATAGGCGGTCCCCGCTTCGGCGATGTCGGCGCCGGCGCCCAGGAGGTCGAGCAAGAACCCCGAGAGCAGAATCCCGGCGATTCCTGAGACGACGCCGAACACCAGCGACAGGAGCATCGACTGGCTGGCGGCTTCCTCGGCTTCCTCCAGTCGTCCGGCGCCGGCGGCGCGCGCAACGATGGCGATCGTCCCGGTCGAGATCCCCATGACCAGCGGGAAGAGGGTCATGAGGACGGCGCCGCTCATGGCGACGGCGGCGACAGCGCTGGGGCCGAGGCTGCCCACCCAGAAGAGGTCGATGAGGCTCTGGACGTTCTGGAGCAAGCCGGTGACGAGCATGGGCACGCTGAGGTGTCCCAGACCTCGAAGGATGCTTCCAGTAGTCAACGTCGGTCGGGTCATGACGCTCCTTCTCCATCGTCCGGAGGCGCCGTCCGCCTCACGGGGGGGCGGGCGGCCTTTGCCACCCAAGCGATTCCGGGGCAAGCCGTCCCGGCTGACCGGTGTCGGGGGGGTCCATTGTGCCGGGAGGGTGGGCGGGCGACAAGGTGCCTTGCCGCTGCGGGGTTCGAAATCTTCCCCCGCAAATCGGGCTTGAAATCCGGTGGCGTTCTCGTAGGTTTCCCGGAACTGTCGCCGGACGGCGGGTCAAGGAAAGGAAGAAAGCATGCGACTGAAGCAGGGCGAGTGGAGTTTCGAGGTCAAGGGGGACCGGCTTATGGTTTCCCGTGAGGGAAGGGAGGCGGTCTCCCTGGGCGTTGCTCCGGTGGTCGAAGGGAAGGCAACTGCGCTGGAGGGCTGGGAGGAGAAAGGGGCCGGGCATTTTTCGGCACGGGTTTCGGGACGCTCGGGAGACTCCGTTCATCTAGCGGAGAAGCTGGGACGGGTCGCGTTCTGGATGGAGACGGAGACCGACGAGTTCGCGAACCTCTCGTACTTCACAGACGTCGTGATCCACGGGCCGGGCTGGCACAGTTTCTCGTCCGACGAGTGGGACCGGTTCTGGGAGATCGACCTCGACGCGCAGGTGGGGGTGTCCAGCTGCTACGGGGCGATGGCAGTTGACGGGGGAGACGGGCAAGGAATGACGGATCCGGGGGATCTACCGCCCACATGGATCAACAACATCCAGCCGAGGGTTTTCGCGCTGCGAAGCGAAGCGGGGTGGGTGGGACTGTCTCTTCCCGGGGCGCTGCCGGTGGGGGTGACGAGAGCGCGGATGGAGGGACGCCGGTGGTCGCTTTCCTTCGAGGCGCTCCGACCGGCGTGCCGGGAGGGCGGTATGCCGGTGGTGTATTTCGCGCCGGGGATCGAAAACCCGTACGACGTGGTCGACGTGCAAAGGGAGTTGAGCGACGCGCTCGGGCTTACCGTGAGGAAGTCGGCGGACCAGCCGGCATGGTGGGCGAGCCCGCACTACAAGCTGTGGGACGAGATGGCGCGCCTCCAGAGGTTCGCGACCTTCACTTACGACGAGGAGGGCAAGCCCCACACGGTCCTCACGACGGAGAACGTGCGGAAGTGGCTGGCGCGCGTGCGGGAACACACGGGGATCCGGGAGCTCAATCTCTTCTTCGACCAGACGTACTTTTACCAGTATGGCGACAAGCGGGTGACGGATGAGCTGGGGGGAGTGGCGGGTTTCCGGGCGCTCATCGACGAGCTGCGGGCCGAGGGGACCCGGGTGGCGCTGTACCTGCACCTCTATCACGTGAGCGAGGGGATCGATTTCTACCGCGAGCACCCGGAGGCGTTCGTGAAGCACAAGACCCGGCGCGACTATCACTTCCAGCACGGCGTCCAGGTGGGGAAATCCGGCCTCCAGCACATCGACTGGACGCACCCCCTCGGGAGGGAGTTCATGCGCTCCTGGGTCGAGTTCATCCTCTCCGACAAGCCAGGGTGCCTGAACGCGGACTGGCTGGCGCTCAACAACAACATCGGGGTGGATCCGCGGCAGTTCCGGTTCCACGATCCTGACTGGGGGATCGGGGACCTCATGCAGAAGAAGGCGACGGAGCTCGTGTACCGATGGGCGAAGGAGATCAAGCCGGACTGCATGGTCCGCCGGCAGTCGCCGATCGACGCCTACATGCAGCCCTTCTGCGACCGGGCGAACCTCTGCGAGCACTGGAACGGCTGGACGGACGATTGGTACAGGCGCGGGCGGATCGCGACGCGGATGCTGCGGGACGTGATCTTTGAGACGGACGCGTGGTTCGTGACGATCACGAAGGGGTACGAGTATTACCACGGCATGACGGCTTGGAACGCCCCGGAGACGGAATCGGTGGACCACACGATCCATCCGTATCTGTCCTACCGGGAGCTTCGGGAGAAGGACCAGAGGCGCCGGCGGTCCGGGATGCAGGCGTACATGAACGCGCCCTTCAATCGCACGGACCTTTGTCGGTGCGAGTGGGACGCCGCGACGAAGGAGGCCGAGCAGTGGCGCAAGCGCACGTGCGGGAAGCTTGCGGGCTTCTACGCGGCGCTCGCGCTCTCGAAGAGGTGTCTCGTGACATACAGCGAGACTAAGGCCGTGATCGCGTCGAGCGAGAGCCGGTTCGCGAAGGTGCCGCTTCCGCGCGGGGCGAAGGTCGAGAGAGTCGAGCAGCTCCTGCACGACGGGTCGACGCGTCCGCTCGGGTGGACGCCCGTCGAGACGGCAGACGGGGCGGGGGCGGAGGTCCGCGTCGCGGACGCCGCCACGGAGGTGATGCACACGGTGATCCGGTACCGATTTTGAAGGGACGGCCGCCAGGGGAGTCTCAGGGCGTCAGGCTGTAGATATTCGAGAAGAGCTTCATGTAGCCCAGGACGATGCCGAGACCGATGCCGAGGAGGACGGCGAGGTAGAGGAGGACGCCGCCGACCTTGACTGCGACGGCGACGGCGAAGCGCACCTCCTCGCGCATTTGCCGGGCGAGTCGGCCGAGTCGGTCTTCGAGTTTGCCGCTCTCCTCGGCGATCTCCACCACTTCAAGGAAGTTGCGGGGGAAGGCCCGCGTGCGCTCGAGCGCCTCGTGGAGGGTGGAGCCTTCGCGGATGACGCGGGCGGCGTGGTGGGCGGCGATGTCGAGGGTGATGCTGCTCGCGCCGTCGCCGGCCCTGTAGAGGGCCTCGACGATGGGGACGCCCGCGCGGATGCAGAGGTGCAGCGCGTGGGCGAAGTTGGCGAGCGCGAGCTTGCTCCAGAGGGGTCCGACGATTGGGAGGGCGCGTCCGAAGGCCGCCAGGAAGGGGGCGTTGCGAAGCGCCTTGCGCCACTGGGGGCGGAGGAGGACGAACGCGAAGACGACGAGCGCGGCGAGGACGAGCACGGTGGCGACCATGGAGAAGTAGGTGTGGCTCGCGGTCCCTTGGAAGGTCTGGTCGAGGACGGTGAGGAACACGCCCATGAGGACGAGGGCGATGGGGAGGAGAAGCGCAGGGTAGATGCACTGCCGGATGATGTCGCGGCGGACCGAGCGCTTCCAGTCGTAGAACTCGGCAAGGTCGAGGAGGGTATCGTCGAGGGTGCCGGAGTTTTCGGAGACGGAGATCATCATGATGACGAAGTCGGGGAAGGCGTTCGAGAGCGCCAGCGCGTCGGCGAGGTTGGAGCCGCCGGCGATGGAGTCGGCTGCGAGGGCGAGGGCGCGTCTCAAGCGCGGGTTTCGCGTGCCGTCGTGCATCGAGCGCAACGCGCGCAGGACGGGCAGGCCGGCCGTTATCGCGTCGGCGAAGCCGTGGAGGAAGGTGGTGAGGGTCTTCAAGGGGAGTCGTGTGAAGGGCATGTCAAGCTCCGGCGAAATGGTTGGCTTTAGCGACGACGGCGACCTCGACGGAGGCGGCCCCCGCTCGTCGGAGGGCGCGCGCGCACGCGGAGGCGGTGGCGCCCGTGGTCATGACGTCGTCGAGGAGGAGAAGCCGTCGGCCGTGGGCGACGCGTGGCGTCGTCACGAGGAAAGCGTCCTTCACGTTCCGGAAGCGCGCGGAGCGGCTGAGGCCCACCTGCGGGCGGACGGGCCATCGGAAGCGCAGGGCCTTCCAGGCCGGGAGGCGAAGGCTGTGCGCGAGGTGCTGCGCGATGAGGTCAACGGGGCTGAACCCGCGCGCAAGGAAGGCTCGCCGGCGCGGGGGCACGGGGACGATCGCGTCCCAGGGCGGAACCGCGTGGGCGGGAAGCGCATCGTGAAGCAGACTTGAGAGGGCGGGGGCAAGCTCGCTCCTGCGCGCGAACTTGAGGGCGAGGATGAGATCGCGCAGGAGCCCGTCGTAATCGGCGACGGCCCATGAGCGGCGGAACGAAAGCTTCGTTGTCCGACAGGAAAGGCAGGTATCCACGTGGGCGTCGGCGGGACCCAGGGGGGAGCTGCATCGCAGGCATCGGCCGGGGGCGCCGTCGCGCAGGCGCTCATGGCAGTCCCGACAGAAGTAGGAGAAGGGGAGCGCGCCGTCGACGTCGATCACGATCCCGCAGACGCAGCATCGGCGCGGAAGCAGGAAGTCGAGAACGCCGGAGATAAGGGCTTTAGCGGGCACGTCCAGCGGTCCTCACGGAATCGGCAAGGCTGGGGAGGACCCTTCGGACCTCCCGCAGGCGGTCTTCGGAGATCTCGGCGACGATTGCCTCGGGGCGTGAGGCGGCCCGGGCCAAGACTTCGCCCCAGGGATCGATGATGGCGGAGTGTCCGTGGAACGATCGGCCAGCGACGCTCCCGCACAGGTCGGCGGCGACGAGGTAGCACTGGTTCTCGATGGCGCGCGCCCGGAGGAGCGTCATCCAGTGCGCCCTTCCGGTAAGACGCTGAAAGGCGCTGGGGACGACGAGGACGCGGGTGCGCCGATAGGCGAGAAGACGGTAGAGTTCCGGGAATCGCAGGTCGTAGCAGATGGAGAGGCCGATACGTCCGCAGGAGGTATCGGCGACGACGTGCCGGCGGCCGGCGACAAGAAAGCGCTGTTCCGAGATCGCGCCTGTCTCGCTGGTATCGAGGCGGAAGAGGTGAAGCTTCCTATACTTGGCGATGAGGCGCCCGGTTTCATTGAAGACGAGGGCGGTATTATGGAACTTCCTGCTTCCGGGGATTCGTTCGAGGAGGCTTCCAGCGACAAGGACGACGTGAAGCTCGCGGGCGAGGACCGAGAGGCGGTCCGTAAAGCGCCCGGGGATGGACTGGGCGGACCGCCGCAAGAGGGGACCTTCGACTGGGTAGAGGAAGCGTTCGGGGAGGACGATGAGGCGCGCGCCTCTCTTCGCGGCCTCGCGGATGCCCGCGAAGGCGCGCTTGACGTTGGCGTCGATGTCTTCCGTGCACCGCAGTTGGACGGCGGCGACTTTGAAGGCGGGAAGAGTCTTCACGGAAAGGGCTCCGAAGGGCGACGCCTTCATTTTACCGACTGGGGGGGGGCTAGGAAGGGAGAAGCGGCAGGACCGAAAGGCCATGCGCGTTGGCGACCAAGCGTAGGCGCATGGGGGCGTTTACTCGCGCGGGCAGGGTCCCCCCCCGCGCGCGCATGGCATTGTTGAACGATCCGCGACACCCGGCTCGGTTTGAAACTCAGGGGCATCGAGAGGCTTGCTGCCCTCGCTGCGCAGAGGTAGGATTGGGACGGATGGAGGATAGTCGAGGGGGAGTCGAGGGAGGACGGTCGAAAGGCAGTTCGCCTGTGTCTGCGGTATCGATAATTGCGGCGAGAAATGAAGTGACGTGTCCCCGGGGAAATATGACCGAGCGTCAAGATTCTGGGAATCGGGGCGTATCCTGTTTTGTGCGAAGAGGTTACGAAAGCAAGGACTGCGCGTTTTTCCGAGGATTTTTATTGACAAATTCTCAAAGGCAAATATACTTGATGTTTCTCGGTATGTTGACGCACCAGGTTTTCTGAGGTATGATTGCATTGGGAGGACGGAGAAAAGAAAATCTCTCGCAAGAGGGATTTCTTGTTGGGCCATGTGGGTCATACCGATAGACTGATCGGGCGGGAAAGCGGGTGATTCCGGCGGTGTCTTGTGGCTGGTTCGAGATGGGAGGAGAGGAGATGGGAGACCTCGATAGGGAAGAGTTGAAGCGAAAGGCGCTGGAATTCCTCAAAGAGAAGACCGATGTCCTGCTGGACAGGGAAGTGGATTATCTGCTCCAGACAGTCGGCGTCGAGAAGATCGGGTTCTGCGATCTCGATCCTAACACTCCCACCGGGAAGGTGCGACTGATCGCCGCCCTCACTGCATGCAAGAATCTGTCCGGGGGTTGAAGACTCACCGGATCCCTTCAGCACAACGAGCGGTTGAAACAATGGCGTGGAGGTCTTTCCACGAGTAGCCGATTTCTGCCCTCCGAGGAAGGACAAAGGGGATGGCTTCAGACGTTCTCGGAAATGTGGCCCTGGGTGAAGTACGGTCCTTTGGCGAAGCATTGAGGTTCAATTTCATGTCTGAACTCCTATACGGGCTATCTCTGAAAATGAAAACGATCGTAAGGCTAGAGACCGTATGGGGTACGCTCCGGACGTACTTTTTGACTGGAGGGCAAGTTACTCGAGAAGAACTCAAGCGGGAATTGCCTCTACTGTTGCAAGAGGAAGACATCAACGAGGTGATCGAGCACTGGATCAAGGGCATAGTAGGTGTGAACGAAGAATTGCCTGCCACGTGTGCGATAGCTTGTGCCCTGAAGGCCGACGAGAAAGCCTGGAAGAGCGTTTGGGCACGACCTTCCTCCGAAACGGAAGAAGGACGAGCTCCCGGCCTTGCAGGCTATGTCATCGTCACCGCGCCTAGGGATAAGGACCATTGTTCGCAGTCTCAAGCGGATGGTAGCCCACCCTATGATTATGTGGACAAGGTACACCTCGCCATATGCCATGAGGTTGCCGAGATCCTGCTCGGGTACCTGCTCCCTGGAAACTGCGTCAGCGAGCTCATCACAAACTGGGATCCTCAGAAGGAGGAAATAGCCCATAGGGCAGCCGCTATACTGTATGCGAGGCACGTTTTTTCAGGTGGAAGATACCATCGACCCCTAGCCGAGTACGTTCTCTTTGTAGACTACGTTGCCGGTCTTTTTATTGAGGTCATCAGGCGAATGCATGTGAACAGGTATTGGCGCTCAAGAGCCCAGGAGCTTATGGCAGACCTTTTCGGGGATAGAATTAGGGCGATCCCGCCTGCCTCATTGTCAGAGAGAATGGAGGATGTATTTGCTGCGGTACGAGAGAACCCGATAGCCCCGGAAATCGAGGTCAACCTATCGACTTTGAAAGCGCAATTCGTCGAGGATTGGAAGGAAACCATGCGAGGGGTGGATGGAGATCTATTTCGAGATTGCTTCAAGAAATATCCGAAGTCTGTTCGCTGCAAACATCCTACGGCCGGTGAGCCACGCCCGGAATGCGGCAACGCTTCTTGTCCCGGATTCGAAGTAGTTGAGCGGAAAGAACAGGGGGAAATGGCTTGTGATTGGGAGGCGTCAGGGCTCCTTCCTCAGACAGAGTAGGAAAGCCCATCGATTCTCGGGGACCGCCGCCTCGCCTAGAACCAGGGATTCCAGGAACACCAATCTTGTCTTGAGCCAGGTCCAAGCGCCCGCATGGCACGGATAGCGCGGATCGCGGTTCCGGGCGTGTCGCATGAGGCTGACGCAGGGGGGAGTGCTGGCAGTAGGAGTACGGGACAGGAGCTGGGCGCCCCGGACATTTGAAGCGTTGTGGGGTGGTGCGGGGTTGAAGGCTTGTCGGGCCGCCGCTACCGTGGGCAGTCGATGTCCATCGATTTCACGCTGAGGAACATTGCACTTCTTTTCCCTTTAGCGCTGGGCGGGGCGTTTGTGTCGGGCCTGTGCGGGTTCGGAGCGAGCATCATTACGCTGCCGGTGCTGGCGATGTTCTTCGATCTGCGGGTGGCGGTCGTCGTGCTCATGTTCCCGAGCATCCTGAACCCGATCACCCTGTCATGGCGGCTGCGCAAGGAGATCGACAGGCCTGTGACGGCGGCGATGATTGTCGGCGGGTGCCTGGGGATCGTTCCGGGGGCGCTGCTTCTCGCGAGGGTTACGCAGGGGTACATGCTCGCGGGGCTGGGGATGCTCGTGATGGGGGTAGTGCTGGCGAGGATCCTCGCAGGAGAGCGGCAAAGCGCGGCGTTCAAGGCGACGGGGCTGCAGGCGGCAGGGGCCGGGGTGATCGGGGGGGTGCTGGCGGGCGCCTATGGCGTGCCCGGGCCAGCGGTCGTTCTCTACGCTCACAACACCTCGTGGGGGAGGGACGCGGCCAAGGCGGCGTGCGCGCTCTTCTTCGTGGTGGTTATGGCGATGCGGATACCGGCGTATTTCATGGAGAAACTCGTTACGCGGGACCTGGCGCTCTTGAGTCTCGCCTGCTGTCCGTTCAGCCTTACGGGAGTGCTTCTGGGACACATCGTGAGCGGGCGGCTGCGCGCGAGGGCGTTCGAGACCGCGGTCTATCTCGTGCTGGGCGCAAGCGGAGTCGGGATCCTCGTCCGGGGGATCCGAATGATTCATCCGTGACCGTGGCTGCAAACTGACAGGAGGATCATGCATGGAGATCCGAGGGAGAACGGCGATCGTGACGGGATCGGGGAGCGGGATCGGCCGGGCGATCGCGATCGAGTTCGCGCGCAACGGCGCCCACGTCGTGTGCTGCTCGCGAAGGCGGGAGAAGCTCGAGGAGACCGCGGCGATCATCAAGAAGGGCGGGGGCTCGGCCATCGCCGTCCAGACGGACGTGACGCGGCAGGGCGACGTGCGCAGGATGGTGAAGGAGACGATCCAGCGGTTCGGGAAGATCGACGTGCTCTTCAACAACGCGGGGAGCTTCCAGTCGATCGCGGGGGTCTGGGAGGCGGAAAGCGAGCTCTGGTGGACGGACGTGAGCGTGAACCTGCTGGGTGCGTTCCTGTGCATCCGGGAGGCGCTGCCCGGGATGATGGAGCGCGACGAGGGGATCATCATCAACATGAACGGCGGGCGGCCGACGGGGGGGACGGGGTACGCGTGCGGGAAGGCTGGCCTCATGGAGCTCACGCGGATTCTCGTCGAGGAGCTCAAGATCGCCAAGAGCAGGGTGATGGTGTTTGGCGCGGGCCCGGGGCTCGTGCGCACGGAGATGACGGAGCTTCAGGCAAGCACCGAGTCGGGGCGGAAGTGGATCCCGTCGACCGCGGAGTGCTTTGAGACGGGCAAGGTTCGCCAGCCCGAGGAGATCGCGGAGGCGACGATGGAGATGATCCGGGTCGCCCGGATCGAGTTGTCCGGGATAAGCTACGACCCAGGCACGGATTTCAGAAAGTTCCGTCGATAGGCCGACGCGGTCACCGGGACGAAGAAGCGGGGAGGGATTTGGCGTCGGGGTAGCGCATCTCGTAGCGGATGCTGCGGATCTCCTCGTCCATGTCGAAGAGGGTGCGGAAGGCCGCCACGAGCGTCGGGTCGAACTGCGATCCGGCCTGACGGGCGAGCTCAGCGAGGGCGTCATCGGTGGTGCGGGCGCTGCGGTAGGGGCGGGCGCTCGTCATGGCGTCGAAAGCGTCGGCGATCGCCAGGATCCTGGGGAGGGTGCCGATCTTGCCGTCGGGGAGGCCGTCGGGATATCCCCGTCCGTCCCAGCGTTCATGGTGATGGCGGATGACCTCGCGCACGTCGGTGAGGAAGTGGAGTGCGCCGATGATCCGCTCGCCGATGATCGGGTGTTGCGCCACGACGGCCCATTCGGCTTCGGTCAAGGCGTCCTCCTTCTGGAGGATCTCCTCGGGGACGCCGATCTTGCCGATGTCGTGCAGGAGGCCCGCGAAGCGGAGGGTATCGAGCTGCTCGCGGGAGAGGCCGATGCGGTCGCCCAGGCGCAGGGCGTAGGTGGTGACGCGCTCGCTGTGGCCGCAGGTGTAGACGTCCTTCGCCTCGAGGGTGGTGGCGAGGGCCTCGACCATGCGGACCGAGTTCTCCTTGAGGTTGTTGTAGAGGCGGGCGTTGGCGATGGCGACGCTGATCTGTTTGGCGACGGTGGAGAGGATGTCGAGGTGGGTCTTGTCGAAGGGTCCGCCGGAGAGGGTGTCGTTCACGTTGATGACGCCCAGGAGCTCGTCCTGGAAGGTGAGCGGGACGCAGCAGAAGGATCCGGTCTCGTAGTTGGTGGAGCGGGAGACGTCGAAGCGGCCGTCCTCGAGGATGTTGGGGACGAGGAGGGGCTCGCGGGTGCGGGCGACGTGCCCCGCGACGCCCTCGCCGATGGGGACGGTCTTTCCGAGGAGACGAATGTGGGAGCCGCGGGCGGCGACCACGCGCAGGGAGTCGGAAGCGCGGTCGTAGAGCATGATGGAACTGCGCTGGATGCGCAGGCGCTGATTGACGAGCGCGAGACACACGTCGAGGAGCTTGTCGAGGTCCAGGATCGTGGTGACGAGGTTCGAGACATCGCTCAGGGTGTTGAGGCCTTCGGCGTTGCGCAGGAGCTCTTCCTGGAAGACGGTGACCTTGCGCATGGCTTCCGTGATCTGGTGGGAGAGGTCCTCTTTCTCGCGGACAAGCCGCTCGCTCTGATCATGAAGTTCGCGGCGCGTCTTGTCCTCCTCGTTCTGGGCGCGTCGGGCGGCGAGCCCCAGGCGGACGGAGCGGCAGACCTCGTCGAGGTCGAAGGGTTTCTGGAGGAAGTCGTCCACTTTCCTGCGGATCGCCCGGAGGAATTTCTCCGAGTCGGCATGGGCGGTGATGACGATCGTGGCCAGGGTCGGATGGTTTTTCTTCGCCTCCTCAATGAGATCGAGGCCGTCGCGCCCGGGCATGCAGATATCCGTGATGAGGACGTCGAACTCCTCGCGCTCCAGCTTTTTCATCGCCTCCTGGGCGCTGCGCGCGGTGGTGACATCGTACCCCTCCTCGGTGAGGGTTTCCTCGAGGAGCTCGCAGATGTCGCCTTCGTCGTCCGTGACGAGGATCTTGGGGTGGGACGATGTAGTGGGCGGAAGGATCATCGAGGTTCCTTTCACTGGACGTCGCCGGGACGCTCGTCGACCGGGGGACCGGCGAGCCTCCAGTAAGATCGCAGGGTCGTGCCGACGGCAAGCTCACTTTCGGCCCGGATGAAGCCGCCGTGATGGGAGAGGATGCTCGCCGCGATGGACAGGCCCAGTCCCGTGCCCCGCCCGGCCTCCTTGGTGCTGTAGAAGGGCTCGAAGATATGCGGCAGCTCGTCGGGGTGGATCCCGACGCCGGTGTCGCGGACCTCGACGATGAGGTATTCGCCGCTCTCGTCGAGGCGCAGACCGACGGTGATCCGTCCCGTCCCACCCTTGTCTTCGATCGCCTGGCGGGCGTTCTTGAGGAGGTTCGCGAGGACCTGCTCGAACTGTCGCTCGTCCGCGGTGAGCGTGACTGGGACATCGGGATGGATGTCGCTGGTGAAATCGATCCCGGCGGCCGTGAGTTCCGGTTCCAGGAGGGAGGCGATGCGCGCGATCGTCGGACGAATCTCCAGGGGGATGAAGTGGGGCGTCGCGGGTCGGGCGTAACCGAGGAGGTCGGAGATGATGCGGGAGAGCCTCTCGCACTGGTCGATGATCGTTTCCAGCGCGCGGACGCGCTTGGGATCGTGCTCCTTGCGGCGCAGGACCTGGGCCCGACCCGAGATGATAGCCAGGGGGTTGTTCATCTCGTGGGCCGCGCCGGCGGCCATGCGGCCGAGGGCGGCGAGTTTTTCCCCGTCGCGGACCTCCCCTTCGAGACGACGTTTGTCGCGTTGCGCCGCGAGCACGCTCTCCAAAGCGTCGTCCAGTCTTGTGGAGAGGCGGCTCCGGTCGATGGAGAGCGCCGCGAAGTCGACTAGGGCCTCGAGCTCGGCCAGTGACGCGAACTCGGGATCGTCGAGGATCCCGTTTCCGCAGCAGGCCAGTCCGCCGGACGCGCCTCCGCGAAGCTTCATGGGAATGAGGGTGAACCGGCGGTTCCCGCCGTCTTGTCCTTCGAGGATTTGTCCGATGGCGTCCTTTGCGAGCCTCTCGGCGGAAACGGGGGACGTCGGGTCGATCCGGAAGGAGACGTCGCTGGCGCTGGCGCCCTTCGCGCAGGCCTCGGCGTGGACAAGATCGGAGCCCGGCTCATGATAGTAGAGGAGCACACGCGCGAGCCCGAAGACCTCGCAGGCGTTCGTGACGATGAGCGCGAGGATCTCGGAGGGCGACATCCCGGGCGCGATCGTCTGATGGGTAAGGTGGAGGCCCGAGAAGTGGGCGGCCTTGCACTCGAGGGCCTGACGCGAGCGGTCGAGTTCCTCATAGAGGGTTCCGAGGAGGACGTTGGCGCGTCGGACGGCGTCGAGGTAGATCTCGTTCTGGTCGACGTCGAGTCCGAGGACGGCGGCGCGCTGTTCGATGGAACGGCTTAGGTTCTGGCGGGCGGCGTCCAGGACGTCGGGATCGAAGGAGAGCTCCCGGGCAAGCGTCTCGGCGTCGCCGGCGGGGAGGGCGTCGGTGAAGCCGAGGTTCTGCTCGGCGGCCAGCGCGCCAGCGAGCTGGATGATCTCGATGAGGGCCCGCTCGCCGGGCTCCAAGAAGGTCGCGTCGGTGAAAGGCTCGTGCCAGCGCACCACGTGCTCGAGGATCTGCGGGAGGTTCCAGCGGCGGGCGAGGATTCTCCCGCACTCGATGTGGTCGATGCCGAAGGTCTCCTTCTCCACGCGCTCCACGGAGACGCGTCTCTTGCGCGCGAGGTCTGCGAGGCTCTGGTAGTCGGCCTTCGTGACGGCGGCGATGCCGATCTTTCCGATGTCGTGAAGGAGGCCCGCGACGAAGGCGAGCTCGGGATCGATCCGGCTCGTGGCCCGGGCGAGATCCGCCGCCGCGCACGCCACCGCGAGGCTGTGGATCCAGAGGGGCTTGCGGTCCGGGGGGGAGGAATCCTGTTCGAAGGCCTGGAAAACGCCGATGGAGAGGACGGCGCTCTTGACGGCGGCGAGGCCCATTGTGGCGACCGCGCGCGTTGCGGTGGTGACGGGGCGGACCATGCCGAGTTGCGCCGCGTTCGCCAGGCGCAGGAGTTTGGCGGTGAGGGCAGGATCTGATTCGATGACGGCGGCGAGCTCGCTCAGGCGGGCCTGCGGGTCGTCAGCGAGTTTCATGACGTGGACGGCGACTTCCGGGAGGGTGGGAAGGTCGCGGAGCTTTTCCACGGATTGGCGGGTGTCCTTCGTCATGGATCGTTCCTCCAGGGCCCTTTCAGGACACGACGGCGAGCTTTCGGATGGTGGAAACCAGGTCCTGCAGGTCGAAGGGCTTCTGCAGGTAATGCTCGATTCCGGCGTCGTAGAGTTCCGAGATTTTGTCCTGTTCAATCATCCCGGAGATGGCTATAACCTTAATATGCGAGGTATTGGGGTTGGACTTGATGGAACGGAGAACCTCCCGGCCGTTGATGTCGGGAAGCATGATGTCGAGCAGGATGACGTCGGGGAGGAAACTTAAAGTCTTGGCTCCCGCGTCGAACCCGGTCCTGGCGACCTCAAGCTCGAAATCGTCGATCTCTCCCAGGTAATCGACCAGCATTTCGAGCAGGGCCTCATCGTCGTCCACGATGAGGACGCGGGTCCGAGCGGGAGCCTCGAGACCTTCAGGGAGGGGGAGTTTGTTTTCACGCATGAAACTGACGAGACTTTCGCGCGGGATGCGTCGAAAGCGCGACCCCGGCACATGGTAGCCTTGGATTTTGCCGCTATCGAAGCATCGGATGATCGTCTGCAAGCTCAGCTTGCAGATCTCGGCGGCTTCGCCCGTCGTAAAGACCGCTTTCTTGAGGAGCATGGGGTCGGGATCCATGGCTGTTTATCTATCCTATTTACTCTTCGCAAGCTTCCCACACTGTGCAGATTAACATACCCTTTGATCGTCCCTTTGTCAAGCGAAGTTCAGAAAAAAAGAGAATAAATTCTCGGATTTCGGTAGGGAACTCAAGGGAAAGGGCTCAGAAACCAACATAGCCCCAATATTTTGGGGTTTGGGGCGGGCAATGGAGCGAATTTTCTGCTTGGAAATATGAGGTTATTTGCCGTAGCTGAGGGGTGCTGTCGAGAGAAAGGAACTCCCCTCTGGCTTCATTGGAGGGTGAATCAGAGGGGACGGCCGAGCCTATTCGGTTGCGCCTGTGGATATGTTTTCGGAGGGGAGATCTTGGGGGTTTTCGAGGGGTTTGACCTCGTCGTATGAGATGCTTGGCGCCCGTCGCGCCGCTTCCGCACGGGCAGCCTGGCTCTTGCCCTCAAGATAGTCGGGAAAGGCCCGCACAAAGAGGCGCTCATCGGGGATGAGTTTGGGGGTGTCCGCCAGCTCGGTTTTCAATCTTTCGCGAAGGGCCTCGGTCCAACCGCCTTCGGAGGGGAAAAAGCGATAGGTGGAAAGGGACTTCTCCTCGTCATCCGAGAGTTTGCGGGAGGGATCGACGGCGACTTCCGCAGCCAGGGCCTTGCCCTTGGTCCAGTCGTCGAAATCCTCGTAGAAAAGGCGGCGAAGCAGGGGCTGATAGAGGCTCTCAGGCCACACCTTGTTGTCCGAGAAGCGGGTCCAGGCCGCCCCAGGATCAAGCGTCTTCTGCCAGGCGCCCGGGGTCTCCCCTCGGGCCAACCGGACGGCGAGGGATTTCCCCTCGATCCAGTCGGGATAGACCTCACGGAAGCGCAACTCCCTTCGGGTGGGGCGCAGGTCGAGGATCAAGTCTCTCCTGGCGATCTCCACATAGCGCTCATCGGACCAGTCGGGTCCGGGGGGAAACTCATCGACGAGAGCGAGGAGCTCACGTTCCCGGTCGGTCAGTTCGGGCTTGGGCTTTTCGGTGGTCGCGGGTGCGGCCTCGCGGGCGAGACGGCTGGCGGGGAGGGGCGCGGAAGGCGCAGGGGCGAGCTCGGCGGACGCAACGGGACGGACGGCCGAGATATCCGAGACGGCGATCTTGAGCAGCGCAAGGTTCCCGCCTTCAGGAGCCGTATCGATCACGATGGACATCGCGTCGGCTGAAGCGAATCGACCGATAAGGATGCGTCCGGACTGGAGCTCTACAATCACTTGTTCGCCCGGTTTGAGGGAAGACGTTTCGACTCCGGCACGGCAGACGGCCGCTATGAGGAAGAGCGATAGAGCCAGAAAGAAGGTTTTCATAGGCATGACCCCCATTTTTCAACATTGTAAGCGATGGGGGACGAAGCTGCCAGTGTTGCAACGGCTGTTTTTGCATGATAGGATGGGCGCATGGGGAAAGGAAAGGCGAGACTGACGCACCTGGACGCGTCGGGGGCCGCCCGGATGGTGGATGTATCCGGGAAGCCCGTGATGTTGCGCCGGGCGGCCGCTCGTGGGCGCATTCGGATGAAGGCGGAGACCCTGCGGGCGGTCCGCGAGGGTGCGGTCAAGAAGGGGGACGTCCTGGCGGCGGCACGGATCGCGGCGATCTCGGCCGCCAAGGAGACCGCGCGGATCATCCCCCTGTGTCACACTCTGCCGCTTGAGATGGTGAAGGTGGACTTCGCCTTTCCGGAGGAGACCTGCGTGGAGGTGCGCGTGGCGACCGCGGTGACGGGGAGGACGGGGGTGGAGATGGACGCCCTCACGGGGGCCGCGGTGGCGCTTCTCGTGATCTACGACATGGCGAAGGCGATGGATCGCTCGATGGTGATCGAGGAGGTCCGCCTTTTGAAGAAGACGAAGGGGGCACCGCGGGCGTAGCGCGAGGGTAGGGAAGGAAGGCGCATGCGGATCCTGCTCACGAACGACGACGGCATCCATGCGCCGGGTCTCGAGGCGCTGGCAAGCGAGTTCGCTGGGGTCGGGGAGCTCGTGCGGGTGGCGCCCCAGGATGAACAGAGCGGAGTGGGCCACGGGATATCGCTGGCGCGGGGCCTTCTCGTGGAGGATCTCTCCGAGGAGGTCGGCGGACGCGCGTTTGCGGTCGCTGGGACGCCTGCGGACTGCGTGAAACTGGCGATCACAGAGCTTCTCAAGGAGAAGATCGACTGCGTGGTGAGCGGGATCAACTGGGGGACGAACCTGGGGATCGACATCCACTATTCAGGGACGGTTGCCGCCGCCATGGAGGGGGTGATGTTGGGGATCCCGTCGCTGGCGGTCTCCCTTGAGCGGCGCGGGACCGCGAACTTTTCCTTCGCGGCGCGGGTGGCGCGTGCCGTCTTCGAGATGATGAGGGAGACGGGGCCTGGGACGGACCACGTGGTGAACGTGAACGTGCCGGGCTGCCCGGAGGAAAGGATCCGGGGCTTGAAGGTGGCGCCTCACTCGACTCTTGGGTATGACGAGCGCTTCGAGGCGCGGGACGACGCGGACGGGCGCAAGAGCTACTGGCTCAAGGGGGAAGTGCGATTGGGCACGCTTCCGGAGGAGTCGGACGTCCTGCTTTTTCGCGAGTGCTACATCACGGTGACGCCGCTCCAGCTCGATATCACCCATCACGAGGCGCTGCGACGGATGAGAGGCGCGGGGGCGGAGGGGCTGCTGTCGGAGAAGCTCTTCTTGGGAAAGGGACGGACATGAGGATCTGCGCGGTTCTTGTGGGGATGGTTCTGGTGCTAGCGCTCATGGGGGGCTGCGGGTCGAAGGAGAGCGAAGAGGCTGTGCAGGCGCCGACCCCGGCGCCTGAGGACACGGTCGCGGGTCCGGTCGAGTACATCGAGACCGTGATCGGGCTGGGGACGAGGCAAGACTACCGGACGAAGAAGTTGACGGTGGAGGAGGCGGTGCAGCAGTATCACGCGATGAAGACGGCGTACCCCGCCTCGGTGGAGGATCTGGTGAGGGAAGGTCTTCTCGTCAAGGTGCCGTCTCTGGATGAGGGGGATCGCTGGGCCATCAACCACGAGACGGGGGAGGTGACCATCATGCGGAAGACGCGGAGACAGCGGTAGGAGGCGTTGGGCGGGCAAGGGCGGGGAGCCAAGGGGCCGACGGGGGATCGTCACTTATACGTTGGGATGATGATGCCTTTGAGGATGATCCTCTGGACGGCGATGAAGACGATGAGGGTCGGGATGCTCGCCAGCACCAGGGAGCTCAGGCGCTCGGAAGGATCCACGAGCATCTGGTACTGGTAGAGGTGGACCATGAGGGTCCACATCTTGGGGTCCTGGCAGATGATGAGGGCCCACGTGAAGGATCCATAGGCCGCCGTGAAGCCCCAGAGGGCGATGACGGCCAGCACCGGTTTGGACATGGGGAGCGCGACCTGGACGAAGATGCGGGTTTCGCTTGCCCCGTCGATCACGGCGGCCTCGTAGAGCTCCTGGGGGAGGCTGTCGAAGAAGCCCTTCAGGATAAAGATGGAGTAGCCGCTGGCGACCCCCGGAAGGATGAGGGCCCAGTAGGTATTGAGGAGTGAGACGTTGCCGGTGATCCCGGCGACGTGCAGGGCGGCCTCGGTGACGACGGTTGCGCCAAGGAGCGCCCCGACGAGCGCGCCAAGTAAGGGGTAGAGGACGCGCTTGCTGGGGACGAGCGTCGTCGCGAGGATCCCGCCTACGAAGAACCCGCCGAGGGTGCAGGCGATCCGCAGGAGGGGAAAGCTCTTGAGGAGCAGGAAGTTCGGGATCATGGTCACTTCGGCGGGGAAGGCCATCGTGGCCAGGAGGAAGAGGAGGATGCGGTAGGCGCCGGGGAGATTGAAGCGGCTCAGGGCATAGGCGCACATGGGGTTCACGACGAGGGCGGCGAGGACCACGGCGGCGCAGTAGACGGCGGTGTTCCAGAGGGAGCGCCTCTGTCGGACGATGTGGTTGACCGCGGTCTTGTAGGCCCGGATGAAGGTATACCATTTGATGTGGCCAGCCCGCTCGGAGAGCTCTTTCCAGTCGGTAATCGGCATGGGGAGGTAGAAGTCGCCGGCGGAGTGAGCGTCGGTCCCGTATGCCGCGTTGACGGCGTCGAGCGTCTCGTATTTCTCGAGGAGCCATCGCCGGTAGAGGTTCTCGACGGTGACGACGCGGATGCTTTCCAAAGGGAGTTTCGTCGCCACGAAATCTAGGACGAGGTTGTTTTCGCGCTTTGTCGGGGGGTACCCGACGTATTTCGTTGGTAGATCGGGCTCGAAGGTGAGCGGTTCGTTCGCGTAGGGTTCACCCTGAAGGTTCGCCCTGAAGGGGAGCACGATGTCGTCGGCGCGGGCATAGGAGCGGTTAAGCGTCCGGTTGACGACCTCCAGCGTCCCCATGCGCTCCAGGAGGAAAGCCCGCCAGAGGGCGTCGGCGTTCTCGAACCGCATGAAGCGGAGCGGCAGCTCATTGCGGACGTAATCTTCCCAGTCGGCGCGGGCGGCGGCGTTTTCCGGAGGACGTTCGGCCAGGGGGACGTCGAAGAAGCGGATGTATTGCGCGGCGTATGCGGCGTTGAGATTCGCGATATCGTAGCCGTGGCGTTTCTCGAGGAACTTTGACCACCAGTATTCGATGGCGGCGGGGCGGATGAGCCCGGCGGGGAGGGCCGCTTTGTATTCGTTCCAGTCGCGCTGCTCGGGCGAGTTCTCGACGTAGCGGCTGCGACGGTTAAGCCAGTCGTAGGGGACGAAGACGCCGACCCAAGCCTCGATGTCGGAGCGGTAGGCGCGGTTTAGGGCGTCGAGGGAGCCGTATCGAGCGTGGAGCCACTTGCGATAGTCCTCGTCGCCCTCGAAGGTGCGGCTGCGGCCGCCCATGTAGTAGGCGTCGCGATGGGACATGGGGAGGGTGGGGAGGAAGTCGAGATAGTCGTCGACGATGCGGAGGACTCGCGGATCGGAGAGGTCCGGCTTGTGGCAGAGGCGGTACTCTTCGAAGACTTCACGCAGGTGAGGGGTTACGAAGGCGCCGAAGGATCGGGCGAGCTCCTCGAAGGCTTCCGAGCGGAGGGGGGGGCTGCCCGCCTCCGCGTAGCTCTTCGCGAACCTCCCAAGGGCCTGGCGGTATTCGTTCTGCAGGAGCATGAGGAAGGGCTCCCGTTCCAGGGAGAAGGGGGTGTGCGCTTCCACGAAGGAGCGCACGCGATCGACGGCGAGGGGGTAGAAGACGTTCACGGTCTCGTCGAACGAGGCGTTCCACTCCTTGGGGGAGCCGATGTCCTCGTAGTACAGACGGAACTGTTCGTAGGGGGTGACGCAGGCGCGGGTGACGAGGGTTGTTGAGATGGGGGCGTCGGGCGTGGGGAGGATCCCCGGCACGAGCTGCCAGCGGTTCACGCGGCCGTAGGTCCCGGCCACGGTGACCTTCCACTGGTACTCGATGTCCTCGAGGCCGCCGTAGCGGTAGTACTTGAGGAAGAGGAGGGCCTCGAACGCGCGGCGCTCGTCGTAGAGGTACGGCGGGAGCAAGGAGAAATCCTGCTCGCTGTGGTTGGAGCTGACGGATCCGGTGAGCATGAGCCAGAAGGGGTACACCGTCGTGACGGACCCGAGGATGAGGACGAGGTAGATGGCGATGATGAGGGCCCGGACGCGCAGGGCTTTCCGTCCAACCTGTGCAATGACGGGCATCGTTACTCCTCGGTTGTCGCAGCGGCGCTGAACTTGAGCTGTCGCAGGATCTTGAGCTGGTAGACGGTGAAGCCGATGAGGAGGGATCCGAGGATCCAGGCGGCGGCGGTCGCCTTTCCGAACTGGAGCCAGACGAAGGAGTTGAAGAAGATGTAGAGCCCGACGACGTAGGTGGCGTTGCCCGGGCCGCCCTGGGTCATGACGAAGATGTTCTGCATCGCCTGGAAGGTGCCGATGAATGCTCCGACGAAGTTGATGATGATGAGGGGCTTGAGAAACGGGATCGAGACGTTCCAGACTTTGCCCCAGGCAGTGGCGCCGTCGATGTCGGCGGCCTCATAGGTGTCCTCGGGGATCCCGTGGAGGGCGGCGAGGTAGATGATGCTTCCGGGGCCGATGCCGGCCCAGATGGAGGGAAGGATCACGCTGATCATGGCGAGGCGGTCGCTGTCCAGCCACTTGTAGGGTCCGAGCTCGACGCCGATGAATCGGCCGACCGCGGCGAAGATCGTGTTCAAGAGCCCCTGGGGGGTGGGGTTGTAGATCCAGCACCAGAGGTACATGATGACGAGAGCGGAGGTGAGCGCGGGGAGGTAGAAGAGGATGCGGAAGAGGATCTTGCCTCTTGGGACCTCGGCTAAGAGGAAGGCGAGGACGATGGGTGCGACGAAGCCCAGGGAGAGGGAGATCGCACCATACTCCACCGTGCGCAGAAGCGCGATCCAGAAGAGCTTGTCGGTGAGGACGGCGATGAAGTTGTCCAATCCGACCCACTTGACGTCGCCCACGATCTGGTAGTCTTGGAAGGCGATTGCCGCGCCCCGGATCAGGGGGAGATACATCCATAGGACGACGCTGGCGACGGCGGGGATCATGAAGAGGGCGGCGAGGAAGTAGATCTGTCGACGGCCGGCCTGGAACACGGTGCCCCGGCCCCGATCGGCGGCTAGCGACTTGGCCATCTCACGCAGGCCGATGACGGCCGCCACCGTAATGGCGAGCGCCACCAGGGCGACCACGACGAAGGCGATTCGACGGCGGGCCGTCCGGACCTCCGCGGGGAGGCGCACGAAGACCTCCTTGTTGATGAGGTCTTCCGTCTCGTGAAGGAGTTTCTTCGCGTCGAGGTCGGGGTTCTTGAGGAGTTCCCAGAGCGGGCGGGCGAGGTAGTCGGTCCGCAGGCGGCGGTGTTCCTCGCAGAGGGGGAGGGCTTTGGCGAAGCGGGTCCCGCTCTCATAGACTTTGCGCCACTGTTCCGGGATTTCGCGGACGATCCCGGCGAGCTCCGGATCCCCCTGCACATCGCGCGGGTCGATGAAGGCGGACCAGCCCCAGTCCATGTATGCCTTGGCGAAGAGCGGGAGGTTTTCCTTTCTCTGGTTGAAAAGGATCCACTGGAAGGCGGCCCGGCGGCGGGCCTCGGTCGGGGAGGTCGAGTTGACGCCGAAGTAGCGGGTGTAGAGCGGGACATATCCGTCGCCCGCCGGCCCGAGGGGGACCAATCCGACGCCGATGTCCTTCATGGGGAGTCCCCGGTTGGTGTGCCACGGGAGTTCCTCCATGGTCTGGATGATCATAGCGGCGTTGCCGAAGGCATACATGATGGCGTCATCGACGCGCCCCGCGCTGGTGGCGCCGATGCCGCGGTATCCCTTTCCATCCCGAACGATCCGTCGGCCGATGAGGTCCTTGAGGAAGTCCACGGCCTGGATCGCCCCGGGGGCATCCGCGAAGTCGGCGGACCAGCGGCCGTCCGGCAGCTTGCGGATCACCTCGACGCCGTTAAGGGCGAAGAGGAGCTCGACGAAGCCGCCCGCGCCAAGGGGGCCCTTGGTTTCCAGCGACGGGATGACGAACCCGGTGTAATCGTTGGGGGGATCGGTGAGTAGCTCCGCGCAGCGGAGGATCTCGTCCCAGGTGGTCGGGGGCTTTTCGGGATCGAGCCCGATGCGCTGGAAGGCGTCCTTGCGGTAGACGAGGGCGAAGGAGCGAAGTTTGGGGAGGTTGGGGAGTGCGTAGATCTTGCCGTTGCGCATGAACTGGCGGGCGAAGGGGTTGGAGCGGAACTCCTCCAGAAGGCCGACTTCCTCGAGGTATTCATCGAGGGGGTAGAGGAAGTTCCGCGTGGTGAAGTCTTGGAGATCGACGTCGCTCATCTCGACGACGTCGGGGGCGATCCCGCCGGCTTGGGCCATCAGGAACTCGCGCGTCCCGCGTCCGAAGCGCTGGAGCTGAGGGCCGCCGCCTCGCTTGACGTGGATCTCCGGGTGGGTATCGAGAAAGAGCTCGAATAGGGCGAGATTGCCCGCCCCCGGCGCGTGGGACGGGGGCTTCTCAGGGAGACCCCATATGACAAGCTCGACGGGCTCTTGAGGAAGACCCGGCCCGTCGGCCCAAGCGCCGCCGAACGCGGCCGACAGGAAAACCAGGCAGAGGAATGCTCTCAACACCGTGAGCACGGGAGGTAGCAGAGACTGCAAGCATATCCTTTCCTGTCTGAGCGGGAGAATGGTAACGCTCCGAGCGGGGTGTACCAAGAGGAAGGGGGCCTCTGACCAGGCACGGGAGCTCGATGCGCAGGGGCTCACTGCTAGAAGCCCTCGCCCAGGACCTTGAACTTCACGAGCTTCCAGTCGCGTCCCTGCCGGATGAACTCCGCCTGCCATTCGCCGTTGTGGACTCCCGCGCCGCCGTAGGAAGCGTGCCAGCGGGTGGTTGTGGAGAAGCGTGCGGCGGCGCGCGTGGGGAAGACGTCGACCTCCATGGTCCCGAAACGCACCGAGATGTTGCGGTAGTAGAGCCTGTAAGAGCGGATGAAGGCGAGCACTTCCTCGTAGGGGTACGTGCGGCCCAGGTCGTCTTCGAGCACGAAGTCGTGGTCGAGCGCATCGACTAGGGTCTTGGTGTCGTGGTTCTCAACGGCCTTGGCGAGGGAGCGGATCATCCGTTCGATGCGGACCTTGTCTCCGGGCGCCAGCACGTTCTTGAGGAGGATGCCTCCGACGATGGCCAGCACTCCGACGCGGAGGATGACTTTTCCGGTGGGGAAGGTCTTAGGGGCTCGAACATGACCAGACACGGCCGCGACGCTTTGAGAGGGGGGAACGACATGATGGCGTTGAACGGGCCGCGTCCCTTCGGGTTGCGGCGGGACGGCGCCTGCTGCTGCGTTGCTGCTCGTCGCCATATCTATCCTCTTGATATGCCTCCTCGTCGCGCCTTGCATCAGCCGCCGTCGCGCTCGCAACGCGACTCGCGCCTGGTCATGTTAGAGCCCCTTGGTCGCCATGCCGCTCTCCCCGGGTCACCAGTATCGCGTGACCTGGTCCCGGTATCGGCCTTGCTGGTCGAAGGTCACCGTGAGGTGATGGGAGGGGAGCCAGCCGTAGTAGAAGACGTAGGCGAGTTCGCCTTGGGAGGAGGGGATTTCCTTCGCCTGGGGATGGGAGTCGAGAAAGGTCTTGACGAGCGCGCGGGGGGTAGTGCGCTGGAAGACGGCGAGACGGAAATCGCCGTCGAGGGGTTCAGCGGAGTCCTGCGGCGACCTCGCCTTGGGGATAAGGGCACGAAGCTCGTCATTGGCTCGCAGGGCGGCGAGCGAGCGGTCCTCCTGCAGCATGGAATAGACATGGTTTGTCAGGAAGGTCGCTAGACAAAGGAGTCCCGCGCCGAGGAGGAGCCATGCATTGATGTGGACTGGCACCTTGCCGCGAAGCTGGAAGTCATGGTCGCAGCCTTCGCAGGTGTAGCTGTTCTTGTCGGGTCTTCTTTTGCCCTTGCGCTTCTTGTATGCGACGGCGGCGCGGGAGCCGCACTTCGGACAGGCCGGTTTGAGGTAGATGACGCCGATGGACAGAGACGTCAGGAAGCCGGCGAGCAGGACGACGACAAACACAATCGCAAGCACGTGGAAGGGCCTCCTGCCTCGCAGCCCCCCCCGTCGGGCCTGTCCTCGCTTCTGTCCGGCGCCAAGCGAAGGACGTGAACGCGCCGTCCAGTCTATAGGTCGAGCGAAAATGCGCCAGTCAAAAACGGCCCGATGGACAGGGTCCGCGCCAAGCGCGGCCGGCCTTTTTGGCTTGACGGGGGCCGCTAAGGGCACTAGGGTATGGCGTTTTCCGCGGAGGCAGAAACCCTTGGCTTCGGTGGAGAGGAAGACGCGGTGGACGTCAAGGATATTCGCAACATAGCGCTGGTCGGACACGGGGCGAGCGGTAAGACGTCGCTCGTGGATCAAATGCTCTTCCGCGCGAAGATCGTCAATCGGCTGGGGAACGTGGACGAGGGCACGAGCGCAAGCGATTTCGACGAGGAGGAGAAGCAGCGGCAGTTCAGTATCAACAGCACGATCTTCCACATCGCGCGCGGCGAAGCCCTTCTCAACGTCGTTGACGCCCCCGGGTATTCGGACTTCGCTGGGGCGGCGATCGCGCCGCTGGCGGCGGTCGAGACGGCGGTGCTGGTGCTCAGCGCGCCCGCGGGGATCGAGATCAACGCCCGGAAGATGTGGGAGCATGCCCGGGCGAGGGGTCTAGCGCGGGCGATCGTCATCAACAAGATGGACCTCGAGAACATCCAGTACGAGGATCTCATCGCGAAGATCAAGGAGGCGTTCGGGGACGGGTGCGTGGCCGTCAACGTGCCCGTGGGCTTAAGCGGCGGCTTCCGGGGCGTCGTGGGGGTGTTCGCGGAGGGGGAGCCGGGAGAGGGGACCCTGGTGGATCCCGCCGGCGCCCATGAGCAGCTCATGGATTTGATCGTCGAAGGCGACGATGCGCTGATGGAGCGATACCTCGAGGGGCAGAAGCTCTCGGAGGAGGAGATCCTCGTCGCACTGCGGAAGGGGATCGCGCAGGGCAGGATCGTGCCGATCCTGCACGCCAGCGCGGGCAAGGGGATCGGGATCGACGAGATCCTGGATTTTGCGGCGCGGGCGTTTCCCTGTCCGTCGGAAGGGGTCGCGCGCAAGGCGACGGACGAGGGATCGAAGGAGGCGGTTGAGATCGAGTGCAGCCCCACGGCCGCGGGGCCCGTCGCGCAGGTCTTCAAGGTGATGACGGATCCGTTCGTGGGGAAGCTCACGTACTTCCGGGTGCTCCGGGGTACGATCCGGGCCGAGGACAGCGTCTACAACACCCGGGTGGGGAGCTCGTCGCGTCCGGCGCAGCTGCTTAAGGTGCAAGGGGCGGAGGGTCGGGGGGTCAGCGAAGTCATCGCGGGGGACATCGCGGCGGTGAGCAAGGTCGAGGACACCAAGGTGGGCGACGCCCTGACGGTGGGGAAGAGCGCGCTGCGGTGTCCGGACATCGCGTTTCCCACGTCGATGGTCAGTCTCGCGGTCGAGCCGAAGAGCCGCGGGGATGAGGGGCGCATCAGCACGGCGTTGGCGAAACTCGGCGACGAGGATCCGACGTTCGTAGTGAGCCGCGACGCGCAGACGGGCGAGCTCGTGGTGAGCGGACTGAGCAGCCTGCACCTGGAGGTGATGCTCTCGCGTCTAGCGAGGCGGTTCCAAGTCGAGGTGACGACCAAGGAGCCCAAGATCCCGTATCGGGAGACGATCCAGGGGAAGGGGGAGTCGCGGTACCGTCACAAGAAGCAGACCGGCGGGCGGGGACAGTTCGCGGAAGTGGCGCTGCGGATGGAGCCTTCCCAGAGGGGAGAGGGCTTTCAGTTCCTGGATGAGATCGTGGGGGGCTCCATTCCGAACCAATTCATCCCGGCCGTGGAGAAAGGGATACGCGAGAAGATGGACCGGGGGGTGATCGCGGGCTACCCGGTCGTGGATGTGACGGTCCACTGCTGGGACGGCAAGTATCACGACGTGGACTCTTCCGAGGCGGCGTTCAAGCTTGCGGCGAGTCGGGCGTTTGAGGAGGCTTTCAAGGGCGCCAGGGCCGTCTTGCTTGAACCCGTTGTGAAAATAGAAGTTACGGCGATGGCCGAGAGGATGGGGGATATTACGGGGGATCTCAACAGTCGACGGGGACGCATTCAGGGGATGGATTCGGTGGGGGGGATGCAGGTGATCAAGGCGCTGGTTCCGATGGCGGAGGTGATGCGGTATGCGACGGAACTGCGCTCGATGACGGGGGGGACGGCGAGTTACACGATGGAGTTCTCGCACTACGATGTGGTGCCGGCGCACGTCCAGCAGAAGATCGTAGCGCAAGCCAAGCCGCACGCTGAGGAGTAGGGGGTTCGCGTTTTTTTGGCGCGAATTAGGTGCGGAAAATGCCGATAGATGGAACGTAGGTACCGGGTTGCCGCAGCGACGGCTAGTCCCGGATGGGGACGGACTTTCTGCCGGGAAGGTGCGTCGATCAGGGGATGCACTGAAGGTCCCGTCGGCCCTAGAGCTGACCTAGACCCGGGAGGGAAAGGTCTCATGAGAACGATCGAGGAGCTTCTGCGGGAGCTTGTGGAGCGGAAGGGCTCGGACCTTCACATCACGGCGGGGAGTGCGCCGAGGATCCGGGTGGACGGAAAGCTGGAGGTGACGAGCGACGAGTCGCTCATTCCCGAGACATCCCAGCAGCTCGTATACAGCATCCTGAACACGGATCAGATCGCGCGGTTCGAGAAGGATCTGGAGCTGGACATGAGCTTCGGGATCTCGGGCCTGGGGCGGTTCCGGACGAACGTTTTCCAGCAGCGGGGCGCGATCGGGGCGGTGTTCCGGATCATCCCGTACGACATCATGTCGGTGAAGGAGCTGGGGCTCCCGTTCAAGCTCGTGGAGAAGCTGTGCGCACTGCCGAAGGGGCTGATCCTCGTGACGGGGGCGACAGGGAGCGGGAAGTCGACGACCCTTGCGGCCATGATCGATTACATCAACGGGCTTCGGCACGACCACGTGGTGACGATCGAGGACCCGATCGAGTTCGTGCATCGCAACCGGTCGTGTCTGTTCAACCAGCGCGAGGTGGGGACCGACACGAAGTCGTTTGCGAAGGCGCTCCGGAGCGTCATGCGTCAGGACCCCGACATCATCCTCGTCGGGGAGATGCGGGACCTCGAGACGATCGAGATGGCGCTCACCCTTTCGGAGACGGGGCATCTGACGTTCGCGACGCTGCACACGAGCGATTGCGTGCAGACGATCAACCGCATCGTGGACGTCTTTCCCAGCGCCCAGCAGCAGCAGATCCGCACGCAGCTCAGCTTCGTTCTCCAGGCGGTGTTCTGTCAGCAGCTTCTTCCGCACGCTAACGGCAAGGGCCGCATCCTGTGCGCGGAGGTCATGGTCGCGAACGCGGCGATCCGGAGTTTGATCCGCGAGAACAAGGCGCACCAGATCTACTCGATCATCCAGACGGGAGGGGCGCTGGGGATGAAGACGATGAACCAGGCGTTGTTCGAGACGGTGCAGAGGAAGGTGATCACGTTTGAAGAGGCGTTGTCCCGTTCGACGGACCCGGACGACCTCAGGCGGATGTTTCGTATGACGTGATCGGCCCGGAGCTTCAGCCGCCGGTGTGCAGGGAGAGGACGGATGGCCAGTGCGTTTGATCGGAGGCTCAAGAACATCCTCCTGAAGGGACGCCTCTTGGACGAGGGCTCCTGCGCGAAGGCGCAGGAGACAGCCGATCAGGAGGGGCGGTCGCTGGCCGTGGTGCTGGTCGAAGGGAAGGCGATCCAGGAACGCGAGCTTGTGGGGGCGGTGGCGGCCGAGATGAACCTCCCGCCCGTGGACCTCGAGCGGATTCAGCCGAGCGAGGAGGCGCTCGAGGCGCTGAGCCAGGAGATGTCCGCCTACTACGGGGTGGTCCCGCTGGCGCGGACCGGGCGGGTGCTGACGCTTGCGACCGCCAATCCCTTCGACATCCTGAAGCTGGACGACATCGCCCTCATGACAGGATGCGACATCCGTCCCGTGGTGTCGTCGGAGAGCGCCATCCGGGAGGCGATCCAGCGGGCGTACGCCCGCGACGCGCAGATGATGGAAGAGATCATGGACGAGGTGGAGGGAGACGTGGACGTCGCCGAGGTCCATAAGGACATCGAGACGGCGGATCTCGCGGAGCTTGCCAAGAACGCGTCGGGAGGCCACGTCGTCCGGTTTGTGAACCTCATGATCTATCAGGCGGTGCGGGCGGGGGTGAGCGACATCCACATCGAGCCGTTCGAGAAGAACGTGGCGGTCCGGTACCGGCAGGATGGCGCGCTCCAGGAGGCGACAAGTCCCCCCAAGAAACTCCAGAATGCGATCGTGTCGCGTCTCAAGATCATGGCGAGCCTCGACATCGCCGAGAAGCGCGTGCCCCAGGACGGGAAGTTCCAGCTCAAGGTGGAAGGCCGGCAGGTGGACTTCCGCGTGTCGGTCCTGCCGACGATCCACGGCGAGAAGGTGGTGCTGAGGATCCTGGACGCGACCAACCTGGCGCTGCGTCTGGAGGACCTGGGGTTCGAACAGCAGGCGCTCGATGACTTTCGCAAGGCGATCCACAACCCGTACGGGATGATCCTCGTCACCGGGCCGACCGGGTCCGGGAAATCCACGACGCTCTACAGCGCGTTGCGCGAGGTGATGTCGGTCGAGGACAACATCGTCACCGTGGAGGACCCGGTGGAGTACCAGATCCCTGGCGTCAACCAGGTGCAGGTGAACGTAAAGCGAGGCCTGACATTTGCGGGTGCGCTTCGATCGATCCTGCGGCAGGACCCCGACACGATCCTCGTCGGTGAGATCCGGGACCTTGAGACGGCGGAGATCGCGATCAAGGCGGCCCTCACGGGACACATGGTGCTCTCCACCCTGCACACGAACGACGCGGCGAGCTCGGTCACGCGGCTCGTGGACATGGGGATCGACCGCTTCATGGTGGCGTCCTCGGTCCTCCTCGTGGCGGCGCAGAGGCTGGCGCGGAAGCTGTGTGACGAGTGCAAGAGGCCGATGACCGAGATGCCTCCCCGAAAGCGGCTCCTCGAGCTGGGGTACAACGAGAAGGAGCTAGAGGGGCTGACGCTCTACGAGCCCGTGGGATGTCAGTACTGTGTGCACGGGTTCCGCGGGCGCTTTGCCCTCATGGAGACCTTGCCCTGCACTCAGCGGATCCACCGGCTGATCTTCGAGGGGGCAAGCTCGATGGACATCAAGGCGGCGGCGGTGGAGGCGGGGATGCAGACGTTGCGGCGCGCGGGGTTGCTGAACGCGGCGCGCGGGAAGACGTCGGTCGAAGAGGTCCTGAGCGTGACCCGGTTGGATCAGTAGTTCGCGTTAGATGGGGAGGAATCCCATGCCTCAGTTCAAGTATGCCGCCCGCACTGCTGACGGAAAGAGGGTGACCGGAGACGTGGAGGCCCTCACCGAGCGGGACGCGGTGGCGAAGCTGCGAACGCAGAATCTCACCATCATGAGCCTATCGGGGGAGGCGAAGGCGGCGGCGGCGCCGACGCGCCGCCCCCTGTGGGGTCGTGTGAAGATGATGGAGATGGTGATCTTCACGCGGCAGATGTCCACGATGGTGGCGGCGGGGATCCCGCTCCTGGAGTGCCTGGAGATCATGGAGGAACAGACGGACAACGTCACGTTCAAGATGACCCTGGGGGAGGTGGTCGCCAGCGTGCGCAGCGGGAGCGACTTGTCGGCGGCGCTAGCGCAGCATCCTCGGATTTTTCCCCCGTTGTACGTGAACATGGTGCGCGCAGGGGAGGCGAGCGGCCAGCTGGACATTATCCTGACGCGCCTGGCGGAGTATCTCGAGTCCACGGCTCAACTGCGACGGGAGATCCGCGCCGCCATGACGTATCCCGTCGTGGCCCTCTCCCTCGTGTTGTCGATCACGTTCTTTCTCCTCACCTACATCGTCCCGAAGTTCCAGGAGATCTTCACTCAGATGGAGGTCGCGCTGCCCCTCCCGACCCGGATCGTGTTGCTCATCGGGATCACGTTGCGGGATTCCCTCCTGTGGGTGGTCATATCGCTTGCGGCGATCGTCGTGGTCCTGGGCCTCTACACCCATCGGACGAAGATGGGGCGCTGGCAGCTCGACTGGTTCAAGCTGCACGTCTGGGTGTTCGGGCCGCTTTTCCACAAGGTGGCGTTGTCGCGTTTCGCCAAGACCTTCAGCACGCTGATCAAGAGCGGCGTTCCGATTCTGGCGTCGCTTGACATCGTGGGGGGGACCACGGGCAACGTGCTCGTGACCAAGGCGATCGAGAACGCTCGGGAGAACGTGCGACAGGGCGAGACGCTCGCGGAGCCCCTCGCGTCCTCGGGGCTTTTTCCCCCCATGGTGACGCGGATGATCTCGGTCGGCGAACGCTCGGGGGCGCTCGAGAACTTGCTCGAGAAGATCAGTGAGTTCTACGACCAGCAAGTGACCGCGGCGGTGGAGAGCCTCACGTCGCTCATCGAGCCGATCCTCATCGCGATCATGGGAGTGATCGTGGGGACCATCGTGTTGTCGATCTTCCTGCCCATCATCAAGCTGCAGGAGGTCCTCGCCACGCGTTAGTTGATCGGGAAGGGGGATGATCGATGCAGGGCGGCGACGCGCCTCCGACCGATCATCTGGGAAGAAAAGTCAAGCGGCTGATGCTCGTGCGCCTGCTGGTGGTACTGGCGGCGCTGGCGCTCGTGGCCGTCCGGGAAAGCCCCCGATGGGTGGAGTTCGGGCTGGACTGGCCTCCCTACTGGGTCATCGTGACGGCGGCCGTCCTGAACCTCATCTACGTGCTCCTTTTCCGGAGGATGCGCTACCTCGAGCAGTTCGCCGCCTTTCAGATCGCCGTCGACACGGTGCTCGTCGGGGCCCTCGTGTTGTTCACGGGGGGACCGACGAGCATCTTCAACTTCCTGTTCTTCGCCTGCGTGATCGCTGCGGCGTTGATCCTGCCGACGGGGTTGATGCTGGCGACGGCGACGCTGGCCGGAAGCCTGATGGTCGCGGCGGCGGCGACGTACTACGTCCTGGGGACCCCCTTCTTTCTCATGGACGTGCCGTTCCTTCGGGAGGTGATCGAGCGCTCGACGCAAGGCGATCTCCCGGAGACCGTCTCGCTCCTCATGGTGCAGGTTTCGATCCTGTTCCTGATGGGGATCCTGCTTTCCACGATCGTGCAGCGCCTGAGCGGGGCGCACATCCTCAACGAGGAGATCCTGGACAACATGTCGGAGGGCGTGATCGCTCTGGATCGGGACACGCGGATCGTGCATATCAACCGGGCCGCGCGACGGATGGTGGGGGTGTCCGTCGTGCGGGACTTCGCCGGCGTGCCCCTGAGGGATGTCCTCGACGGGGTGCGTCATGAGGTGCTCATCCGGGCGATGCTGGCAAGGACGGGTCAGGCCGTCGAGCTCGACATCGTGTCTCTGGAGACGGGCGTGACTTCTCCTGTCGAGATCGTCGTTTCGCGTCTTGAGGATCGCAGAAGGCGGAGCCGGGGCTCGGTCGCGGTCCTGCTGGATCTGACCCAGCGCAGGATGATGGAGAGGACGCTGCGGCGCATGGAGAGGCTGGAGATCGTCGAGCGGATGGCGACGGCCATCACGCACGAGATCCGCAATCCTCTATCGAGCATCCGGGGCAGCGCCCAGATGCTGGTGGAGTCGACGGCCCTTTCGGAAGAGGAGCGGAAGTTTCTCCAGCTTATCATCCAGGAGACGGACCGGTTGGACAAGCTGGTGATGGACTTCATGCTCTTCAGTCGCACCCAGCGGATGAACCCCGCCAAGTGCGGGATCCGCGAGGTGGCCGAAGAGGTGCTCACGATGTTGTCGAGGGCCGAAGGGGGCAACGGCAACCGGGTGGAACTGAGAATCCCGAAGGGGCTGTGTTGCCATGCGGACCGCGACCTTCTCAAGCAGGTGTTCTACAACCTCGCCATCAATGCATTTCAGGCGATGACGAACGGGGGGAAGCTCACGATCGGCGCCTCCCCGATGGGACGCGCCACCGGGGGCCGACCCCGGAATGTGCTGCGCTCGCGCGGGAGGGAGTCGGTCCCGGGCGTGAGCATCTCGTTTGCGGACGAGGGTCCGGGGATCCCGTCCGAGATACGGGGGAAGCTCTTCGATCCGTTCTTCACGACCAAGGCGCGGGGGACGGGGATTGGGTTGTCGATCGTGGAGCGGATCGTGGAGGCGCATGACGGGAACATCACCGTGGACAGCCGCCCGGGGGAGGGGGCGACCTTTCGCGTCTGGCTCCCGAGCGAGCCCCCGCCATCGGCGGGCAAGATCGTTCCCTGAAGTCCGCGCTTCCCGACGAAGGTGCTTTGCATATAGAATGTGCTTTGCGTCCCTTGGGGACGCGCGTCGGGCATTGGTCCAAGGAGACCCTCGTGTCCCGCATCAAGGGCTTCGGCAAGAGGCCGATCCAGATTCCCGATACGACGCTCTACATCGTGGTGGGATCCGAAGGGTTCTTCCGCGATCGCGCGGTGGAGGGCGTTATCGAGCAGAGCGTCGCCGCGCAGGACCGGTCCGCGTCGATCCGCAGGTTCGACGCCGAGGAGGCGACCCCGGGAAAGCTGCTGGCGGAGCTTGAGGCCCCCTCGCTTTTCGCACGGGAGATCCTCGTGGTTGTCCGGGATGCCGAGGCGCTCATCCGGGGGCACAAGGACGCTCTCCTGCGGGTGGCGAGCTTGCCCGACCTGTCCCGACGCCTTGTCCTTGCAAGCAAGGAGAGTTTGTCGAAACTGGAGATCCCCCGGGCGCTGGAGGTGAAGGCGACGATCTTGGAATGCTACGACTTGATGAGCGGGGAGGTCGCGCGGTTTGCCATGGCGGAGGCCGGGCGCTGGGGAAAAAGGATCGACAGACAGGCGGCAGCCCTCCTGGAGTACGGGGTCGGAACGGATGCGGGGGGACTGGCGGGCGAGATCGAGAAGCTCGCGATCTTCGTGGGGGAACGCCGCACGATCACGACCGCCGACGTGGAGGAGCTCGGAGGTTCCTACCGAGCCTTCGATGCATTCGAGCTGGCGAAGTTCAGCCTGAGCGCCGATGTGGCAGGCGCGTTGCGCGCGGCGGAAAGGTTGCGACAGACCCGGACGGCGTTTCCGGTGGCGACGGGAGCGCTCGTCAGCGTGCTCGAACGCGTGATGGGGCTCAAGCGGGTGCTGGAAGAAGGGGCGCCCTTGGACAAAGAGACCTTGAAAAAGATAGGGATCTTCTGGCGGGACGAGGAGGCGATGAGGCGCATTGCGCGCTTGACGACGTTCGAGGCGCTGGAGGACGCCGTCTGCATCGCGGCGGACGCGGATGCGGCGCTCAAGCGCGGGATGGTGTCCGAGGAGACGGTTTTCGAAGAACTCGTCATGGCGCTGGCGCGAGGCGGAGGCGCAGCGGGGAGCTCGTAGGAGACGCGCGGCGGATGATCACGCCCGCCGCCAGATCGTGCCCTGCGGACGGTCCTCGAGAACGATCCCCTTTTCGGCTAAGCCCGCGCGGATCTCGTCGGAGCGACGGTAGTCCTTCTTTCTGCGGGCCTCGTCCCGCTCGCGCAAGAGTCTGTCAATCTCCTCGTCAGAAGGGCTTTCCGCGCCGGCGGACTCGACGGGTCGGTGCTCCAGGAGCCCGAGGATTCCCGCAAGGCGGCGCAGGAGCGCAGCGGCGCGCAGGAAATCCTTCTTGAGGGCGTCCTCGCGGGTTGCGTCGAGTCCGAGTTCATCCGCTTTTCGATTGAGGGCGGCCACCAGGTCGAAGAGCGTGGCGATCGCGCGGGCGGTATTGAAGTCGTCATCCATCGCCTCGTAGAAGGCGTCGCTGGCGCCGCGGAGCTCCCCGGCCAGCGGGCGCGCCGCGGAGGGGTCCGCGGAGTCCGTCGAGGCGACGTAGACGTCGACGCCCGTCGCACGCTCCACCCGCTCGAGGAACCGCTGGAATGCGGAGAAGGCTTTCTTGGACTCTTCGAGGAGCTCGTGCGAGAAGTTCAAGGTGCTGCGGTAGTGCGTCCTCAGGATGAAGAAGCGCACGAGCTCGGAGGGGTAGCGCCTCAACAGATCCGTGAGCTCGACCACGTTCCCGAGCGACTTGGACATCTTCTGCCCGTCCACGGTCGTGAGCCCGTTGTGCATCCAGTAGCGGGCGAAGGGCTTGCCGGTGGAGCTTTCGCTCTGGAGGATCTCGTTCTCATGGTGGGGGAAGATGAGGTCGTTCCCGCCTCCGTGGATGTCGAAGCTCTCCCCGAGGTATTTCATGCTCATCGCGGAGCACTCGATGTGCCAGCCGGGCCTCCCGGGTCCCCAGGGGCTGGGCCAGCTCGGTTCGCCGGGCTTGGCGCTCTTCCATAGCGCGAAGTCGCCTTCGTTTCTCTTGCGGTCGTCGACCGCCACGCGCGCGCCGGCTAGGAGCTCCTCGGGCTTTCGCCCGGAGAGCTTCCCGTAATCCTTCGCGGTGCCGATATCGAAGTAGACGTCTCCGTCGACCTCGTAGGCGAACCGTTTGCGGATGAGCGTCTGAATGAGTTCGATGATTTCCTCGATGTGCTCGGTTGCGCGAGGGAGGTGATCGACGTTGACGAACCCGAGGGCGCTCATGGTCGCGAGGTAGTTCTCCGTGACCTCCTCCGTGAGCCGGCGCCACTCGAGTCCCTCCCTGGCGGCGCGGTCGATGATCTTGTCGTCGATGTCGGTGATGTTGTGCACCAGGGTCACCGCGTAACCGCGATCGGTGAGGTATCGCCTGACGGTGTCGAAAAAGAGGGGGCCGACCGCGTGGCCCAAGTGGCTGTTCATGTAGACGGTGGGCCCGCAGAGGTAGATCCCGACCTTGCCCGGATGCACGGGGCGGAACTCCTCTTTCGCGTGCGTGAGGGTGTTGTAGACGCGGATGGCCATGATCGTCTTTCCATCCGGAATGCGGGTCCGGGGCCCGAACGGAGCGCTACATTATAGCGTTCCGAAGCCGTTGCGCTACTTCCCTGCGCCCGTGGGCGTGGGCGAGGAGCGCGAGTTCCGGCCCTTCCTCGCGGCCCGTGAGCGCCAGGCGCACCGGGTGGTAGAGGGCGCGCCCTTTGACGCCCAGCCGCTTCCCGACCGACTTCATGAGCTCGGCGAAGAGGGCGGCTCCGAACTTCGCCGACGCCTCGACTTCCTCGAGGACCGCGCGAAGCACGCGTTGGGACGTGTCCTCCGCGAGCGCCAGGCGGGCATCCTCGGTGAGGACGATCTCTCCAAGGAGGCCCGCGGCGAGTTGGGCCAACTCCTTGAGCGTGTGCGCCTTCATCCGGACCGCGAGGATGCCGGCGTGGAGTTTCTCCTCTCCGATCCCGGCGAGTCCCGCCTGCGCAAGAAAGGGCTCGGCGAGTCGGGCGAGTCGGGCGGGGTCCGTCTCGCGCAGGTGCCATCCGGCGAGAAAGCGCATCTTGTCGGGATCGTGCCTGGCGCTCGCGCGGGAGAGGTCGGCGAGGTCGAAATCGGAGACGACTTCGCGGATGTGGAAGGTTTCGGTCCGGCGTTTCGGACTCCAGCCCAAGAGCGCGATGTAGTTGGTGACGGCTTCGGCGAGAAGGCCCTCCTCGCGCTGGAGCCGGATGGAGAGGGCGCCCGACCGCTTGGAGAGCTTCCCCGAATCGCTCACGGTGTGGGACATGTGCGCGAACATCGGCAGGGGCTTCTCCAGGGCTTCGAAGAGCAGCACGTGGAGCGGAGTATTCGGAAGGTGTCCCTCGCCGCGGATCACGTGAGTGATCGCCATGAGCGCGTCGTCGACGACGACGGCGAAGTGGTAGGTGGGTCTCCCGTCCACCTTGAGGATGATGAAATCGCCCAGGAGGCGGCCGTCGAACCGGCAGCGCCCGCGCACGAGATCGTCCACAACGATCTCCCTCTTGTCGACCGCGAAGCGCAGGACCGGTTTTCGACCTTCCGCTTCAAACTGTTGGCGTTGTGCGTCGCTGAGGCGTCGGCAGCGGTTGTCGTAGCGCGGTGGCTCGTTGCGGGCGAGCGCGAGCTCGCGGCGTTCCTTGAGCTCCTCATGCGAGCAATAGCACGGATACGCCTGCCCCTTCGCCAGCAGCTTGCGCGCGTGTTGCACATAGAGCTCCAGCCGCTCGCTCTGACGGTAAGGTCCGTACGGGCCTCCCACGTCCGGGCCCTCGTCCCAGTCCAGTCCCAGCCAGCGGAGATCTTCGAGAAGCGCCTCCTCGTAGGCGCTTGAGGAGCGCCTGGGGTCCGTATCCTCGATGCGCAAGACGAACGTCCCGTCGGCCTTGCGCGCGCACATCCAGTTGAAGAGCGCCGTCCGGGCGTTTCCGATGTGCATGAAGCCCGTCGGCGAGGGGGCGAATCGCACGCGGATCAAGCGTTGTCCTCCAGGAGGACGATCGCCTGCGCCGCGATCGCACGACCCGCGCCGATCTCTCCCAATCCCTCCATCGTCCTTGCCTTGATGGCGACGCGTTCCTCCGGAAGCCGCAGGAGTCGTGCGAGGTTCGCCTTGAGCGCGTTCTTGCGCGTGCCGAGGCGGGGCGTCTCCGCGATGACGTTCACATCCACCTGTCGAACGGCGAGCCCGAGGACAGTAACCTCCTCGAGCGCCTTCTCGAGGAGGAGGGTGCTGGCGATTCCCGCAAACGCCGGATCGCCCGAGGGGAAGTGGTCGCCGATGTCCGAAAGGCCCGCCGCCCCGAAGATCCCGTCGATCACCGCGTGGAGCACCACGTCGCCGTCGCTGTAGCCCAGAAGCCCTGGCGAGTCTTGGACGCGCATCCCCGCAAGAACGAGGGGCCTTCCCTCCACAAGACGATGGATGTCGAATCCCAGTCCGATTCTTGGCATGAAATGCCCCGGGAGACCTGCCGGTGTGTGCTGGGCGGACGGGCTATTCCTTGATGCGGCCCGTCGCCTTCATTTCGCGCAGGTACTGCGCCGCCTTCTGGCGGCTTGCCGGATCCAGATCGTTCGCCGCCACCCAGCGGAAGTTCTCCGCCGCCGTCTCGTAGTCCTTGAGCTTGCGGTAGTAGATCTCCGCGGCCCTCAGGCGGACGGGGTACGTCGTGCCCGGATCGTAGGAGAGCGCCGTCGCGTAGAGCTCGAGTGCCCCCTGCCAGTCGTTGAAGTGCATCCCCTGACGGATCTCGGCGAGCATGAAGCACGCGTCATCCGAGCGTTCGCTCTCCGGATAGAGCGAGAGCAGTCGCTCGAAGCGGGAGATCGCAAGGGTGAGGTTGGCCTTCTTGCGCACGGGGTCGGGATGGTCTGCGTACATGATCCCGTCCTGGAACAGAATCTCCGCCTCCTCGATGTAACGGACGGCCTTCCCGGGAGGCGTCGCAGGGCCGGCGCCCGCCACGAGATACCCCTGGCGCGGCAGCGCCAGGAGCCCGGTGAGTTCCGTCCGCGCCCGCGCGAGTCTTGCCTGCGACCCGGATTGCGCGTAGAAGTTGACGAGCTTCTCGAGTTCGGTGCGGAAGGCCTCCCTCGCCGTGTAAACGTTCTCCACGAGCACGAGCTCGAGCTGCGGGTCCGGTTGGCCATAGGAGAGGGCGGCCATCGCCCACACGAGAAGGACGGTGAATCCGACTACTCGCGCTCTCATAGTGGTTCTCCTTACGCTCCAGGTCTCTTGGGGATACCGACGCCGTTCATTGTGCTCCCGGCGTTGCGGAAACGCAAGCGGATTCGCCGTCAGTCGGCTGTCGTCCCCGCCCGCAGTTTGAAGATTTCGAGGTCTGCAGGCGTCGTGATCTTGAAGTTGGAGGCGTCCGAAGGCACGATCTCGACAGGCGCGCCGAGGTGTTCGACGAGCACGCTGTCGTCCGTGGCTTCGAGGTCGAGACGCAACGCTTCGTCGTATGCGCGGGCCAGCAGCGCCCGCCGGAAGACCTGAGGCGTCTGGACGAGCCAGAGCCTCTCCCGTGGCAGCGTCCTTACGACCCGCCGGTCGTCGTCGGATTCCTTGACGGTGTCACTCGCGGGGGCGGCCGCGATCGCCGCCCCCGTGCGTTGCGCCGCATCGACCGTCTTTCGGACGACCTCCGGAGCCACGAGCGGGCGAACGGCGTCATGAACCAGTACGAACTCCCAGGATTCCTCCACCCGGGCGAGCGCTTTCGCGACGCTCTGCATGCGCGTCGGTCCCCCCTCGATGACCTCAGCCGGAAGGGCGCCCAGTTCCCCTCCGTATCGCCGGACGAGCTCCTCCCGATGCTCGGGCGGAACGCAGATGATCCACCGGCCGATCGGGGCGCCTCCGCGCAGAGCGTCGAGGGTATGAAAGAGGATGGGCCTTCCCATCACTTCGACGAACGCCTTGGGAACACCCAACCCCAGACGTGTCCCCGTCCCGGCGGCGGGGATGATCGCTGCGATCCGCATCGGAAGTCTCTCTGCCTATCTTCGACGACCCGGTGTGTAGGGGGGCGAGGTGTCCCCTTCCATCCGTCCGAAGATCATGCGACCGGCGCTGGTCTGTAGGACGCTGGTCACGATGATCGAGACGTCCTGTCCGACCCGGTCGCGCCCGTTGTCCACGACGACCATGGTCCCGTCGTCCAGGTACCCGACCCCCTGTCCGTATTCCTCCCCGGGCTTGATCATGCGCACGGAGAGCCCTTCTCCCGGGAGCACGACGGGGCGCAGGGCGTTCGCCAGATCGTTGATGTTGATCACCTCGATCGACTGCACCTGGGCGACCTTGTTCAGGTTGAAGTCGTTCGTCACGATCCGGGCCGCCAGGGTCTTCGCCAGCGACACGAGCTTGTGATCCACCTCCTCGGCGTCGGAGGTCTGGGTATCCGTGATCTGCACCGTCAGCTTCGGGTTCTTCTGAAGTCGGGCCAGGACGTCGAGCCCGCGTCGGCCGCGGTTGCGCCTGAGGCGGTCCGTCGAATCGGCGATGTCGTGCAGTTCCTTGAGGATGAAGCGGGGGATGATGAGGGGCGCGTCGATGATCTTCGTCTCCACGATGTCCGCGATCCTCCCGTCGATGATGACGGAGGTGTCGAGGATGAGGGGCTTGCCCCCCCGGCGTTCCCGGTTGAACTCGACGTACGGGATCACGAAGCGGAAGTCGTCCTTCGTCTGCAGGATGATGCTGATCGCGAGGTAGCAGAACACCGCGGCGAACCCGAGGTTGAGCGTTTCTCTCCAGAGGACGGGCGGATCCGGGTTGAGGTTCTGGACGACCGCGTCCGCCGCGAGGCTCGCCGCCACCAGTCCCACCAGGAGCCCCACGACCACGGCGCTGATGACGCTGATCGACTTCCTCGGGATCGCCCAGTCGATCGCCACCAGCGCCAGCGCCACGACCACCGACCCGATGAGGGGCCAGAACATCTCGATGGCGTTCGTGGGGGTGCGGGTCGCGTTGAGGGCGTTGGTCAGCTTCTGGCCTACCGCGCCCGACATGATGATGAACACCGCCGCGATCGCGACTCGCAGAACCGTCATGCCCCCTCTCTCCCCCGTGAGGAGCACCGGATCCGTCACGTGATCCGTAACCTCCTCCCGCACCTGGGTGTTATCGTGGGCCATGGAAATCCATCCTTACAAAAAAAGTTACACCCGTTCGTATGGCGTAAAGAGCCGAAGATATTCGTCCTGGGCATATCTGTCCGTCATTCCGGCGATGTAGTCGCAGATCACGCGGTGCTTCGACTGGCTGGCGAGTTGCTCCTGGTATTCCGGCGGAAGCTGGTCCGTGTGTTCCAGGTATTCCCGGAAGAGCTCCATGACGAACCGCTTGGCCTTTTCCGACATCCGGACGACCCGGTAGTGCCGATAGAGCTTGCGGAAGAGGAAATCCTGCAGCTCGTCCTTTATGCGCGCCATCTCGGGCGAATGGCAGATACCCGGGTCGGACGCTTTCCTCACATCCTCGGTGGTGCGGATCCCGCGTTCCCGGATCCGCTCCTCCGTCGCCGTCACAAGGTCGCTCACCTCGAGGTTGATGAGGTTCCGGACGCTGCGCGCGCGTCTCTGGTCGGCGGTCTCCGCGGCGACCGCCCCCTTTTCCACGCAACGACGCCACAACTCCACGGTCGCGAGATCCCCTTCCTCCAGCAGCCCCGCCTTGAGGCCGTCATCCACGTCATGGCTGTCATAGGCGATCGCGTCCGCGAGGTCCACGACCTGGGCCTCGAGTAGCGGACGATCCTGCGGGCGGAACTCCTCGACCACTGGCGTGTCGTACCGGGTCGCGTGCTTCACCATCCCCTCCCGCACCTCCCACGAGAGGTTGAGCCCCGGAAAGGCGCTGTACTGATGCTCGAGTTCCTCCACGACCCGCAGGCCGTGTCGGTTGTGCTCGAATCCCCCGTGTCCGTCCATGAGGCGGTGCAGGGCCTCCTCCCCGCTGTGTCCGAAGGGCGTGTGTCCGAGGTCGTGCGCCAGCGCGATCGCCTCGGTGAGGTCCTCATTCAGAAGGAGCGCCCGCGCCGCCACCCGCGAGATCTGCGCCACCTCCAGGGTGTGCGTGAGCCTCGTGCGGAAATAGTCCCCCTCGTGGTTCACGAACACCTGTGTCTTGTATTCGAGTCTTCGGAAGGACGTGCAGTGGATGATCCGGTCCTTGTCCCGCTGATAGACGCTGCGGTAGGGATGCTCCTCCTCGCTATGGCGCCTGCCCGCCGACCCCGCGCTGCGCGCGGCGTAGGACGCCAGCATCTCTCCCTCGCGCCGTTCGATCTCCGAGCGCGTGAGCATTAGGACTCGCCCCCTTCGGTGAGCTTGCGATAGACGCTCTCGAGCGACTCCGGCATCACCTTTGTCTCGCCAAGAACCGCCAGGAAGTTCGTATCCCCTACCCATCTTGGGACCACGTGCACGTGGATGTGTCCGGGGAGCCCAGCGCCGGCGCTATCCCCGAGGTTGATTCCCACGTTGAAGCCGTCGGGGCGGCTCGTCCGCGAGAGCCTTTCCTTGAGCCGGCAGAGGACCTGCCACATCTCCGCGACCTCCTGGGCGGTGAGTTCCTCGGGTTGCGCCAGGTGTCTAGCGGGCGCCACCATGAAATGTCCGGTGTTGTAAGGGTACCGGTTGAGCACCGCCACCACGTGCTGTCCTCGTAAGAGGGTCAGGTGCCGCTCCCACTGGGCCTCCGGCGCGCCGGCAGCCTCGCAGAGAAAACACCCTTTTTCGCCGGGCTCGCGCAGGATGTACTCGCGCCTCCAAGGCGCCCACAGGTGCTTCATCCCGTTCCTCCATGCAACCCTTCAGGCCGAGCCTTTAGGGGGAGCCCGCCGTGCGGCGGGGCGAATGCTAGATACGTACGATCCTCGCCTGAACCTTGCCTTTCTCGATCTCGAGCACCGCAACCGAATGGTAAGCCGCCCATCGGCTGTCGGTGGGACTGCCCGGGTTGACGATCAGCACGCTGTCCCGCTCCTCCATGAGGGCCTGGTGCGAGTGCCCGAACACGACCGCTCCCACCCCGTCCCCGTGGAACTGCTTGAGCGCCCGGTCCGCAATCCCCCTCGGCCCCCCCGCGCCGTGGGTGAGCCCCACGCGCACCCCTCCCGCCTCAATGACCCTCTTCAAAGGAAGGTCGTCGCATTCCTCGTGGTCCATGTTCCCCCGCACCGCCTGCGTGGGGGCGAGCCTGGCAAGCTCCTCCAGCACCGGCAGGATCACAAGATCCCCCGCGTGCAGGATGAGATCCGCGTCACGAAAGACTTGGAAGATCTCGGAGGGAAGTGGCTGGCTTGCGTCCGAGATATGAGTGTCTGAAATCAGCCCGATCTTCACCGACCACCACTCTGGATAAGATGTATGAATTTGTCACGCGTCGAAACAACGACCTGCGCTTGATTTCTCCTTCTATTTCCTGATATGAACCGCCTTGCTTTCGCGATGGTGTCTCTATGAATTGGAGCGGGCGACGGGATTCGAACCCGCGACACCCAGCTTGGGAAGCTGGTATTCTACCACTGAACTACGCCCGCTCGCGTAAATGACAGCCCCGAAACGCTGTGACTACTACCTTATCCTTTATCCGAAAACCGCACGTCTGTCAAGTAATTTCGCCTGGCCGGCGCCCGGGGAGGTCCCCTTGCCCGGCCCCCTATAGCGGCGAATCGAGGGGCATCTCCCTCTTGATCGTCTCCACGGCCTCCTCGATGTCGTCCGTGACCGTTGCAAGCTCGATGTCCCCGGGGCTCACGAGCCCGTTCCCGAGCACAGCCTCCCGCAGCCACCCCAGAAGAGGGGTCCAGAACTCGCTCCCGAAGAGGATGACCGGAAAGGGACGGATCCGGCTCGTCTGCACCAGCGTCAGGGATTCGAAGAGCTCGTCCAGGGTCCCGAACCCCCCGGGCAGGATCACAAAGGCCTTGGCGTACTTCACGAACATCACCTTGCGGACGAAGAAGTAGTGGAAGGTGATCAGGGTCCGGATGTACCGGTTCGGCCGCTGCTCGTGCGGGAGTTCGATGTTGAGCCCCACGGACTCCCCTCGGGCCTCCGTTGCGCCCCGGTTGGCCGCCTCCATGATCCCCGGACCGCCTCCTGTGATTATGGCAAAGCCCTCGCGGCTCAAGCGCGCCGCCAGCTTGCGCGCCGCCTCGTAGTACGGCTCCCCCTCCCGCGCGCGCGAGGAGCCGAAGAAGCTCACCGCCGGCCCCACCCTGCGGAGCGTCTCGAATCCGTCCACGAACTCCGCCATGATCCGGAAAATCCGCCAGGTATCCTCGCGCGTGAAATCACCTTCCATGCTTGTCCTCGCTTTCGGCTTCTCTTCAGCTTCCCAGTGTACCCGCGCGCCGGTGGGCGGGAAAGAGGGAAGCGCTGCCCGGCGCGTCCTCCCGTCTTGACCCTCTTGGGGCCTGACCTACAATCTGGCGGCGGTCTCCCATGCCCTTTCGAGGCGACGGGTGAAAGACAACCGGCGTATCCTCGTTCTCCCTTTCTCCACAGACGTGGACCGCCGGGGGAACCTCCGCGACCCTTCCCAGGGGGTTCTTGCGCGCATGATCGGGCTCCTCATCGCCGAGAAGCTCGATCTCTGCCCTGAGCTCGAAGCCGGCTTCTTCCCCCTTGTCGCAACGATCCAGGGAAAGAGGTCCTGGGTCGTCCCTGGACGCCGCTGGACGGAAAAGGACGCCGCCGAGTTCCGCGCCCCCGATGGCGATCCTGATGTCCTCGTCTTCGGGCATTTCTCCGCTTCGGTCGATTTCCGCCTCGTGGTGAGCGCGTTCGATGTCCGCGGGCGTTTCATCCGTTTCCGCAAGGTGAGCTCCGGTCCCGTTACGGGCTTTCTTGACCACTTGGAGATTCTACTCCTGGAACTGGCCGAATCGCTGGGTGCCCGCTCCCTTGACGTGAATCTCCGCCGCGCCATCGGACGGTTCGGGACCCGCGATTGGCTCGCCTGTCGCGCGTACTTTGCGGGCCGGTCCAACATGATGACGAGCGCCCTCGGTATTCCCGTGCTCAATCCCGTCCGATCCTTCGATCCCTTCGTCGAGGCCTTCACCCGCGATAGCACGTTTCAGGAGGCCGCTGAGGAGCTCGCGCTCTTCGCCCTCGAGGCGGTCCTGGGCGGGAAGTCCGACGGGCGCGCGGCGCTGCGGGCGCTCGAACAGGCTGCTGGAGTCTTTCCCGACGATTTCAAGCTCCACGGCGCGCTGGGCTTCTGCTATCGGAAACTGCGCCGCCCCGGCAACGCCCGCGCCGCCTGGGAGCGTTGTCTCACGCTCGACCGCGAGCGCGAAAGCGCGGCGGAAACCCTCTTCCAGTTGGGCTGCCTCCTCGAGGAAGCCGGCGATTTCCGGTCCGCCCGTCTGCGCTACGAGGCGGCCCTGTGTGAACAGGATACGCACTGCGACGCGCATGACCGTCTCGCCTTTTCGCTGGCGAACTTGGGGGACCTAGACGGCGCCATCCGACACTGGAAACGCGTCATCCGACTGGACCCGGAGCGACACGCCACCTACGGCCATCTGGGCTGGGCCCTCGAGGAGAAAGGTGCGCTCGGCGAGGCGCGCGAGAACTTCGAAAGGGGACTGCAGAGCGGCGCCTCCGTGTGGAACCTCTACTTTCACTATGCCACGTTCCTCGTGCGACACGAGGAGCCGGAGCGCGCCCTTGCGGTCCTTGAGAAGGCCCGGGACGTGCTCGGCGAGTCCGCCTGGATCCACGAGCGCATGGGGGCGGCGTACCTCGTTCTGGGCGACGGCCGACGCGCGAGAAAGCACCTGCGCGCCGCCGTCCGGATGGATCCCGACGGGGACTTCGGGAAGAACGCCGCCCAAGCCCTCTCCCGCCTCGGGTCACTCACCCGCTCCCTTTGCGCCTTCCTCTCCCGCGTCGTTTCGTCCTTTCGAAGAATCCCCTCCTCCGCCTGACGGCAAACCGTGACGGCGATCGTTTCGGACCTTCCCCGAGTCCCCTGGCAAGGCAGGATTCCCCTTGGGATTTGCCTGTAGTTGGACAACAGAGTATCCGATCTAAAATCCAGAAGCATCAATTGACTAGGCGAGGCAACCCCATGTGCTGCATCTCCATTCACGTAGGGGCCTTGGTCGCCAGCCCGTGGAGAACGGAAGGTTGACCGGCGCGAAGGTCCTGCTCGTCGAAGATAGTCCCACCCAGGCCCGGGCGGTCCGTTTGCTTCTCGAAAGTCGAGGACATGAAGTGACCGTGGCCGCCGACGGGGAGGAAGCGCTCAAACTCGTCCGGGCCTCGCAACCCGACCTCGTGATCCTGGATGTCTCACTCCCCAAGAAGAACGGCCTCGAGGTATGCCGAGAGATCAAGGCCGATCCCACGAGGAGGCTCACTCCGGTTATCATGCTTACCATCAGGGACGGGCTGGAGAACAAACTCAGCGGGTTCGGCGCCGGGGCCGACGACTATGTGACCAAGCCCTTCGTGGAGGCCGAGCTTCTAGCGCGAGTCGGAGCCATGCTGCGCATGAAGCTGGCGCAAGAGCGGGCCTACGTTCTGTCGATCACGGACGACCTCACGGGCCTCTTTAACTACCGCTTTCTCATGGATAGACTTACAGAGGAACTCGCCTTCGCGAAGAGACATCGGATTCCCCTCGCCTGCGCAATGGTCGATATCGATGGCTTCAAGCTCCTGAACGATCTGCACGGACACCGCTTCGGCGACAATGTTCTGCAAAGGCTCGCGGAGGCGCTCCGGGGATGCGCGCGGGAGGAGGATATCGTGGCGCGATATGGCGGCGATGAGTTCGCCCTGATCTTCCGGGGGGCCGATGTCGCTGGGGCCCTCGCCACGGTGGAGCGCCTCCGGCTCGGAGTGGCCGAGACGTCCTTCTCAAGTCGAGGGGAACGCGGCGAAGTTACGGTGTGCTGCGGCGTGGCGGCCTATCCCGAGAGCGTGCCCGAGGCGCTCATGGATCCGCTCCTGCGGGCGGCGGATATGGCACTCTATGTCGCCAAGAAGAGGGGTCCGAATCGAAGCGAGGTGCACGTCCCTCCCAAGGACTGACCGCAGCCCGCGATCGGGGCTGGCGACCCCCCCCGGAGGCCGATCCCTGACCGTCTGCCCCTCTACGGCGCCCCGACGACCTCTATGTGCGCCTTCGCCATCTCCTGCTGGAGGTAAGCGTCCATCTTCCGTCCCACGACCATCCTGCGGATGATCCCCGCCAGCGTCGCGTTGGTGAAGTCGAGCTCCCGAGCGACCTGAACGTCCAGCACCTTTACGATATGCCATCCCAGCGCCGTCCGAAAAGGCTCCGACACTGTCCCCTTCGCAAGCGAGAACGCCGTCGCGAGGAACTCGGGCGGTAGCGGCATGTCCTTCGTAATCCACCCCACGATGCCGCCGCGGCTTGCGGTCTCGAGGTCGTCGCTCGCGCGGGAGGCGAGCGTCTCGAAGGTCTCCTCCCCCGCCTTGAGCTTCTGAGCGATCTCCCGGATCTTCTTCTCCGCCTCTTGCGCGCCTTCCTCGTCCTTGGGTCTCCCC